>CAYZQS010000017.1:9497-15654 GCA_964480735.1 uncultured Rhodobacterales bacterium
TGAAGATGGATGGGTGAGGGAGTTTAGTTATGATATTGGACAATAATGGACGGCCAAAAAATGATTTTGAGTTTTCGGATGCGCTAAAACATTTTTTTCGAGCTGATAAGGGTGCAGGATCAATTATTGGCGCTGGTGACGAAGGAAAAAAGCGACAAATAACCGTCACACAGAAATTTGAAAGGCCTTTGATTGAGGAATTTTTCATAGATATCCCAACTGGAAAAAAAGATGATCTTGGAGACGATTGTCTGTATGAATTCCTTTCATTTCCAGACGGCAATGCAATTAGATTACCCCTTTTGTATCGCCCAGACAGCCCGGGGCGTCCTCGCAATGAGCTCCGATTGTATATGAACCAAGGCAAGCTGCGTCCTAACACAGGAATGTATTGGCTCGTATTCGTTAGGGACGCGCGCTTGTGGCTGGCATCAATGACCGCGCAAGAACTTATCAACATCGAATTGGGAGAGCTGAATTTGTCCCAAAACGGGTTGGTTATTGAACCAGAAGAAGACTATCAGGCGAAAACCAATTCGGCAGACTTGCCCGATCTGGTTACTTCAATCTCGAATTCCTATCGACGTGATCCGGCAATTGCCAAAGAAGCGTTACACGACTCTGGACACACTTGCGAAATATTTCCTGATATGGCGACTTTTATTTCCAAAGCTACAACAAATCCCTATTTGGAAGCGCACCACCTTGTGCCAATTTCCAAACAAGGCAACTATGAAAGCAGTTTAGATGTTGTCAATAACATTTGCATCCTCAACCCCTATGCCCATAAGATGGTACATCACGCTACATATGGTGAAATTGAGGATCACATTACTAATCTCGCGGCGCGCCGTGAGGAATTTCTTAATACCCTCGATCTTAGTGTAGATGATGTTTTGAGAATATACGGCGGGCCCTAAATTGCCAGATTTCAAATTCATCGATCTTTTCGCCGGTATCGGTGGATTTCACATCGCGCTGAAATCTTTGGGTGGCGAGTGCGTATTTGCCTCCGAAATAGACGAACAGGCGCGTGAAACTTACATCGACAATCACGGTGGTATTGTTAACGGAGACATCCGGGAAATCACTTCGCCCGAATTAACTGACCAACATATAGCCCGCGCAATTCCCGACCATGATGTGCTAGCGGCGGGATTTCCCTGCCAGCCTTTCAGTCTGGCGGGTGTATCGGCCCGAAATTCTTTGGGAATAGCACACGGTTTGCTCGACGAAACCCAAGGCACGCTGTTTCACGACATTGCAAGAATCGCCAAAGTTAAGAAACCCAAGGTTCTCTTGCTGGAAAATGTTAGCAATATTGTCAAACACGATAAGGGACGAACTTTTGCAATCCTAAGAAAAGTGATTGAAATAGATTTAAAATACCGCTTCTTTTCAACTGTTCTAAACTCTGAAACGCTTGTCCCTCAAAGCCGTAGAAGGTGTTTCATTGTTGCTTTTCGCGACAGGCGGTTCGTCAACAATTTTGACTTTCCAGTGCTGGAAGGTAAACCGATTCCATTACGTGAGGCGCTGGAACAGAACGTGGACGATAAATATACAATTTCCGACCGCAGTTGGGCGGGCCACAAGAGGCGCACTGCAAATAACCTGGCGAGGGGGACTGGTTTCACAGCCTTTGAAGCCAACCTTGACCGTCCGGCTAAAACGTTGGTGGCCAGATACTACAAGGACGGCAAAGAGTGCCTTGTCCCTCAACTAGGGAAAAACCCACGTCTTCTGACACCAAGAGAATGCGCAAACTTGCAGGGCTTTCCAAAGAGCTTTAAACCACACCCGACCCGTACCGCGGCATATAAACAGTTTGGCAATGCTGTACCGGTTCCGGTTGTCAGAGCGGTCGCGGAAAATATTTTGGAAAAACTGGCGGATATAGAAATTGGTAGACCATCTCAGTCCGGCACAGAGATCACGGAATATGGCCGCGATCAAAAACAAAAACACAAAGCCGGAATTATCCGTCAGGCGATACCTGCACAGTAAGGGGCTCAGGTATTCTTTGCACCGTAAAGATCTCCCCGGCAAACCGGACCTGATATTCAAATCCAGAAAAGTGGCGTTATTTGTAAACGGTTGTTTTTGGCACGGTCATGAAGGATGTAAAAATTTTAGGATTCCGAAGACTCGATCAGAATGGTGGAGGGCAAAAATATCCAAAACGGTTCAGGTTGATACGGGTAAACGAAACCAACTTGAATCTCTTGGGTGGAGTGTCTTGGTCATCTGGGAATGTGAAATAACTGCGGAAATATTGGAAAATCTGTATAGGCAAATTGTCAATCAGTAATTTCTGCCAACGCACCGTCCGGGCCTCTTCGCCCGGGCAGCGCCCGACCCGCCCCGTCACACCGCAGGTGTGCCTTCGGCACAGCAGGCGCTTCGCACCCACTCGGGTCAGGCGCTGCCCTTGGTTTTGGTGAGTAGTTGTCACAGGTAACAAAAGCCCCCGGCGCTCCGCGCGTTCGCGGCTGAAATGGTCCTCCGGACCATGTCCGGGACAGTGCCCGGCGTGGTTCGCGTTTGTGGATTGAACCTGCGGGTTCCCTGTTGGGTGGTGCCAATCCACCTATGGGCGGCGGACAGGCAAATGGTGGGCTGGCACCCACCCTACCCTTGTCATCCCCGCGAAAGCGGGGACCTCCCACATATTGGCGCAAGAGTGACAGAGGTCCCCGCTTTCGCGGGGATGACACGTCTGGATAACCGCGCGCGCATCCCACCCGGCGGATCAATCCAAACTCTCACATCTTCAAAAAATGGCGGGCCCACCAGTGCGGTTTTGCCGAAAACGCCCCCGACGCTCTGCGCGTTCGCGGCTGAACGAAACCAAACAACCAGGTGGTGACGTCAGGCGGGGGTGAATCCGGCTGGGGCAAGGCAGCGGTTAAACATGTGCCCGCAATCGCGCATCGCCCAAATTGTATGAATACCCTTAAGACACACCAAAGCGGGCCGCAAAGCCCGCTTTGAATTCAACTGTCTTCCGACAGACCAGAACTTAGCTGGACGAAGAAGACGCAGCAAGTGCGCCGCCCAAAAGCAAAAGAAGCAGCAGACCGCCGGAACCCGCAGGCTCGTCAACAATCACTTCGTCTTCCAGGATGGGTTCTACAATACCGCCGGCAAAAGCAGCTGTTGCACCAAGGCTAATCACCATTGCGAGTGCTATTTTTCTCATTTTGTCCTCCACTTTCAAAAAACTCGGTTAAACTTACACCACATTATCTTGGGGTGTCAACGCAATCCACGCAAATCGACGGTGGCAATCAGTCGATCAATAGGTAAAAATCCAGATATCCAACTTTTCGGCTAACCCATTGATGAGACTTATAAATCACTGAGTTATCCACAGAGGCCCAGTAGGTATTCGAAAACGCCGATGTTTCATTTTCGCAACGTTCCCGCAATTGAAACACCCGGTGGCGCAATTCAACGATTTCGATGGTTTCGGCCCCGGCATTTGTCAGGCTGCACTGAAACGATTCTTTCACCAGCAGATTCGTTCCGTCCAGCCTGCGGTACCGGCGCGTGTATGTTGTAGCCTTTGCCGCTTTTAGGGCAGCGCGAACAGCCTGCGTATCAGCCGCCAGTAAATCTGCGCCCAGACCCCGGGTTGCCAACATGACGCCACCGGACATAGAGATCGATTTTTTGGTGGGCGTGCCAAATGTTTGCACGTCCTGATTTTCGCCAATCAGACCAAGGGTCGAATAGGTGCGTTTTTTGGGCGTGTACATGATCATCACCGGCCCTTCCCGCCCCGCCAGTTTGGCCCGGGTCAGGGCAACCAGAGGATTGGCGGCCGCAGCACCGCGGTTTTTGGCCAGCCGCTTGGCCAACTGCGCGCGAAGTCCCTGAACATCCAGACCAGTGCCGGGCGCGTCAGAAGTGCAGGCGCTAAGCAAAAGCGCTGCCACCAACGTCATAGGGAGTGTTAATTTGCGCAATATAGTCATCTCCAGAACCTGCCCCAACGACGCTGCAGCCGGTCTCCGTGATAGTCAGACACCAACCCATACAGGCGGTTTGGCACGTCCAATTTGGCACCGCCGTCTCTCAGGATTGGCCGCACGACTTTAGCAATGGTTTCTGTCCGCGGAACGCCGCTAAACCAGCTGACAGGCATGACAAACCGCAGCCCCTTGTCAAAGCTGCCCTCGCCAAAAGTGGCAAACGGCACGTTGGTCAGTGTGAAAAAAGCCCCAACCTTCCAACCGTTGTCAAAGGCCCGGTCAATCGTCACCGTTGCACCGACGTCCCCCGCCAGATAACGCCCCACGTCAACCTGACTGGTAAAGCCATTGCCCATGTCCCAATAGGCGGACACATGGCCGGTGACAACATTATAGGCCTGAAACCCAAACAGCTGCACATAGTCGCGTTTCTGGGCAAAATTGACCTCCACGCCAATGGCAAAACTGCTGTTAACCGGTTGCCACAGCATCTCTGCCGAAACGCCGCCAAATGCCTGCTCAAGATACCCGATGGTGACGCGGCCATACAGATTGGTGCCGGGCTGGAAAAAATATTCCGCGGTCAGAAATTCTATTTTGGCATTGCTGCTGCGGTGATACAGCCCCACATCCGAGCGCACGGTGGCCAACGCGGTGGCGGTCACCCTTTGGTTTTCGTTCAGATTGCCGAATATTTTCTTGATCAATGCGCCGCTGAACACCAGCCCGGGCCGCACCTCTGCTTTGGCCTCAAGTTTTATGCCCACGTCAAAACGCGCTGGATTGTCAGGATCAAAAAGGCTGAGCTGAAGATGGGGTTTTACGGACCATGTGAAATCCGGATAACTGATGGCGGAAATGTATTCTCCGGCGGGCATTGCCGGTGCATTCTGAAACCGGGCGCGTGCGAATATCTGCTCTGCACCATCCACGTCATGCTCCAAAGCCTCCAGATCAGACCGAAGTATCGTTATCGCAACCGTCGCCAAACCTTTGACCATCGGCACAAGCACAAACGTCTCAACAGAATCTGGCATGATTTGGGTCAAAAGTCGGGCCAACCTGCCGATGGCTTCGGGTGCGATGTCATGGGTTAGGTTGCGAAAACGAACCTCGGCGCGATATGGGTCAACAGAAAACGCAACCAATTCAAGACCTTCGGCCTTGAACAGCTTTTTCATATTGGCCCTTAAAACAGCCGACACATCCGCCTGTTCTGTCCATTCGGTTTTATAGATGACGCCTTTGGGACGTGGCACAACGGGCGGCGGTGCGGCCCCGACGCTGCCGCCGGACTTTGGCTTTTTCGGGTTCAGACCCACCGTTACCCGAAGACCCAGTTCAGAGCCGTACAGGTAATAGCCAGACACTCTGGTGCCGTTTTTCAGAACATAATCCAACGCAAAATTGAGTGACGAGCGGCGGTTGAAAATTGAACGGTCAACCGTTTCAAGCGTATAGGCGTCAGAGGACAGTTCTGCCTTGACGGCCAATCCTTTCACCGGCGTTTGCCATTCTACCCCGGCAAACAGCGCCGCTGGTCCACGGAACCAGTTGCCAAACACCGGAACGCCACCCAGTCCAAAACCCGCGCTTCGGGTTGCAAACCCCGGGTGCAGTGCGGCCAGCGGGTTGGCAAAGCTGTTGTTGGAACCAAAGCGTCCCCAACCGATACCGCCGGTCACTTTCACAGCCGGGGTCACGTGTTTCGTGGCCACCACATATTCGCCGGAATAAATTCCCGTACCGATGATGTCCTGTGCGCCGATGGCCACGGCCGGGCGGTATTTCCCTTCGCGCACCAGTTGAAACCGCGCGTCAAAGCTGCGATCGTATGTCCGCCCGCCGGTCGTTGTGACCGGTCCCCAATTGCTGATGATCGCGTAGCGAAAGCTGCCGGACAATCTGGGAGTAATCTGAAACGTCAGCGTGTTGCGTAAAGTTCCTGCAAAATATGTTGACGAAAACGAAAGCTCCCCTTCGGGCTGGCTTTCGGCTGTTGGCATGTCGATCAATCCGGTGACGCCAAACATGTTCAGACTTGGTTTGGAATATTGGTACGGCTCTGCACCAGGCGCAAGTGACGGCCAAAGCAGCAAGGCCAGCGCGCCCGCGGCCAGACATTTAAACGACCGACTTGACGGGCTTATCAAAAATGGTCGGGCTGGATTGGATTGCCG
>CAYZQS010000017.1:15754-43925 GCA_964480735.1 uncultured Rhodobacterales bacterium
TTGACGTCAACTTTGTGGTATCCTTCCACCCAACGCTCGATCAGTTTTTGCGCGGCGGTTGCTTCGCCGCTTTCAATTGCTCTGCCCAGCTCTTTAAGGGCTGCCGCCAACTCCAGTTCTGACAAATAGCTTTCCTGCGTCCTTAAAATCATCTCGTGCGGCGTGGGCAGGGCATTCTCGCCAGTCATCTCTTCTTCATTCAGTTTTTCGCCCGGTCGCATTCCGGTGATTGCAATTTCTATGTCGCCGGTGGGATTGTTACTGTCGCGCACGCTTAGACCGGACAGTTCAATCAGGCGGCGCGCCAGATCGTAGATGCGGATTGGCTTGCCCATAGACAGGGCAAAAATGTCACCGCCGGTGGAAAATGAACCCGCCAAAAGAACCAGACGAACCGACTCTTGCAGCGATATGAAATACCTTGAAACTTCGCTGTGGGTCAGGGTAATGGGGCCGCCGTTTGCAATTTGCTGCTGAAACAGCGGGATCACGGAACCGGACGACCCAAGCACATTACCAAACCGAACGATTGAAAATTTTGTAAACGGGCTGCGGGTCTGCAAATCCTGCACCACCATCTCTGACAGCCGCTTCGTTGCGCCCATAATATTTGTCGGCCGCACGGCCTTGTCGGTTGAAATCAGAATAAACCGCTCGATTTTGCCTTCCAGTGCAGCGTCAGCCAAAACTTTGGTGCCAATCACATTGTTGCGCAAACCTTCAAGTTTGTTGTCCTCAACAAGCGGTACGTGTTTGTAAGCCGCCGCGTGCAATACAATTTCGATTTCCTGTTTGGCGAACAGATCGTCAACCAGTCGACGATCACAAACAGACCCCAAAACCGTGACAATTTCCAGATTGTCGGGCCTGGCCAAACTTCTGATTTCGCGGTCAATATTGTAAAGTGCCAGTTCGCTGCGCTCCAGCAGCACCAACCGGTGCGGGTTGGTCTTTATGATCTGGCGACACAGTTCAGAGCCGATGGACCCGCCTGCTCCGCTGATCAAAACCGATCGTCCGGCGTAGGTTTTGGCGATGCCCGGGATTTCCAGGTCAACGCTGGCACGTCCCAGCAGATCGTTCAGCGCAATCGGTTTCAGGCTTTCAAGAATGCCGCTGCTGCTGACCAGTTCCGTCACCGCTGGCAACATTTTTATTTCGCAATTCAGATGTCTCAGATTTGCAACGATTTTGCGCATCCGGTCGCGGGGGACCGACGGCATCGCCAAAAGCACACCCTCAATCTTGCCGGACTCCACCATTTGGGCCAAATCACTTGGATTGCGAACAGCCAACCCCGAAATCACAACCCCGTGCATGGAAGAATTGTCGTCCACAATTGCCACGGGATTAATGTCTTCGGATTGGCGCAGTGCCGCAATCAGTTGCAGCCCGGCAGCCCCGCCGCCGTACACAGCAACCGGTCGGGCGTTGTGGATTTGGTTTCTGTACAAATCCAGAACCATATTCACCGACAGCCGGGCCAACGACGACAACAGAAAAAATACAAATCCAAAAATAACCGGTACCGTCGAGGGCACGTTGACTTTGGTGGTCAAATTAACCGTAACGCTGACAATGGTCAGCGCGCTTGCAAAGGTCGCAAGTTTCAATACACCCTGATTGTCAAAAGTTGAAAGTTTGATGTTGCCAACGGACATTGCGCTGGCGACAAACGGCGCCAGAACCACCAGCATCAGCAGGAACGGCCAGGACTCAACCATCGATATCAGGGTGAAATCTTTACCGGCGCGCAGTGACAAAGCCAAAAACAAGGCGACCACAATCAGCGCCGTGTCTGCCAAAGCCACAATAACTTTTTTCCAGCGACGTGGCAGGTTTACCAGATATTCAAACAAATTTGTCCCCAAATTCAATTAACGCACTGTTACCACGGGAATGGCAAAATAGACAGCAGGCCGACTAAAAAGTGTTATAATTCGAGTAAGTACCCTGTGCCAGTGAGATGCAACAGCCATAATCATGGCATCGGCGCTGGTCCGCGCATTCGTTGCCCGTGCACAACATATTTGGAGCTTAACGGGTGATGGCGCGCCTTTATGCCGGCCACATGATCGTCTGCCCGCGCAGGCAGGCGCGCATAATTGATGATTCTAGTTTAAGTATAATATTGCTGTAGCCGGATCTCATTTGGCGGATTCAGCGGAGCGACTTTATCCTTCAAATCCTGCGCGCAATTTATTCCAAAAACCGGTGCCCAGTTTTCAGTTTGCGCTTTAATTGTCGTAATAGCCCTGAACCTCGTACCCGTCGCCGTAGCCATAGCTGCGGAATTTGACCTGATTTATTTGCCCCAGCACCAATCCTTTGGGCCGCAAACCCACAGCGTCCAACGCTCTTAACCCACGGTCAACAAACAGTTTGGATGTTTTGTCCCACCGAACAGAATAAATTATGGCGTCAACCGACTGGCCGATCAGCCGGGCATCCGGCACGGCAAGAACCGGCGGTGTGTCAATGACGATAACCTCGTATTGATTGCGGGCCCGACCGATAAAATCAGCGAATTCGTCGGACGCATAAACATCAGCGGCGTTTTTGTCGGACTGTTCGCCGATCAAAATGTCAAAGGCAAATGTTGGGTGATGCCAGACCACATCTTTCAGCGCCGCGCTGTCTGACAAAACACTCAGCAACCCCGGTTTTTCGCCGATCTTGAAATAGGCGCTGAACACCCGTCGGCGGATGTCGCCTTCAATCACCAGAACGGATTTGCCCATTGCCGCCATGTTCTGCGCCAATGCCAGCGAATGTGTGGTTTTACCCTCGTTTGGGACCGAGGAGGTAGACATGATAACCTGCGGCGGATTTTCGATATTGGACAATTGGATTGACGTGCGCAGATTTCGAACGGCCTCTGCCGCCGCCGATGTGGGCTTGGCCGACAGGTAGTTTAAAACACCTGCTCTGCGGCCTCTGGGGATCAGGGGAATTTGACCCATAACCGTTATGCCGGTTTCGCTTTCCAGATCTTCGGCGTTCCGAAACGTATTTTGTTTGGCTTCTTTGCCCAAAACCAGCGTGGTTCCGGCCAAAAGTCCGATGGCCGCTGACATCGCAAGCACCAAAGGCAGACGCGGTGTTGCGGGCGCGTCCGGCACCACGGCGCTTGACAACACCCGGCTGTCGGCCTGTTGCACGCCCTGTTGGACCGACGTTTCCTTTAGGCGGCTTAGAAAATATTCGTATATAAGACGACTGGCCTCGGCATCACGGGTCAGTTGTTCCAGAGTGACCAGATCAGCCGATTGCGCATCTATACGCGCGTTCAGGTCGCCCTCTGATTGTTGCAGCGCAGCCAACTGGGCGTCCGTGCGGGCAAGGTCTGAAGCTATACGGCCTTTGAGGCGGCGCAACTCCGCGTCAAATCGTGATTTACCGGCATTGGAGCGCACATTTTCATAAAGTCCGCTTAGGATGCTGTCTTGTGCCGCCAGCTGTTGTTCAAACCGGGTTCTTGCGGTCGTAAGCGCCTGATATTTTTCCTTCAGATCCTGCTGGGTTGATGATTTATACTGTACCCGCTCGCGCAGGTTTTTTAATTGCCGCGACAGGGCGTCCAGCGCCTGCGCATCGACCAGATCGATTTGGGTCGCAAATTCTTTTGTCTTCGCCTCTGCCTCTTCAAGGGCCGATTTAAGCTCTGCCACCCGGCCAGTCAGCCATTTCGTTGCCTGTTCGGTTGCTGTAAATTTCGTTTCGATCTGGCCAAAAACATACAGTTCCGCCAGCGCATTAGCGATATTGGCCGATTTGAGCGGGCCCGAGGTTTGGGCTGTGATTTCAAACACCAGACTGTCCGGTATGTTCCGGATGCTGATGTGATCGGCCATCAGATCGACGGTGATATTTTCACGCGCGGAATGCGGCATCGGTATGTTCGGTATGCCTGCGGGCAGACCCAACCGGGCTGCAACTGTCAGGCGCAGACGGCCCACCGGCCCGGGCGTGCGCAGCCAGGGTGAAAATTCCGGATCGGTCGCCAGATCCAGCTTTTGCACCACCTTGGCCGTCAGGCTGCGCGACCGCAGCACTTCAACCTCTGTATTCACAACGCTGGTGTCGCTGCCAAGGCTGGGCACAACCGAACCCAGATCAACAACCGGTTCCTGTTGTGGATCAAGAACCACAACCGAGGTTGCACGAAATTGCGGGATTGCCAGTTCGGTGGCCCAATATCCGCCGATGCCAGTGGCGATCAACACCATGAATAACAGCCGCCATTTTCCCCGCCACAAGGTGGCCGCCATGCCGGTGAAGTCCAGTAAATCTCCATCAGCTAAGTCGCCCTGGGGCATCAACGGTGCGGAGATTCTGGCCCGCAATCCCGGGTTGGGTGCATTCATAAAAATCTATCCTGTATTGGCCGTATTATTTTGAGCTCGGGCACAGGTTAGCGGCGGAATGTGGAGGGATTGTTAATTCCCCTTCGCTTTAGTCCGCCAAGCCAAATCAAGTGAAACCCGTGAAGCACACAGGCAACTTTCAATCGAAAATCAGCACCAGCCAACGGTTGATTTCCGCCATGCGGTATCGACACGGTGTCAAGCGGCGGATGGATATATTGCTGACCGCAGCGTTGGCGCCGCTGCTTTTACCGGCGATTGGAATATTGTGGTTTCTGGTGCGACTGGACGGAAATCCGGGGTTTTTTGGCCATTGGCGTGTGGGGCAAAAGGGACGAAGTTTCAAATGCTGGAAACTGCGCTCTATGGTGCCGGACGCCGAGGCCAGGCTTCGCGAATTTCTGGCCACAAATCCGGCCGCCGCCCGTGAATGGTCAGCCAATTTCAAACTGGCCAACGATCCACGTGTTACGCGGCTGGGAAGGTTTTTACGCCGGACATCGCTGGATGAACTGCCGCAATTCTGGAACGTTATTCGCGGCGAGATGAGTCTGGTCGGCCCCCGGCCTGTTCCCCGCGAAGAGCTGCGGAAATATAGCGGCTCTGAGTGGGCCTATTTTGCATTTTTGCCAGGAATAACAGGGCTTTGGCAGATCAGCGGTCGTAACAGAATTTCCTATGATGACCGGGTGCGGATGGATGTGTCCTACTTGCTTAAGGCGGGGTTTTGGTTTGATCTCAACGTCCTGTTCCGCACGGTTTCTGTGGTTCTTAAAAAAACCGGGGTTTAAGAAAATTGCCACCGGCTTTTCATCGGGTCTGCGCTCTTGACTTAAAATTAAGGTTTTAAACTCACAGTAAATGTTGGGGGCGTAAAGTTGGAGGCCGGGGTGGCTTTGTTTACGCACGTAACCACATTGGTGGGTGGTCCGCTTGCCCATATGAGTGGAATTTCCGATCTCAATATATTTCAAATTGGCGGTGTAGATTATCTTTACACCGCTTCCAACGCCGACGGTGGGATGAACAGCTTTGCGCTGTCAGAGGGCGCTGCCGCTGCTTACGTCAACCAGATCGGCTATAGTATCAACCGCGGTACGCTGGGGCTTCGGGCGGTCGACACATTACAGGTTAACGGACAGGATATTTTGCTGCCTTCCGGTCGGTTTGACGATCGCACCGCGATACACAAGCTTGGCAGCGACGGCGGATTTGACGGGCTGCAGATCCTGGGCTCTTCGCCCACCGAAATCGGCGGTTTCACCCAATCCATCGGCATTCAGATTCAAGGGAAAACCTTCATGGTGGCCAGCCAGTATAACCAACCCGGTTTTCGCAGCTTTCGGTTGCGCGACGATCTGACGCTGGAGCATAAGAAACACTTTGATGACAACGCCAACGAATTTATCGGCGATGTGACATCGCTGGCCTATGCGCAGGTCGCCGGGCGCAGCTATTTCTTTGCCGCTTCCGCCACCGATGCGGGGGTCTCCAGCTACTGGATGGGCAAATGGGGCAATATCAAATACCGCGACAGTTTCGGCCCAACGGACGGGCCCGGTTTTTCCGTGCCCAACGTTCTGGAAACTGCAGTGGTTGACGGAACAATGTATCTTTTGCTGGGCGCTTTTGGCACCAGTTCCATAACCGTTTTGCGGGTCAATCAATTTGGCGGGCTGTTCGTCGAAGATCACGTGCTGGACACCACCGACACGCGGTTTCAGGGGGTGGCGGACATAGAAACATTTGTATTTGGCGGGCGCACATTTATTTTGGCCGGTGGATCGGACGACGGGTTGACGTTGTTTGAGCTGGCACCGGGGGGCAACCTCTTTGAAATCACCTCGATCGCTGATCAACTGAATACCACGCTACAAAATGTGTCTTCGATTGTAGCCACGGTGATCGGCAGCGAGATTCAGGTTTTCGTGGCTGGTGAGGCGGAACAGGGCGTCACACAGTTTACGCTGGACCTTGGAAATCTTGGCGCGACAATTTTGGGCAACGACAACGCGAACACATTAAACGGCACGGCGGCGGACGACCTGATCATGGGATTTGATCTGGCGGATCAGTTGAACGGTCTGGCAGGTGACGACCGGCTGGTTGACGGTGCCGGGGCGGACATTATGACAGGAGGCGCCGGTGCGGATGTTTTTGTGTTTGTCAGTGACGGACGGAAAGATACCGTTACCGATTTTGTTCTGGGCGAGGACCGGCTGGATCTGTCCGGATACACTTCGATTTACCACTACAGCTCTTTGACCATCACTTCGCAGACCTATGGTGCAAATCTAAATTTTGGATCGGAACGTATTCGACTGGAAACCGCCGACGGCAGCTCGCTGAGCTTTGACGACTTCAGCCAGGATGATTTCATTTTTTAAGGTGCCATTCAGGTTTCTCTGAATTCAGTCCGCCGTGGTCGCCGCCAGTTTCTGACATCCAGAAAGGTTGGCAAAATATCCAGCCGCCGGTGCACCGCCGCAGCCATCAACGCGGCCTGCACCATCTGAACCCCGGCAATGGCCGCCGCCAGCGCCGCCGGGCCGTTTTGCGCAGCAAACCAGACCAGCGGCAGTGCCAGCGGCAGCAAAGCCCATATTATCTTTAACCGGGCGCGTTCCTGATTTGTCATCGACATAATCAGACCGGTTGCTCCAAAAACCGGCACGGTTGCCTGCGCCACCAGAAGCCAGAAAAAAACCCGCACGCCCACCGGTTGTTCCGTCAACAATACCCCGATAAGGACAGGCCCGACAAATACCATTGCCGCGATCAACAGGGCACCGCTTATCAAAAACACCTTGTTTGTCGCCACAGCCACCGCAAAGAACTGGTCCGTCCCTGCGGCAAAGGCGATTGACATACGCGGGGCAAGGGCCGTGCGCAGGCCGTCCATGACCAGACCAACGATTGCCGCAATGCGGGCCGCCACCAAATAGATGGCCGCATCCACGGGCGTTAACACAATCCCAATGACGATCACATCGAGATGTTGAAACACCGTCCAGCCCAAAGCGCCGGTCCACATTCGCCGGGACAGTCTGACATCACTGATAAAGCAGCGGAATTCGAACCCGTGTTGCGCATTTTGCTGTGGTCCCGGTGGCCGCAGAAAAACCAGCGCCAGCACGACCAGCACCGCCGCATAGATCAGCAATATATCCCTGGGATTTGGAAACGTCCAAAAAACCAGTATCGCCAAAACCGCCGCCGCGACGGCGACCGGCCGGAAAATGCCCAGCCCGATCAGGGGCAAAGCCAACCGACACTGGGCGCGCAACGACGCCGAGCCCAATAAAACCAGCGCGAATGCAAAAATGGCCGCAGCAATGAAATGGCCGTAGGCACCGATTGAAAACCGATTGGGAAAATGCGGCAAAACCAAAGCCCCAACGCCGACAAGCAATGCGGCGTTGATCAATGTGAATATTAACCCAACAAAGATCAAATGCCGAAACCGGGAAATTTCGCCGTTGTCCCAATACCTGGCCCCAACGCGCAGTGTTGTTTGCACCCACCCTCCGGACGCGATTCCGCCAACAAGTGCGATCAGCGAAAAGCTGTACAGCACAAGCCCAAAGTCATCGACAGGTAAAATCCGCCCCAGCATCCAGATCAAGGCCAGCCACACCAATGCTCCGGTTGCCTTCAGCGCAACCGACAGGGTCAGTGCGCGGCCCAAAGCAGCGTTTGCCTGTTTTGCAGCAGTTGGTGTTTGTGGTTGGCAAGGATGGCCGGAGCAATGGCCAGCCACATCCAGTTGGTGTAAATGCCTCGGTACCCGGTCACGAACAACGACACTAAAAAACTTCCCAGCGCCAGCGTGATCAACGCCGCCTCGCCACCGCTTAAACGGCGCAAGACTGCGGCCCGCGCCAATAATATGATCGCAAAGCATTGTTGCAGGACTGCGGGCCAGCCTTCTTCAAATATCCGTCCGACCACCAATGAGTTAATCCCGTCAGGCAATCGCCCATGCACCAGTCCCAGCGCCCGCGCCGCATCAAACGCGCGCCCGCGCACCAGTTCGTTGTTGCCAAGCCCAACCCCGAATATTTCACCCGAAGTCAGCGGCGACAGCCCACCCAGAATCGACGCCAGCCGCATGGCGGCGGATCGTTCAGCAGAGCTGGTCAAAAGCCTGTCGGCATAAAAAATGCTAAGGAAATAACTCAGAACAGCGGTTGCCAGAATGACGATAAAAACTGTGGTCAGGGCCGAATTCAGCGACAGCCTGTTGGTTCTGAAAACCACAAATCCAACCAAAAGCGGCGCGATTAACAGGAACGACGTCGAGCGGGTGAACATCAGCGACACCAAAATGAGACAGAGCAGCACCAATATAAAATGTCGGTTTGCCGCTTTGTTATGTGGTCGAAACATCAGGGAAAGCAGCACGCCCAATACGATGACCGCATGGGCGGCAAAGGTTGATACTTCTGGAAACAGCGCAAACCCGCGGCCAAAGTGCGGGGGCATTCGAAAGAATGAATTGTTGCGAAAATCAAGATTTTCCGCACCAAAAACAATTTGCGTCAGAAAAAACAAGCAGGACAGAACCCCGCCCAAAAGAAATGCGGACAAAAACCAACGTTGCGCGGCCCGCACCCGCAAAATGATATACAGCCCAAGAATAAAGGGGAGGATGAACCCCAGATAATAAAGCAGCACTGTAACTGATCCGCCAACCCAGGTGGACATTGAAAAGGCGGCAATCAGAAGCGTCACGCCGATGAATATTTCGGGCGCCAGATATTTTCGAAACACCACAATCAGGGGCAATGCCACAAGGGCAAGCAGGTCCATCGGCTGTAGTCGTACCTGCCACACCGGAACGCCCACGGCGGGCAGCCACAGGGCCAGTCCACAGGCTACCGCAAACAGGTTTAGCGCCCGGTATTCTGTGTTCAGGCGCGAGGTCATGCTGCCGCCGACGTTAAAAAACGGTTCAGGATGTTTTCCAGCTGACCGTCAAAATGGATCGCGGATTTCAGCGCGGGCGTTGATTGCAGCGTCCTTTGCAACGCTGTTTGTTTCTGCAGGCTGACATCCACCAGTGCAGATATTTTATTTACCGCCGAATCCACGCAGTCAAACCGCAACCGTCGGTCCGGAACCAGTTCCACAACGCCGCCGCCATCAAAGACAAATGGCAGACACCCGGCAGTGATCATTTCCGCAACCGAAATGCCAAAATGCTCGTGTCGGTAACAATGCAGGCCATACCGGGCAGAGGCCATAGCCCGGGCAAGTTGCGGGCGCGTGGCATTTTGGGTGATCGTCACAAAACTCAGTGGGTTATATTGCGCGACAAAAGCGCGTGAATAGGGACCGGTGGCCCGCCCAACGATTTGCAGATAGGCCGGAATGCCGTTGTCACGCAGCTTGGCGATAATTTCCACGGCGTCTTCCAGCCTTTTGCCGGGGACCAGCCGCCCGACGGTAATAAAGCGCAGCGGGCTGCGGCTTATGTCTGGGCAATGCGGAACCGGCACAACTTTTGGGTATAAAACGGTTTTGGACGAAAGCTGAAAATACTTTGCAACAATGCCGCCGGTCCAGTTTGAGTTGACAACCGTTGTAACCCCTTTGCCGGGCCGCATGTCCGGTCGCGCCAGCCGACGGCAAGCCCAACTGTAAACAGAACGCAGCATCAGCTTGCCAAGCGGTCCGCCGGTCACGCCCAGGTATTTTACCAGCTCAGGCCTGCCTGAAAACAGCGCCGGCGCGTGCAGAATTCGCAACAGGGGTTTTTGGGTGCTTGGCCCCTCGCCGTAAGTGTAAATAACGTGGCTGTAACCTGCGGCGACTGCCCGAACCCGTTGGCAGACAACTGCATATTTCAACAGGTGGAACCGCAGACGCTGTAGCGATACTTGCAGCAATTTCGCCGGCAAAAGCGCCTGTTTTCTGCCGTCAGGGGGCAGGTGTCCGGTGACGTCCAGCCAGCCAACCTGATGGCCCAGCTTTGCTGCAGTGGCGGCAACTGCCAGAGCATAGGCTTCCGCCCCACCCCCGGCGCGCAAATCGCCGTGCACCAGCAAGACCCTCACGCCGCACCATTCAGGGCGGCGGCCAGCTGTTTGATTTCGTCATCCTGAAAAGGGTTCACGGAAAAGCGTTTAAAATACAACCGCTTGATTGCAGGCTTAAGACTGTTTGGCAGATGCCGACGAATTTTGGTTTTCAGGCCCGAGTGCCACAAGAAATGATTAAGCGCCGGGAAGACCGGCGCGACCGCGTGGTTTCTGGCGGTATTCGCCATGCTTATCTTTGCCGTATCCACTTGCAAAAACCGGCAAACGGACCGCAGAGTCCGGCCCGGGTTCTTAATCATCGTTTCAAAACGAATGCACATGATCTGCGGTTCCGGAAAAACCGCGCGAAACCGGGCGATGCCGATTTTATAGCAGCTTGGCCGTACCAAAAACCGCCCGGCCAACGGCGTGATCCCGGACATCTCGTCCAGCAGTTCGGCGGTCAGTGATCTGCGCGTGCGCCCGGTGCGAATGGCCAGACGATAGTGGGACAACGCCCTGGCAAGAGGATCGCGGGTTAAAATGATAATTCTGGCGTCTGGATTATAGGCATGGATATTGGCGGGCGCGTGCGCACAGGTCAGATAGGTGGTTGATGCGTCCATCCGCCATTTGCAGTCCGCCGCCGCAAACAGCGCCGCGTAATCCTCTGGACGACGAAACACTGCAAACTGTGCCGGTTTGCGCTGGTTTGAACCAACAAATTTCTCGGGTGCCACATCGTTCAAATGGGTTTTCTCAACAAAAGCCGGCGGAAATTCGTGGGCGGAGAAAAAATTAGGTTCCTTGATTGGCGAGAGAAAAATATCAGGGTGCGAATCCAGCCAGTGGGCCAGCTGGGTGGACCCGCACCGGGGTGCGGCAGCCAAAAACAGATTTGCCGTCATTTGGGCACCCGGCTGAGTGTGTTTTGATTTGCCCAAAATCCCCCGGCAGTCTTGGCCATACGCCACAGGGCACCGGTGCCAAATCCGATATGAGACACCACCGCCAGCACGGACACGCGCAGGATGCGCAGGGGCGTTTTGCGCCCGGCGGCACCGACGGCCAAACAGAAAACGCCGCCCAAATAGATTTTCAGCGGCAACGCGGCCATAATCCCGATATGCGCGGTCAGCACAGCGCATGTCACAAGGCACAGTGTTGTCAAAACCGGCAACTGCTGCCGAAATCCCAGCGCGATTTTGTGTTTTTGCGCCGACTTCACCCGAAAATATCCGTTCCGGAACATCTGTTGCCACAGCGCAGCCGGGGTTTTTCGCGGGATATAGCCAACCGGCGCACGGCTTTCCAAAAAAATCCTGCCCCCGCGCCGGCCAAGACGGTGGTCAAATTCCGCGTCCTCGTTTGCAACAAAATCGGTGTCATAGCCGCCCAGCCGCATAAAGCTTTCCAGGCGAAATCCGGCGTGATGGCCATGCGCTACCCAGCCCCGGTAATTCCGCGCCCGGTGTACAGCACCACCATTGCCAAGCCAACTGCGCTGCAAATCCGCAGCCGCCGCGCGCCAGCCTTCTTTGCCGGTGGCACAAAGGGGCACCACAACGCTGTCCGCCGCTGTCCCAAGCAGACAGTCCTCTACCGTATTAACAAAATCAGGTGCGTATTTCGCGTGCGCGTCCATTCGGATCAAAAACTGCGCTTTTTGACCCGTCGCCAATACGGCCGCGCAGTTCACCGCGTGAGCCTGGGTTTTTCCGGGGTTCCTGTGCAGACAGACGCGCGGGTCAAGCCGGGCATATCCCCGCACGATGTCGCAGGTAGCGTCACTGCTGCCGCCGTCAAACACCCAGATCGGCGGACCGTCAGTGGATACCAAAAGCGACTGTAACAGCCGACCAATATGGGCCGCCTCGTTCAACGCCGGAATAACCACTATTGTTTGTTGGACATTCAGGCACATCCCACGCTCCACAATATTACTGTTTCCAAAACAGAAACAATAAACCACCATAAGGCAGAGTGTGCCCGAGCCAATTGAACAGAACGTTAACCCGGCCGGGTCTGTGATCCTTTACTGTCAAAACAATAACTAAAATGCCGGATATCCCAGCCATAGCGCTTGGCCACCAGATTACGGGTGCGGGGTGTGTAACAGCTTTGATAATCCGCTGTCGCCCCGATGTTGGCGTGGGGCAACGTGCCAACTTTCGGAAGTTTTAATTCTTCCAGCAGACCCGGCAGATCCAAGGCCAATGTCTCCAGCGGCAAAATGTCTGTAACCAGGGCCGCGTCATTGGCATCATAGGCCCAGGACCGGATGGACCAGGTGCCAAATTTCCGCCAGCGCTGGTGACGAAATCCACCTCCGCCACGTCCGTCGGGTCGGGTCTGCGTCAACCAGCGGGAAAATGACCGACGCGGAACGCGAAGCCGCCGTAAAACCCGGCAAAGTCGGTCAACCCGGTGGATCATCTGATACAGCGAAACCAGTCTTGCATAGGGATTTCGCACGCAGGTAACGCGCCTATAGCTGTCAAAATTCCAACCCCGCCGCATAAATACGGCCTTGGCTTCCTGTGGCGACATATGCGGATAAAACGGCGTGGCGCAGGTACAGGCACGGTAAGGAACAATGGATTCCTCGTTGAATTTTTCCAGCATCAGCCGCACGGATTCCGAACCGGTTTTGGGGTTTGAAAAAAAGATAAAACGGTGCTTGTGGCTGATAATCATGCTGTCCCCGCTGTACGTGGTTGGCATAGAGAGCAAGGCTTAATATACAGTTTGCATTGGCTGATTGTGATTGCGCAAATCAACGGGAAACATAAACATGTCATTGAGGGACAAGCCGGAGGAAACGCCTGAGCGGTTGGCGTTTTACGAGAAAATAGACAAGAACGCCATGACTCCCCTGTGGGCGGTATTCTCTGACATTATCACGCCGCAGCCCAAAAGTGATTGCCTGCCGCACTGCTGGCAGTTTGAAAAAGCGCGGCGGTATCTGCTGGAAAGCGGCGATCTGATCACCGCAAAAGAGGCAGAGCGCCGGGTCCTGATCCTTGAAAACCCCGGATTGCGCGGGCAGTCCAAAATCACCACGTCGCTTTATGCCGGACTGCAGTTGGTTACACCGGGCGAGACCGCCCCGGCCCACAGGCACAGCCAGTCGGCCTTGCGGTTGGTGCTGGACGGGCACGGGGCGCACACGTCGGTGAACGGCGAGCGAACCACCATGTCATACGGTGATTTTGTTATCACCCCGCCGGGGGCGTGGCACGACCACGGCAATGAAACCCCAGAGCCGATGATCTGGCTGGACGGGCTGGATATTCCGATTGTCACAGCGTTTGATACCTCTTTTGCCGAGGGTTACAGTGCCAACGTGCAACCGCTGACAAGACCGGACGGTGACAGTCTGGCCCGCTACGGGGCCAATATGGTGCCTGTTGATTTTGTCCGGACCAAACCGGCATCTCCGCTGTTTAACTATCCGTTTGCGCAGGCGCGGGACGCGCTGGAAAGAATGAAAGCGTCACAGGAGCTTGACAGGTGCCACGGGCTGAAAATGCGCTATATCAACCCGGCAGACGGCGGGCACGCCATGCCCACCATCGCAGCCTTCTTACAGTTGTTGCCAAAGGGATTTGGGTCATCGGCCTATCGTGCCACCGACGCCACGGTATTTGTGGCCCTCGAGGGCGTTGGGCGCAGCACAGTTGACGGGCAATCCTTTGAATGGGGTCCAAAAGATATTTTCGTTGTGCCCAGCTGGAAATGGGTCAGTCATCAGGCGGAAAGCGAGGCGGTGCTGTTCAGTTTTTCAGACCGCGCAGCGCAACAAAAACTGGGGCTGTTTCGCGAAGACCGCGGCAATTCATAAGGATATTTAATGACCGAATATGTGTTTGAGCCCGCAGCGCAGGCTTCCGTGGCAATCGCAGGTTCTGTCGCCCGCTTTCCGGTTCGGCGGATTTTCTGCGTCGGGCGCAATTATGCGGCCCATGCCCGCGAAATGGGCAAGGATCCGGACCGGGAACCGCCGTTTTTTTTCACCAAACCCAGCGACGCAGTGGTGGACGACGGTATTGCGGTGCCTTACCCGCCGGACACTGAAAACCTGCATTTTGAGGCGGAACTGGTGGTGGCGATCGGCCGCGAAGGCGTGAACGTGGCACAGAAAATCGCACTGCAACACGTCTGGGGCTATGCCATCGGTAATGATCTGACCCGGCGCGACCTGCAGGCCACGGCCAAAAAAATGGGCCGTCCGTGGGACTGGGGTAAGGGCTTTGACAATTCCGCAGTCTGCGGGCCGGTTCATAAAGTGGACGACGTTGGCCATATGCTGTCCGGCGAAATCACCCTGCGCCTGAACGGTGAGGTGCGGCAGCAGGCGGACATCGCCGAGGTGATCTGGTCAGTGCCCGAAATCATCGGCTTCCTGTCCCGTACCTTGACCATAAAACCGGGGGATTTGATTTACACAGGCACCCCGGCGGGTGTGGGGCCAATGGTTGCGGGGGATGTTTGTGAGGTTTTTGTTGCCGGTCTGGGAAAGATTTCCACCACAATTACCACCCGCGGGTAAAAGCGAATTCGAATTCGCTTGGAAAGGATTTTCCAAAATCCTTTTTTGCGTATCTCAACTCTTGGGAAAATCTTCATATATGGCTTCAAACCGCTCGCGGGTATCGGCAGTATAGGCCGCGAAATCATGGTCTACATCAGAAGACAGCTCTGACACCATACTCCACAACATCTCGCGCATTGCAGCGGCACATTTCATCGCCTGATACCGATGCTGCAGGTCGTCGGTCAGTTTCAGGTCAAAGTAATTTTCCAGCAACCAAACCTCCTTATCCGCACTCAGGTCACAATTTGACGCAAGCCCACCCAGATCAAACAGCGGCGAACCAAACCCGGCATAATCCCAGTCAATCAACCACAGCCGCGCCCCGTCATCCAGAAAATTGGCGGCCAGCAGGTCATTGTGGCCAAAAACCGTTTCAACCGGCCCAACCGCCGCTTCCAACCGGTCACCGATCTTTAGTAAATCCGGCACCTGTTTAACGTAGCCGCTGCCCCCGTCAGACAGAGTGGCACAATAATCGCGGATGATATGAAAAACTGAAAACGCCAATACCGGCCCGCGCAGACGCTTTGGCAGGTCAAAGTGGCAGGTTTTTATCAGCGGCAGGATGCGCTCCAGATTGGCCTGATTTTGCACGTCTTTTGCGGTGAAGGTCACACTGTCAATAAAATCAAGCACGGCTAAACCGGCCTCGCTGTAAACCACCGCCGGTGACAATCCAGCGGCATAGGCGGCGCGGCTGGCCGCCAGTTCGTTAAAACGCAGGACGTGGTGGTGTAAAATATCCTGGCCTAAGCGCACCACATAACAGCGGGCACCATCGGTGACTTTATAATTGACGTTGGTAAGCCCGCCTTCCAAAGGCGTGATTGTCACGTCCCCGGACCAGACCGGCAGGTTTTTGATGCGTTCTGTAATATCTGCGTTGATCATGGTCTGACCATTGACCGGCCCGCTGTCAATTTCAATCCCTGACAACAAACACCGACTGCTTGGCACGGCGGGTCACACGGGCGGCGTTGAGGCCGGGCAGGCAATCCTTCAGCGCCGACCTGTGCGAGGTCATACCGATAAAAAAGGACAAAGTTGACTCTGGCCCCTCAGTCGTTAACCTGCGCGGGCGATTACATTGTCGCAAGAAACAACTGGGAGAATACTAATGAACAAATATACTTCAGCATTGGCGCTGGGTGCCGGACTTTGCCTTGGGGCGGTACCTGCCCTGTCTGCAGAGTTCTTTGCAATCGGTACAGGCGGCCCAACGGGCGTCTATTTTCAGGTTGGCAACGCTGTGTGCCAGATGGTTCACAAAGAAGCTGCCGAAGGCCGCTCCAGTGGCGCAAAACACGGGTATCGCTGCTCGGCCCCATCAACTGCCGGTTCAACTTACAATATCTCGAACATCGGCGCCGGTGAATTGCAGTTTGGTGTTGCCCAATCTGACTGGCAGTACCACGCCGTCAACGGCACATCCAAGTTTGAAGGCAACAAAATTGAAAATCTGCGGGCTGTTTTTTCAGTACACCCGGAGCCGTTTCAGATTTTGGCCGGTAAAGATTCCGGTGTTGCAAGTTGGGAAGACCTGTCCGGTAAACGTGTAAACATCGGTAACGAAGGATCGGGGCAGCGCGGTACATTTGAAGTATTGCTTGGCGCAAACGGTGTGGACGACAGTTATTTTTCGGCGGCAACCGAATTTACATCGTCCGAGCAGTCAAGCGCACTGTGTAACGGTGACATCGATGCTTATGGTTATACGGTTGGTATCCCCAACTCTGGCGTGGCGCAGGCCGCTGACGGTTGCGGCGCAACCATCATCAACCTGAACAACGATGCAGTGCAAAAATTGGTGGACGACAATCCGTTTTATGCTTTTGCCACCATTCCGAAAGGCACATATTCCACCATCACCGAAGACGTCACAACATTCGGTGTAATGGCGACGTTTGTGACGTCAGCCGATGTATCGGACGATATGGTGTATCAGGTGGTACGGTCGGTGTTTGAGAACTTTGATGCGTTCCGCTCGCTGCACCCGGCATTTGCCAACCTGACACCGGAAGAGATGCTGACGCGTGGTATCTCTGCACCATTCCACCCCGGCGCGATCAAATACTATAAAGAGCAGGGTTGGATGTAAGCCACGTCGGCTTAATCTAAAAACAACGCACACCACCGAAACAGAAATGTTTCGGTGGTGCTTTACTATTTTGGCGGGCAAACTCGAAAATGGCTGATTCAGAACAGGTTGAACAATCCACAGATGGTGTGGATCAGGCGCTGGCCCGCGAAAGCGGTGAAGTGCAAATTCAGGGCCGCGCCAACATTCTGACAATAGCCATGCTTGTAGGTTGGTCATTGTTTCAGCTTTACCTGTCATCTGGTCTTGGCCCGATGTTGGCCAGCCAGTTTGGGTTTGGCATCATCAACGATATTTATGCCCGTGCGGCCCATGTGGCATTTGGCACTTCGCTTTGCTTCCTGTTGTTTGCCGGTGGCAAAGCCAAAGACGGTCCGCGCCGGATTCCGTGGTATGACTATACTTTGGCAATCATCATCGTATTGGCTTGCTTTTGGCAGGCAACATTTTTCAGTGAAATTATCGGCACCACCGGTGCAACCCGCCCGATGACAGTTCCTGTTCTGGGCGAAATCCAGTTTGAATTTATTTTAGGCTGGATTGCGATATTGATAATCCTCGAGGCAGCGCGCCGCGCGGTCGGTCTGCCGCTGGCAATCATCGGCGTTTTTTTCATTGTCTATTCGCTTTACAATCACTCCCTGCCGGAACCCTTTGGTCTGTCCAAAGTCAGCCCGCTGCGCTACGTCACCACCCAGTGGTACGGTCAGGAAGGTATCTTTGGCATTCCGGTTGGAGTGTCGGTGAAAACCATATTTCTGTTCGTTTTGTTTGGCGCTCTGCTTGACAAGGGCGGGGCGGGCAAATGGTTTATCGACATTGCCTTTGCCAGTGTTGGGCACATGCGTGGCGGCCCGGCAAAATCTGCCGTGCTGGCCTCCGGCATGACCGGCATGATTTCTGGTTCGTCGATTGCAAATACCGTGACCACCGGCACGTTCACCATTCCGATCATGAAAAAGAACGGATATCCCGCTGTAAAGGCGGGCGCCATCGAGGTGGCCTCGTCGGTCAACGGGCAGATTATGCCGCCGATCATGGGGGCTGCGGCCTTTGTGATGGCCGAGGTTTTGGGCATCCAATATTTTGACGTGGTGAAACACGCCTTCATCCCGGCAATCATCTCTTACATCGCGCTATTTTACATTGTGCATCTTGAGGCGTTGAAACTGGGCCTGAAACCGGCCGGTCGGGTCGAACGCGCATTGATGTTGTTAAAACAGGGCTGGCACTATTTGATCCCGATATTCGTTCTGATATTCGCGCTGACCGTGTTGTTGAAATCCCCTGACCGGGCGGTTTTTTTCAGTATTGTCACCTTGCTGGCGGTGTTTCTGGCTGAACGTCTTTTGGCGGCCCGGGCCAACCGCACAAAGAACTTTATCTGGGTCAGCATCTGGCAAACAGCGCTGGTGATTTGGGAGGGCCTGCTTGCGGGCGCCCGCAACATGATTACCGTGGCGATTGCGGTTGCGGCGGCCGGGTTGGTTATGGGGTCTATCGGGGCCAGTGGTCTGTCAAATGCCTTGCAGGAAATTCTGACTGTCGTTGCGGGTGACAACATCTTTATGATCCTGATTGCCACGGCAATCCTGTCTATCATTTTGGGCATGGGCCTGCCGACAACGGCAAACTATCTTATCGTTTCCACATTGATGGTTGGCATTGTTGCAAACTCCGGTTTGGCCGCCGGGTATGAATTCCCGCTGATCGCCATTCACCTGTTCTGCTTTTACTTCGGTCTGATGGCCGACGTGACACCACCGGTGGGTCTTGCATCATATGCTGCGGCCAGCATCAGCCGGGCGGACCCGATCAAAACCGGGTTTCAGGCGTTCTGGTATTCCTCGCGTACCGCCATCCTGCCGTTTGTCTTTCTGTTTAACGCGGAACTGTTGTTAATCGGCGTGGACAGCTGGTTGATCGGTATTCTGGTGTTTTGTATGAGCTTGATCGCTGTTCTTTCCTTTACCGCGATTTCGCAGGGCTACATGCAAGTCAAGCTGAACATCGCCGAATATGCGCTGCTGGCGGTTGCAACCGTGATCCTGTTTGTGCCGGAACTGCTGCTCAATCAGGTGGTTCCCGAAGTCCGCGACCCCGTTGCCATTGAAAGCTTTGAAGACGGGGTAGAGGAAAACCGGGTTACGCTGAACATAATAACGGCATTTGGCGACGAGCGCACCGTGACGATCGAGCGCGACGACGTTGGTGGCGAAGCCATTTCATGGAAAACGCTGGGCGTGTCCGCCCAACCGTCGCTTCTTCAGGCAAGCGGGCTGCAACTTAGCCTGACCGAGTTTGCCGGGGCCGGTGCCAAAGCCGGATTGTCCAATGGCATGACCGTGTTGGATGCCACTTCAACCCAAGAGCGGATCAGCAAACACTGGTTTTATCTGCCCGGCCTGTTGATCGTGATTCTGGTTTTCTTTTGGCAGGGATACCGGGCGCGTCAGGTCGACGAAGCAACGGCCTGAGCCATCACCGGTGGCCCTTGATTGCGGGATGTTTTAGACCGAAGCCAATCCAAATCGCATTCAATTGGATTGGCTTCGCGCTAAAGCGCAATCCGAAAAGTGGGCACCGGTTTTCGGAATAAATTGCGCGCAAGATCAAAAGGATAGAGCCGCTGATTCAGATAAAAAGGACGCGGCGCTAGAACGCTCCCCAATAGGTTTTCTTATCAATTTCGCACGCCAGCACCGTGAATACCTGACGTCCCATCGCCGACACCAGTTCCTGTTTAAGCGCGTCCGCCGACGTGACAACGCAGCCATAACCGCCAAAGGCCTGTGCCAGTTTGACATAATCGGTCTGACCAAACAGCACACCACGATTATCCAGGCCTGTGCGTTCCTGTTTCAAATCGATCAGCGACAGGGATTGATCGACCATCACCATGATGATCACGGGCAGGTTTTGATCGCGCAATGTGGCCAGCTCACCTGCCACCATCTCAAAGCACGCGTCGCCAACAACGGCCAGAACCGGCGTGTCCGGTGCGGCCTGCTTGTATCCCAGCGCCATTGGAACAGCGATCCCCATCGTGCACAGGGCTGACGACTGCAGGAAGGTTTTCGGCGCTTGGGTCTTCCACATTTGTGACAGCAAAATGCGGTGCGCGCCGCTGTCTGTGGTCACCACGGTACTGGCTGGCATCACCGCACGGGCGGTGGCAAAGGCCTGATGCGGGCCCCATGCGCCTTGGTTGGCAAAAAACGATTGCAGTTCGCTGCGGATTTTATCGGGCGCGCCGTTGTCCCATACAGGATGCAGCGCCGCCCCCTCAAACAGCCGCCCCAGCCCCGCTTTCACGCTGCCCACAAAAGAAACAGTCGCCGAGTGCATCCCGTGCCGCGCCGGAACATGCGCCACGTCAATCGCCTTGTCCGCTTCCCAAAGCCCGCGCCAGCCAACCCGCATTTCCACCGGATCGTAACCAGCCAGAATGATCAGATCCGCCTGTTCAATCAATGGCTGAACAATCCTGTCGCTTTCAGGGCTCAGGCCAAAACCACCAAGACACAGCGCATCATCCTCGGGCATCAGGCCCTTGCCCTTGTAGGTGGTCAGCAGCGGGATGTTGTGGTCGCGGCAGATTGCCGTGATTGTGTCGCCCGCCTTGTGATGAACCGCTCCGACACCGGCGATCATCAGCGGGCGTCCGGCCTTTGCAATCAGCACCTGGGCCGCTGTTAATTCTGCGCTGCTTGCAGGCGCGACTTTGGCGGCGGGTGGGACGTAAAGGGCGGGCCGCACCGTCTGTTCTTTGGTGGCCACATTAAGTGGCAAATCCACATGCACAGGCCCCGGCGGGTCCGCCAAGGCTATTGCAACGGCCTTGTCGATGATCACATCAACCGCCCCGTCGGCAGCGGTGAAACTGGCCTTGGTGATCGGGCGCATCACCGCGTTCTGGTCAAAAATCTGGTGCGTGTACGTCGCCGCCTCGGCCCCGTCCAATGCGCCTGACAACACAATCAGCGGCACCTGATCCTGCAAGGCGTTGACCACCGCGTTCAGCCCGTTAACCACCCCGGGGCCGATGGTGGCCAGCAATACACCCGGCGCACCGCTGGCGTGATGGGCACCTTCTGCCATAAAGCCACCGGCGTTTTCGTGGCGGCACAGGGTAAAGCGCAGCCCTTCCGCCTCAAGTGCGTCCAGCAGGTCCAGAACCTCGCCGCCGGGAATGCCAAAGACGTGGCGGCAGCCGGCATTGTACAGGCGGCGGGCGATCAGGCGGGCCGCCGTGTTGCTCATGGTTTGTCGTCCAGCCGTTCGCCCGCGCTGCGCGTGTTGCGCCCTACATACCCATCGCGGGTCTGCGGAAACTTCATCCCAAGCAGCGAGGCCGCTACCTGCGTGCGCAACACCTGCGCAGTGCCGCCGCCAATTGTAAACATGCGTGCATCCCGCATCATCCGTTCCAGCGGCAGGTTGCGGGAATAGCCCGCCGCCCCGTGCATCTGCAGCGCGTCGCTGGTGACCTTGATCGCGGTTTCGGACGCCAGAATCTTGGCCTGCGCCGCCTCTCGGATATTGAGAAAACCGTCAACCGTGTTGGCCGCCGCGTTGTGGATCAGCGCCCGCGCGGCCGCCAGCCCAATCGACATATCGGCCAGCATCCACTGCAGCCCCTGAAACTCGGCAATCGGGCGGCCAAACTGTTCGCGGTTTTTCAGATGGTCCAACGCCACCTCATAGGCCCCCTGCGCAATACCCAGCGCCACGGTTCCAGCTCCGATCCGCTGGCCGTTATAGGCCCGCATCAGACCGGCAAAGCCGCGTTTCAGCCCTTCCGGCGGGATCACCACCATATCATCCGCCACTTCCAGATCGTCAAAGATCAGTTCTGTTTCCGGCAGGCCCCGCAGGCCCATTGCGGGCTCTCTGGTGCCAACGGTCAGCCCCTTGTGTTCACCACGCACAGCGATGAAACCGCCGATGCCCTTGTGTTTGCCGTTCTCGATAACCCGGGCAAAGATCAGGTGCAGTTTGGAAACGCCACCCCCGGTGATCCAGTGCTTTTTGCCGTTGAGAACATAGCGGTCACCTTTTCTAACAGCGGTGGTTGTCATCTCTGTGGCCGCCGAACCGGCGCCGGGTTCGGTGATGCAAATGGCAGGCTTGTCCCCGGCCAGAACCAGCCCAGCCGCAAGTTCCTTTTGCGCGACTGAGCCATATTTCATGATCGCGCCAACCGCGCCCATATTGGCCTCAACCACGATACGTGCCGTCACGCCGCAGGCTTTGGCCATCTCCTCGATCACCAGCACCGCTTCCAGATACCCAAAACCACGACCACCAAATTCTTTTGGAATAGTCATGCCCATAAACCCGGCTTTGGTCAGTTTTTCCACATTATCCCAGGGGTATTCCTCGGTCCGGTCAACCGCAGCCGCGCGGGACGCAATATGCGTTTCAGCCAGCTTTGAAGCAAGGTTTTGCAGGTCGATCTGTGCTTCTGTCAGTTGCGTCATGTATTGGATTGCGACTTTGACAATCGCGCCAAAACCGCGTCCGTATCTTGCCCACACACAGGCGGTGCGCGGCGGTAAGAGACCGGCGTTTTGCTGAAGTTGACCGGATTGCCAATCAGGTCAACGCCGTTTGCTCCGGTGGCGTGATCCATATGTATCTGCATTTCCCGTGCCTTTGTCTGTTCGCTTGCAAAAACCTCTGGCACGGTGTTGATGGGGCCGACGGGGACGGATGCGGTGCCCATCGCCGCAAGCAACCACGCCTTTTCGTGCCCAAGCAGCGCTTTGGAAATGATTGGGATCAGTTCGTTCTTGTTGGCAGTCCGTGCGCCGTTGGTGGCAAACTTCGGATCATCCGCCAGATGTTCCAGCCCCAACGCCCCGCAAAATCGTGCAAACTGCCCGTCGTTGCCCACAGCCACGATGATATGCCCGTCGGCAACTTCAAAAACCT
The DNA here is from genome assembly GCA_964480735.1 of uncultured Rhodobacterales bacterium. GTDB lineage: Bacteria > Pseudomonadota > Alphaproteobacteria > Rhodobacterales > Rhodobacteraceae > UBA5972. The sequence continues at coordinate 38,777 of CAYZQS010000017.1, forward strand.
CGTAAGGCACAATCGACGGATGCTGGTTGCCCAGCCGGGTTGGCGGGCGTTTGCTAAGCAAATAGCCGGTGCCGCGGTTGATCAGCATAGCGGTTTGTGTGTCGGTCAAAGCCACATCAATGTGCTGGCCCGCGCCCCCCATATTGCGGTGGTGCAGCGCCGCCAGAATGGCGCTGACCGCATACATCCCGCACACCACATCAGCCACCGCCACCCCCAGCTTCATGGGTGCGCCGTCAGGCTCTCCGGTCAGGCTCATGGTGCCCGCCTCGCCCTGGGCCATCAGATCATATCCGGGGCGGTGGGTGTTGGGGCCGGTCTGACCAAACCCGGTGATCGAGCAGTAGATCAGCCCCGGATTATCCGCTTTCAGATCATCGTATGACAACCCGTATTTCGCCAGCCCGCCAACCTTGAAATTCTCCACAAAAATATCGCAGGTCCTAACCAGTTCACGGATGATGTCTTGCCCCTGGGCTGTTGCAACATCCACCGCCACAGACTGTTTGTTGCGGTTGGCACAAAGGTAATAACTGCTTTCGTTGGTATTATTCCCGTCTGCGTCCTTGACAAAATGCGGCCCCCAGGTGCGGGTGTCATCCCCCATGCCCGGCTTTTCGATCTTGATAACTTCAGCCCCGTAATCACCCATCAGCTGGGTACAGGTTGGCCCGGCCAGAATACGCGACAGGTCAAGAACCCGGATGCCGTCAAGCGGGCCTTTGGCAGATGTTGTTTGGTTGGTTGTCATAGATTTCGCCAGTCACACCTTCTGTTGCAACACTACCGATAATGAATTTGCTGAAAAGCGAATAATGCGCGGTTTTTGAATTTCACATCAAGATCCGCACAAGCACTCATCGGTCCCTTTGGCCCCTCTTCGCTAAGCGATGAGGGACGGCAACGGACCGAAGAGCGACACTTGCGGATGACCCAAAAAATTCAAAGAGTTCGCCTTTAACCGTCCTGTGCCTGGGGCAGTTTCGCCTCAAACGCCCAAACACCAGCGCATGATGGCTTTTTGTGCGTGCAGGCGGTTTTCGGCCTCATCAAAGACCACCGATTGCGGGCCGTCCATGACCTCTGACGTCACCTCTTCATCCCGATGCGCAGGCAGGCAGTGCATGAACAGGGCGTCCGGTTTGGCATGACGCATAAGATCAGCGTTCACCTGATAGGGGCGCAGCTGGTTGTGGCGGCGCTGTTGGGCGGATTGGGGGTCGTGCATGGATACCCAGGTGTCCGCAACAATCAGATCAGCACCAACAACGGCTTTGACCGGATCGCGTTCCACCGCGACCTGAACGCCTTTTTTGCGGGCAAAGCCCAGCCATTCGGCCTTTGGCTCCATCGTTTCAGGACCGGTGAAGGTGATGTCAAACCCCATCTGCCCCGCTGCCTGCAGCATCGAGGCACAGACATTGTTGCCGTCCCCGGTCCACACCACCTTTTTACCGGCAATCGGGCCGCGGTGCTCCTCGAACGTCATGATATCGGCCATGATCTGGCAGGGATGGGTGGCGTTTGTCAGCCCGTTGATCACCGGCACCGATGCGTTGTCTGCCATTTCCAGCAGGGTGGTTTCGTCAAAGGTCCGCATCATGATCAGATCCACATAGCGCGACAGAACCCGCGCGGTATCCGCGATGCTTTCCCCGTGTCCCAGCTGCATATCGGTGCCCGAAAGCACCATCGCCTGCCCGCCCATTTGGCGCACGCCCACGTCAAAAGACACCCGCGTGCGGGTGCTGGGCTTTTCAAAGATCAGGGCAACGACATGACCGGCCAGCGGGGTTTCATCGTCAGGCGTGCCCTTTGGCCGTCCTGTGCGGGCGTCTTTCATCACTTGCGCGTGCTTTAGCATGGCGCGCAAATCTGCGGCGTCGGTTTTGGCGATATCCAGAAAATGAGTCACAGGCACGCCTCAATCGTGGCGGCGGCCTTGTCCAGACGGTTGACCGCCTCGGCTATCTCGCTGTCAGAAATGGTCAACGGTGGCAACACGCGGATCACATTGGCACCACCCGGAACCGTCAGCATATGTTCTTTATATCCGGCCGCAACCACGTCCAGATTGGGCACCACACAAACAACGCCGATCATCAGACCGGAACCGCGCACACTGGCAAAGACCCTTGGATGCGCTGCCACAAGCCCCTCAAGTTTTTGCCGAAGCAGGCCGGATTTGCGGCTGACCTCGGCCAAAAACGCGGGTTGTGCGATAATGTCAACAACAGCAGAGCCAACTGCACAGGCCAGTGGATTGCCGCCATAGGTAGAGCCGTGAGACCCCGCCACCATACCAACCGCTGCTGCTTCGGTTGCCAGACAGGCGCCAAGCGGAAACCCTCCGCCGATGCCTTTGGCAACCGCCATGATATCCGGCGCGACACCCGCCCATTCGTGGGCAAACAGCCTGCCCGTCCGTCCCATACCGCATTGAATTTCATCCATGATCAGCAACAGCCCATGTTCGTCGCACAGACGGCGCAGGCCCTGCAAAAAGGCATCTTCTGCGGGCAATATCCCGCCCTCGCCCTGCACCGGTTCAACCAGAATAGCGGCGCAATTATCGTCTATCGCGGCCCTGGTCGCGTCAAGATCGCCAAAAGGCACATGCACAAAGCCCGGCAGCATTGGCCCAAACCCGTTGACCAGCTTTTCACCGCCCGCCGCCGCAATCATACCAAGCGAACGCCCGTGAAAAGCGTCAACAAAGGTGATGATTTTTGTACGCTCCGGCTGATTGTGATGGCTGAAATATTTACGCGCCATTTTCACCGCGCATTCCATCGCCTCGGTGCCGGAATTGGTGAAAAACACCGTGTCGGCAAAGGTGACATCAACCAGCTGTTCCGCAAGGCGCGTCTGATTTGGGATGTTGTACAGGTTTGACGTGTGCCAAAGCTTTGTCGCCTGATCCTGCAAAACCTCAACCAGCCGGGGATTGGCGTGCCCCAGGGCATTCACAGCGATGCCTGCCCCAATGTCCAGATATCGGGTGCCGTCTGCCTCTATCAGCCAACTGCCCTCGCCTTTGACAAATGACATGGGTGCGCGTGCATAGGTGGGGATTACGGCGGAAATCATGAGAAGTGATCCTTGTGAAAAGGCCTGATTTGCGGCCTGTGCGGCATGTTTGCTGAAACTGGGGAGATGAAACAACGGAAAAATGACCACCGGCGAAGGCGGAGCGGTAATTTTCAGCGTCGGCGCAGCGGCGCGACCTTAACAGGTTTGTTTGTCATCTTGTCTTGCTTTCGATTAAGACGGGCACGGTTTAAGCGGCGGTCTGCCAATTGTCCAGCCCGGCGTTGCTGTGACGATTCACACCCAAACAAAAATGTCACCTGATCTTGTATCCACCTGTGCAACGTATAAAATAGAGCGGGTAATTCATCATTGCCGTTGGCGGAATTTTTACCACTGGCGGAAATGATATGTGAAAAATGATGGAGTCGAAAATGGCCTGGACTGACGACCGCGTTGAAATTTTAAAAACCATGTGGGGTGAGGGCAAAAGTGCCAGCCAGATCGCCAAGGAACTGGGCGGGGTCACCCGCAACGCGGTGATCGGTAAAGTGCACCGCCTGGGCCTGTCCAACCGCGCCGCCACCGGCATGAAAACCGCGGCTGAAAAACCCGCGGCAAAACCGGCGCCAAAGCCAAAACCCGAAGCACCCGTCTCGGTGAAACCGTCGGAACTGGACGGCAAAGCCGTGGTGCGCCAACTGCCCATTCCGCCCCGCCGCCCGATCATCAAGGCAGGCCAGCCGCTGCCGCCGCAACCATCCGCCAATGAGGTCAGCCCGGAAGCGCTGGCCAACATCAAAGAGATGGAAAAAACCGCCAAACGGCTGAACCTGATGGAACTGACCGAGCGCACCTGCAAATGGCCGGTCGGTGATCCGGCAACCGAAGATTTCTGGTTCTGCGGTCATCCGGTGCAGGTGGGCAAACCTTATTGCGAGGCGCATGTGGCTGTGGCGTTTCAGCCGATGTCGTCGCGTCGGGACCGCCGCGCCAGCCGCTAAGGTCTTTGCGTGGCGAAAAGCAAGAAACTGCCAAAGAAACTGCCGCGCGGCGCGCAGATGGCGGCCCTTTGTTTTCGCCACCGCAACGACAAAGCGCAAATTCTGTTGGTCACCAGCCGGGGCAAGGGCCGCTGGATACTGCCCAAAGGTTGGCCGATGAATGGCAGGGCACCGCACCAAAGTGCTGCGATCGAAGCCTTCGAGGAAGCGGGCGTCAAAGGCGACGTTTCTAAGCGGTGTATCGGAAAATTCAAATATGCGTCGGTCGCCCAAACCGCGCGAAACACGCCGCGCATGGCATTTATTTTCCCCCTGTCGGTTTCCAAGCTCAGCAAGAAATTCCCGGAAAAAGGCCAGCGCCGGATCAAGTGGTTCAGCCAGAAAAAGGCGGCGGCACTGGTGCGCGAGGCGAAACTGAAAAAGATAATCCGGCGGTTTGATGCAAAAGAGTGCGAAATTTAATCCTGTGGCGGGCCATAAATCGCACCGTCCTTTCAGCGGGGATTACCAAAATATCGCCTTGATTAGGATTTTATGCACTCTATGTGTGTAGCGACGGGCAAAGGCAGATTATGATCCGATTTACCTTGAAATGCGAAAACGACCACCGGTTTGACAGTTGGTTTCAAACCGCAACGGCGTTTGACAAGTTGCAGGCGGTCAAAATGATCACCTGCGCGGTCTGCGGCAGTTCCGAGGTGGCCAAGGCCATTATGGCCCCCGGCGTGCGTCCGGCACGGACCGCCGCCAAATCCGGCGCCGATGCGCCACAGCCGCAAAAACCCGGCCCGCTGTCAGCACCGGCGTCGCCTGCCGAACAGGCGATGGCAGAAATGCGCAAGAAAATTGAAGCTGAATCTGAAAACGTCGGCACAGAATTCGCGCGCGAGGCCCGCGCCATTCATTACGGCGAAGCGCCGGAGCGTCCGATTATCGGCGAGGCCAAGCCTGCCGAGGCAAAATCACTGATCGAAGACGGAATTCCGGTTTCGCCATTGCCCTGGGCCGCGCGTAAAAACAACTGACGCCTTTGGGCAAAACCAACGCTACAGCGTTTCCAGTTTACATTGAAACAGCGTTTCATTTGACCCACCGAGGCAGCCTTTGTTTACATG
>CAYZQS010000018.1:0-15325 GCA_964480735.1 uncultured Rhodobacterales bacterium
CCCTGCGCCAGCAGCATGTCACCCGGTTTCAGCGCCAGTTTCTTCAGCGTCGCCTCGGTTGCGCCACTGTCAATCGCCGCGCGTACATCATCGTTGATTTCAACAATCTCGAATATACCCATGCGGCCTTTGTAGCCGGTTTTGACACATTTTGCACAACCCACCGGTTCAAACACCTGTTTGGGTGGCGTCAGTTCGGCAGATTTAAACATTGAAATCTCCGGTTCAGTCACCGGCCGGGCGGTTTTGCAATGAGGGCAAATTCGGCGCAACAAACGCTGCGCGATAACCCCGCGCAACGTAGCGGCGATCAGGAAATTGTCCAGTCCCAAATCACGCAGCCGCACGACCGCACCAACAGAACCATTGGCGTGCAAAGACGAAAACACCAAGTGACCGGTCAGCGCCGCCTGTGCGGCAACCGTCGCAGTTTCATCATCGCGAATTTCGCCAACCAATATAACATCCGGATCCTGCCGCAGCGTTGCCCGCAGCCCCGCTGCGAATGTCATACCGATATCCGCGTTGATCTGGCTTTGGGACACACCGGCCAAATCGTATTCTATCGGATCCTCAACAGTCACAATATTGCGCTCGTCCCGATTGGCGAGCCGCAAAAGGGAATACAGCGTCGTGGTCTTGCCGCTTCCGGTGGGGCCGGTTGCCAGAATTATGCCGTTTGGGATGCGCGACAGGTGCTCCAGTGATTTCACATGCGCGGGCTTTAGGCCAAGGTCCTCCAGCGGCATCAGCCCACCGGTTCTGTCCAGCACCCGCAGGACCACCCGCTCGCCGTAATTGCCGGGCAGCGTGGAAACCCTGGTGTCAATGGCCCGCCCGCCAAGGCGAACGGTGATGCGGCCATCCTGTGGCAGCCGCGTTTCAGCTATATCAAGATCGGCCATAACCTTTAGCCGCGAAACCACCCGCCGAACGGGAACGTCTGACCGGTCCAAAACCGTCTGCAAAAACCCGTCTATCCGCATCCGTGCCCGCAATCCGCCCTCATGCGGTTCAACATGCAAATCAGAAGCGCCGGATTGAATGGCCCGGCGCAGCAATTGATTGACCAGTTGAATGACCGGGGCCTCTGTGGCGTCTTCAAGCAGGTCACGCGGACCACCAACACCATCGGCGTCTTCCAGATCAAAGGTCAGATGACCGTCATCAAGCGCCTCGTCCCCGCCCTGATAAAGCGCAGCAATGGCTGCCTCGAACGCATCTTTGTCAAGTTCTTCCAGTTGCACAGGCCCCCCGGCACGCCTGCGCGCCTCGCGCAGACCAAATTCTGTGGCGCCGGGACCAAACAGCATTTTTCCACCGGACAACGCCACCTGCTGATCCCGGGCAAAGCTGAATGGAAGGCGTGCGGCTGCCATGCTAAGGGGTCTTAAAACGCAGTCGGCTTGGCAATGGCGGATAATTTCGTGACCGCGCCATACCGTCTACAAATCCGGCATCAAAAGGCTGGTTCAAATCGGCACCGTCAAACGGAAAATTGCCGCGCGGAACTGCGGGATACTGGCCATCCGGTATGGCCTCGATGGCGACGCTTGCGCGTTTGGCATGACGCGCCACTTCAAGCGTCAGACGGCGGGCGTCGGCATTGGAATTAACGATGCGCGGCCGCAGCAGCATAATCAGAACGCGCTGGGTTTCAGAGGCGTTGCGGCCGCGAAACAAACCCCCAAACACCGGCAAATCGCCAAGCCCGGGCACCTTTTGACCAACCGCGCCAGACCCGTCCTCCAGCAAGCCGCCCAGCATGATCACATTGGCATTTTGAACAAGAACATTTGTGGAAATGGTTCGTTTAGATGTTATTTCACCACCTGCCCGCGCCACGGATTTTGTCAGATTAGAGACCTCCTGCCGGATGGCCAGACGAACAGTATTGTCCGCTGTAATCTGCGGCGTAACCTGCAATGTCAGGCCGATATCCTGCCGCTCGATCGTTTGAAACGGCGTCTCCGGCAAGGCCGTGTCGCCAACAGTGGCAAAGCTGCCGGTCACGAATGGCACGTTCTGGGCAACGACGATCTCAGCCTCCTGATTGTTCAGCGTCAGGATAGACGGCGTTGACAGCAGTCGTGTGCTGGTCGTGCGGGCAATTGCCGACAGCAAACCGGCAAATCCGGTGTCCGTGTTGCCGCTGACACCGCCAATCGTACCGCCGTTGCCCGCGTCAAATGTACCGCCTGCAACAACCGTGCTGACAAGGCTGGCCAGCGTCGGTCTGCCCTCCAGCGCAAACTGCACACCTCCGGCAAGGGCGCCGTTGATAATCGTGCCAAACTGGGCCGTCAGGTCGGAAAACCCTTCGACCGACATTTCAAATATCACCGCTTCGATCAGCACCTGTTTGGGCCGACGATCCAAATTTTTGATCGAAGCAACAATGGCCAGAATATTTTCCGGCGGCGCGGTCACCAGCAACGTGTTAGAGCGCGGCTCGGCAACGATGTTGATCTTGCCTTCCAGCGCTGCAAAGGATCGCAAAACCACATCCGCCATTGCGGTTGCGTCGGCGTATCGCAGCTCTACAACTTCGCTTTCCATGTTTGACTGGCGGGCATCAAGCTCGCCGACCAAAATTCGAATACGCGCGCGGAATTTTTCGTTGCCTGCCACCACCAGTGCATTCAGTCTTCGGTCAACCGTCAGCTTTGCGCCATCCGGCGTAATTTCCAACGACTGCAAAATCTGCAATATTTCAGTCGCGTCAGAATTTAGCAATCGGACCAGTTCAATCGGTTGGGTGCGTGACTGGTCAAGTTGCTCTATCAACCGGGCGATACGACGGTGGTTTTCGCGGCGGTCAGACAGGATAATCAGTCCGGCGGCAGGTACAGTTGACAACACCGCTTCGGATGGCAGCAAGGGTCGAATGACCTCGGTAATCTCGCCCAGCGGGACATTTTGCACCCGGATCACCCGAGTTTCAAATCCACCTCCGGCAAGGCTTCCTGCTATGCCGGGCGCCAGCTCGCGGGCGTTGCTGATCGGTACAATTCTGTCTGCATCCACGCCTTTTACGATGGTCAGGCGGTTCAGCTCCAGCACGTTCAGAAAAATCTCAAAAAGCGCCTCTGCTGAAACGTCTTTGGGGGCAACCACCGTGACGCTGCCCTGTACAAGCGGATCAAGAATGAAATTGCGACCAGTGCTTTCAGCCACGATCTGCACGAAACTTTTTAAGTCCGCATTCCGTAAATCAAGCGTGACCTGCGCACGCAACGGCAGCGTGCCAAGCATGACCAGCGCCAGCACGGCAATGATCCTGGCAATTGTATTGTTCATTTTTCGCAGCCCACTCGAATCCCCCAGGCAATCCTACTGCAATACTCTTTTCGGATAAACCGATTCAATTCGCGACTGACCTTAATATCGGAAAAGATTTTGGTCACTCAGTAAATTCAATCAACTCCGGCCCCAAGGCGGTTTTCAGCCACACACCTTCACTGCTGATTGACGTCACCGTCATGTTGTCGCCAAGGCTGTCCCCCACGCGCAGAAGAAAATCGCCGGATGGATCAGAAACGATTGCCCAACTGTCCGTACCACCCGCCACAAGACCCTTAAGCTTGTAGGTCTGATTGATTTTCGGGGGCGGTGTTGGCTCGTCAACTACGGCAATTTCCGGTTGCTCCACCACTTCGACAATGGGCGCCGGTACGCCAAAAACGGCGGGCCAGTCGCCGCTGGCCTCTGTGGATGCACGCACCAGGATCAGGTTTTGCTCTGGCGCGGTGGACCGGACGGCCAAGGCCACTTCCGGTTGGCCAAATTGCGACAAAACGAATTGCAAAATGGCAAATCCGGCAGCGATTGCCGCCAGAAACGAAAACAGATGTGCCAGTCGCTGCACCTTTATCTGATCCTTTTGTCGGACCCAAAAAACCGTGGTTTCCGGATGGTAAACAGTAGACTGTTTATGGCCGACATGGTACAGTTTTGTAAAGGTCTGGGGGGGCCGCGAGCGATGCCAAAAAAGACCATCAATTTGCATATGTTGGCCCTGCTTGGGTTGATTCTTATCGCCTGCGAAACCTCGGGCGTCAGCCTGAATATGGGATTGAACTCCGGGTTTAAGGGTAAATATCTTAGCGCCCGAAATGCCCTTGAAAACGGAAGCTATCCAAAGGCTGTCCGCAGTTACCAAAGTCTGCTGAAATCCTCCGGCCCGCTGGAGGCGCGCGTGCGGCTTGAGTATGCCCACAGCCTGTTGCGTGCGGACCGGTTTAGCGAAGCGTTTGAACAGGCTAAAATATTGGCCGACAGCCAAACCGGCGTTGCCCGCAGCACGGCGCTGTCGGTTCAGGCAACCGCAGAGCATGAGCTTGCGCTGACAGCATTGGCCAACGGCATGCGTGACGGTACGGTTAAAGACCGTCTTAAATCAGCCAAATCAGCGCTGGATGAAATGCTGAAGAACCACAAGGAACTGGATACTTTGGGGGCGATGGCAGCCCGGCGCAGCGCAATCAAAAAGGCGTTGTCAACGCTGTAAATTCCAGATTGGCGCGGCCGCTACGATGGGTCGTCCGTCAGGTGAAGCGCGGGTAAATCAATATCCCGGCCAACCTGCCAAACACCATCAGCCCCCTGAACCGCCTGCGGAATATAGGCCAGCCAGGCATTTGGAAATCCCGCTTTCCGGGTAATTTCCGCTGTAATCACAGCACTTGGTCCATGAAAGCTGCCCGACACATTGGCCACAAGATTGACCGTTGGGGCCACTATATTCAGGCTTGCCATCCATGCACCGTCAGGCGTGGTTACAATCCCGATTTGGGGTTCTTCCAGTTCCATACCTTCAAACCGCGCGTCCAGCCATCGGGCGGTGGCGGCCAATTCCAGCAGATCGTTTTCGCCCAGATCATAACGCCCTGTCAGTGACTCCACTGCAATCACGCCTTGCACATCAGCTGTGTCGCCTCGGGCAAATATTTGGCCAAGGTTCAGTTGCCCAAACGCCTGAAACTCTGCCTTCTGGTTCATTCCAAAGGGCATCAAAACCCGGGCGTCAATGTCCACTCCGGCCCCGGCCAGATTAACATCATACCAAATGCCGCGCGTTTGCAGGGAGTTAAATGTCCAGTTCAGGTCAAATGCCAAATCGCTGCCGGATAATTTTACACCCGGCAACGTACCGCGACCCAATCCGGAGGCATCAGATAAACCCCGGGTCCAGCCCGGCAACCGGTCACTGGCCAGCGCTCGAATATGGGACATCCGACCTTCTGTCACCGCTGCCACGGCCATACCGATTGCCAGCCCAAAAATGACCAAAAAAATCCGCATCACCGGGGCAAACCCAAAGTAAATTCAGCCCGGACCAACCCGTCGTTTTGGCTTGCGTCAATGCGAAACGCCTCAAGCACATACCCCCATGTCGGCTCAGTTGCGGCCAGCCAATTTGTCAGATCGACAAACGCGACCTCTTCAAACAAAAGTTCCACGCCATCGTCATTTTTTGCGGCCAGTTTGTTCACACTTTCGCGCAATCCGGCAGCCACCAAACTTTGCTCCAGCGCACTGATACCAATCGGACCAGCACCGGCTTCAGACAGGTTGGGGCTGAGCGTTTCCAACAATTGATACTCTGACGCCCGCGCAGATACCCAATCCCGCAGATCCCGCGCTTCGCCCGCAGCGATGCGGTTCTGGGTCTGCCTCTCGCTGGCGGGGATGATCAAAACAAACACTATCGCCAGCGGCAGAACAAAAACAAACAGGGCGGCAAGCAGCCGCCGTTCGCGGATGCTTAAACGCAGCAATATGGCAATCAGGCGTTCGCTCATAATATCACCGCGTACCCGGGTTTGAATTGATGACCAGCAAGCCGCTGACACCATCCGTACCGCCATCGATTGCTCCGGCCTGAGATTCAGCCAGACGCACCGTTAATCCGCCAGCCCTTAACGCGGCAACCAGTTGATCGGCGGCAGAAAAATCGCGAACCAGAAATTCAACGGTTAGATCACTGTCAGCGCTATACGAAACGCTGGTAATTGTGGCCTGTTGGACGAATAAAATAACAGCCGTGGACTTAAACAAAGCAAGCGGTTTCACGTTGTTCTGGGCTTTTGTTACCCGGTCTTTGCGCGCTGTCAGCGCGACGTTCACCTGCGACCGGATATCCAAAATCGGACCCGACGGCACAAAGACGTCCCTGACAATCGCCAACGCCTGATCGCGAAAATCGCGCTCCTGTTTCGCGGTATCGCCACTTGTAAATATGGCGGCAGCCGACCAGAAAACCAAAGCGAGCAACGAAAGCACCACCGGCGTCCGCCACGCCCTTAAAACAGCCCGCAATTGTTCGGCTGCCAGCTCTGGATTCTGCATCAAATCAGCAGCCAGCTCTTTAAATGAAAACGCTCTGGGGGCCTGAAAATCCTGCTGCGTTAATTTTTCAGCGGAGTTGAATGTGGGTATTTTGCGCTTTTTAAATTCGGCGGCGATATCCTTGACTGCCGGACCGACAAACAGCACCGCTTTTGGCGCATTTATGTCCAACGCCTTGCCCAGCAGAACAGATGCCATGTCCGTTTCAGCGCTAAACCCATCCGCCGGGCCAAGTCTTGCAGAGGTTTGGCCGCTGACAGATTTTATCGTCCACACGTCATCTGCAGCAGACAGCGCCAGATAGTCCGGCAGCAAAGCGACGCAATTCTTGGACGCGGCTGAAAACTGCTGCCGCCAGTTCTCGACTTGCGCGCTGTCAGCGACCAAAACACGGGTCCACTCTGCATTACCGTCGGTGGTGGAAAATGGCCGGATGTCGGTTGCGTTTGTTTGTTGCCCCGCACGGTCGTTGATTTGCCGCCGCGCCACACGCTCGCGGGCCGGGCCGCGCAGCGCTTTTGGCAGGTCAACCCGCAACAAGGGCACGGCGCTGCCCGGCACCAGCGCAACAAAAGGTTCGCTTGGAATTTCGCCGTCAATGCCAACGTGATAAAGGCGCAGCTGAGTATCCGGTTTGCCAGATGTCAAACGGTTATCCAATTCTTGTCCTGCTCATCTTCCAACCGCCAACCGATATACAACCTGCGCTTTGCCACCGCGCTCTGTGCGAAAGAAAATCGCCCGCCGCGCAAGCGTGGTTTGGCCCAAAGTGGCAGATATATGCGCCTCAAACCAGCGTGAAGATACGGTAAATCGTGTGCTTTCAACATTTCTTACCGCTGCCTCGCCCAGAACTTTGCGGGCCGCCAGTGTGTATTCGTCCACCGAGTCAAATGGTTTTAATCGGCGCCTGGCCAGCAATTCACTGACAGAACCGAAATCCGACTTCGGATAAAAAGCCAGCAGAACACCGGCGGACACCGTGTTGACGTTCAGGCGCCTTCCTGCCGGAACAGCAGTTACATTTTGCGAAATCCGGTCAAATATCTTGTCGCTAACACCCGGCACGGACCGCAGCTGGTCCAGCATCTGAATTGGCCCGCCGACCGGACGCACCGGATAGGCGCGTCGCGTATAGGCTTTGGCGTTTGCCGGTCCCTCGCGTGACAGAAACCCCACGATATTTGCGGCTGTTGTTGGCGAAATACCCAAACGGGCAAGCAATGCGGAAAAGGCGGCCTTGGCCTCTGTGTCTTCCTCTGACGCCAGCCAGTTTACGTTAAACTTACCCTGCATATCAGCGATAGTGCCGCTGATTTGTCCGCGATCAAGAGACGCATCTTTTATGGGTTTGGCCCATGCCTCGTTTAAATGATCACGTTCACTTTGCAGGGAGTCGCGGGTCAGGCGCACGGCCACCAAAGCCTCGAACGCATCCAGATACAGCGCCGTCTGCGTGCTGGTTTGCCCCATGAAAAGCCGGTTTCGGCTGGCTTCGGCTTTTTGCAGCAGCATCACAGCAACAAACGAGATTACCGCCACCATGATCAGCGCGTTCAGCAAAACGACACCGCGTTCCGCGCGACTGGATTGGCCCTTCAAAACGCCACCACAATTCTTAGCAAACCAAATTTTTCAGTGTTCAATTTGATTTCCACCGCTGCAGGCAACGAAGAGCTGTAGCTGAAAGCGCTGATATTCGCGGCGCTGACCCAACCCCCGGCGCTGGTGAACGTTCGAATATCAAAACTCTTGACGTTATTAAGGGCTACGATTTCCGGTGAAACAATCGACGATTCCAAGGGTGTCAGGACCGGCCAAACCTGCCGCAGCAATTGCTGGCTGGCCGGATCATACCGCCATATCACACGGGCCAGTCCTGCGGTCTCTTCGCCCAGCAATGACGGTTGCCCGCCGACAGAAAAGGCCAACGCACTTTTTTGTGCGTCAAACTGCAAAGCAGACCGGGCCTCGCCACCCGGCGGATGGAATGCCACCGGTACCGCTGCCTTCAGATCGTTGCGCATCAGCGTAGTCGCCATTGCCATCCGGGATGTGTCGGCTTCTGTTTGCACCAACCGGTCCCGCGCCCGCAGCGTGCCGGAAATAGATTGCAGACCAATGGTCGCCACTAGCGAAAATATGGCCATAACAACCACCAGTTCCAGCAGCGACAGGCCTTGGTCTTTTCCCGCGCGGGACACTAAAATCCACCTGTGACGGACACATATGCCACCAAAACCGCACCGGGAGCGTCGGCAGTGCTGACGTTGATTGTAAGTTCAACCAACCCGCCAGAGACAGGTTTTTCTCGGGCGATTACAGACCAGTCATAAGGGCCCTGACGAACGCGATCAGGCAGGCCGCGACCACGGATTAAGCCCAGCGCCCTGAATTCTTCTGCCCGGTTGACGGCCACGTTCTGGGCCAGAAACCGCGCGGATTCGCCGCCGATTGCCCGGCGGGACTGGTCTACGGTTCGGAATGCCGCAAAGCTGCCGACGGACAGCACAAATATCGCGATCACCAGTTCGATCAGTGTGATGCCGCGATCCATTTTACCGAATTTTTTCATCGGGCGGCACAGTTCAATCCGGTCCAGCCGTCAGTCTGGCAAACTCTGTTGTCCTGCCCTCCGGTAAATGCGGCGGTAAACGCGGTGGTCTGCCCGCTGGTCAGAAAAACAACATCCGGTTCATCCGGTCGCTTGACCAAATAATTGCCGCCCTGCCTGTGTTTTAGCCGCAGCGAAAGGCGACCACGCCATTTGAATTCGCGTCCAACATCTTTCCATCGCCCGTCTTCGGGATCAAACTCTACGATCTGCATTCCGGTCGGTGAAATTTTAAGACCTCGCACGATCTGGCTGTAAACGGCCGCTGATCTTAGCTGCTCAAACTGATTTTGCAAAAAAGTGGCATCGGCCTGACCACCCTCGCCCCGTTGCCCGACGGTCAAGCTGGCTGTGACTGTCAGAAAGGATAAAATTGCAACAACAACGACCAGTTCAATCAGGCTGAATCCGGCGGTTCTGGAGTTTACTCCAACGACCATGTGCCGATGTCCGCGTCTATGTCCGTTCCACCGGCCACACCGTCAGCGCCCAGCGTAAAAACGTCAAACTCGCCGTGCACGCCGGGGTAAAGATATTGATACTCGCCACCCCAGGGGTCTTTTGGCAAACGCGGAATATAGCCCCCTTTCGCCCAATTTGACGCGGCAGGAGGGGACGTGGGCGCAGTGACAAGGGCGCGCATGCCCTGCTCGGTTGTGGGATAGCGAAAATTGTCAAGTTTGTATAACTTCACGGCGCTTTCAATGGTTGCCAAATCGGTCCGCACCCGGGCAATCCGCGCCTGATCCGGGCGGTCGATTACGCGCGGCAGAATGACCAGCGCCAGAATGGACATGATGACAACGACAACCATCAGTTCCAGCAACGAAAAGCCGCTATCTTTTCGGGCAGTTCCGCTACCAGCCCGGCGTTTATTATTTGCAAAAAAAAGGGCTTTGCCATTCATGTTAATGCCACCTGTTGAATGAACGCGCATTCTAGGGCATCTAACCAATCGATACAATCTCTTCGATGGCAGGGTGCCAACGACTGGTGAGCATAGCTTTCGGCTAAATAGCGGCGGGGATGAACGAATGCGTGTCTTGGCGCGATTTTTAAGCATTTAGCATGACGCAAGCAGCCTTTTTTGCCACATTTCTTATCGCCATCAGCCCCTTTGTGGGTTCCTTTTTGGGCGTTTTGGTGGACCGCCTGCCCAAAGGGCAAAACGTGATTTGGCAACGGTCGCGTTGCGATTCATGTGCCACGCACTTGCGGTGGTTCGACTTGATCCCGATACTGTCTTTTGCACGCCAAAAGGGCCGATGCAGGGTTTGTCTGGTGCCAATTCCACCCAGGCTGCTTTATATTGAAATCGCGGCGATCGGGGCTGCTGTGCTTGTGGTCATTTTCACAATCACCACTTTGCAAATGGTTTTGGGAGCAGCGTATTCGTGGATATTGCTGGCCCTCTTTTTTACGGATTTGACGAAATTTCGACTGCCGGACAGCCTGACATTGGCTTTATTGATAACCGGAATTCTGCTGGCTTGGGTTGCGCCATCCCGCAGTATGACGGATGCTTTGATCGCAGCACTTATCGCCAGCGCAGTCTTTTATCTGTTGCGTTTCACTTATATCAAAATTCGGCATCGTGAAGGGCTTGGCCTTGGGGATGTGAAGCTGATTGCCGGAATTGCGGCCGGTGTCGGCTTGATCAACGTGCCGTTGGTGGTGCTGATTGCCTCGCTTACGGCGGTCGCCGGAGGTGTGGTTCAAACTACACGGCGCGGTCGACGGGTGCACGGACAAATCAGATTGCCGTTTGGCAGCTACCTGTGTTTTGCTACATTTGTGATCTGGCTGGTATCGGTTCAGGGTTTCAGACTGCTGTAACTGCCTGTATATTGTATATGATTTTGAGGAATTAGGGAATATTATGAAGCGTCGCCATTATTTGCCTTTGATGATTTTGTTGCTTTTGCCGGCTCATATTGGGTTCTTGCCGGTTGGGCGGGCCCTTGCCCAGAACGCAAACGCAACCGAATCCCCTGATAACCCGATGGCCGAGATCGAGCGGGCGTATCTGAACGGTGATTTTGCGTTTGCTCGCGCCAGACTGCCAGCCTTGGCGGAACAGGGCAATCAGGTGGCACAGTTCAGGCTTGGATATATGCTGGTGAAGGGTCAGGGCGGGCCGGTTGACAATCCGGGCGCGGTTGGTTGGCTGACCAAAGCGACAGAGTCCGGTCATCTGGATTCTGCCACGCTGCTGGGGCAACTTTATTTGCAGGGCCTTGGCGTTGAAAAGGATGACCGTAAGGCGCTTCAGCTTCTGGAGCACGCTGCTGACCGGGGCAGCACGAAATCTCAGTTGCTGATCGGACAAATGTATCGTCAGGGTCTTGGTGCAACCAAGGATTTGGAAACAGCTGCCCGGTGGCTGCAATCGGCTGCACGGGCACAGGATGCTGATGCGCAATACGAGTTGAGCAGCATGTTTTCGCGAGGTGAAGGCGTTGCGCAGGATAACACTGAGGCTTTGAAATGGCTGACACTGGCGGCGGAAAACGGAAAAGCCGAAGCCCAGATATCACTGGGATTTAACTACAGCAGTGGTACCGGCGTTGAAAAAGACGCGGCCAAATCCCTGGCCTGGTTTCGCCGCGCCGCCGAGGGCGGGCATCCGATGGCCCAGCGCATTTTGGGTGCCGCATATCTGCAGGGCGAGGGCGTTGCGCAAAATTTTTCCGAGGCGTTGAAATGGCTGCGACTGGCAGCCGATGCGGGTGATGCCGCCGCCCAAAGCAATCTGGGGTTCGCCTATGCCACCGGAAAAGGTGTGGCGCAGGACGATACGCAGGCCGCGGTCTGGTACAGGGCGGCATCAAACAACGGGCTGATCCGGGCGCAGGTGGCACTGGCCAGATTTTATGAAACCGGACGCGGGGTTGAGCAAGACTTGGCAGAGGCCTCTAAACTGTACCGAACCGCCGCTGAAACCGGAAACGCTGTGGCGCTGGCGCAGTTGGGCCGGATGGTTCATCAGGGCACGCTGACACCCCCGGCAAAACAAATCGACGCAATCAGCTGGGTGTTTCGCGCCGGGGTGAATGGCGATGAAGCTGCGATTGACTGGCTTCAAAATCTGGCGGACCAGAATATCCCGATGGCGCAGGGGCGTCTTGCGCAGCTTTTGCGGCAGGACGCGGATCAGCTGCCAGCAGCGGTTTCGATGTTTCAGCGGGCGGCAAACAACGGTGACCTATATGCCCAATATCAGCTGGGGCAGCTTTACGCATCCGGCGAGGGTGTCGATCAGGACTACGTTCAGGCACACATGTGGATCAACCTGTCCGCGGTATCCGGCAACCGGGAAGCACTGCGGGCTAGGGACGTTGTTGCAAAGCTGATGACACCGCAGCAAATTGCTGACGCGCAGCAGTTGGCGCGGGATTTTGGCCAATAGGATGCGGCGGTTACTTCTTACTTTGGCTGCGGTTGTTTCGCTGGCAGTTGCCACTCCGGTATTGCCACAAAGCAGTGAAGCCCCACAGCCAGCCGACGTTGCCGAGCTGCAGCAGGCCGCATCAGCCGGGGACGTGCTGGCGCAGGTGCTGTTGGCGGGTCACTATGATACCGGGAAAAATGTTCCGCAGGATTTCAGCCGAGCCGCCAAATGGTACGAATCGGCCGCCATGCAGGGAAATGCTGCGGCACAAAACCGATTGGGCCAATTATTGCGTTCCGGGCTTGGTCTTGGCCGGGACGACGTTGAAGCCGTAAAGTGGTTGAAACTGGCCGCCGATCAGGGCGCACCGCAGCATATATTTGATCTGGCTGAAATGTACGAAAACGGCTTTGGAGTATCGCAGGATTATGCCACTGCCGCCGAACTTTACCGGCAGGCGGCAGAGGGCGGGTTGGCAGAGGCAGCGGTCAATCTGGCGGTGTTGTACCAAAACGGCACCGGCGTTGCCCAGGATTTTGAACGTGCGATTGAGCTTTACAACGGTCCGGCGCAGGCCGGCAATCTGCGGGCTTTGAACAATCTGGGGCTGCTTTACACAAAAGGCCAGGGGGTGGAACAGAATTATGAAATCGGCGCGCAGTTGTTCCAACTTGCAGCAGACAAAGGCTTTGCCACAGCCATGACAAATCTGGGTGTGATGTATGACAACGGATTTGGCGTCAAACAGGACGACGAGCAAGCCCAGTTATGGTACCGCCGTGCAGGGCAAAATGAAGCTGAAACGCTGGATACGCTTGTCCAGCGCACCGGTTTTTTCTTTGATCCGCGACTGGCACCGCCTGATCAAAGCAAGGACGCTTTTGCTGCCCATCTGGAATTGGCGCGCGGTGGCGATCCCATATCACAATTTTTGGTCGGCTATATGCTTGGCAGTTCAGAGGGCGAGACGCGAAACCTTGCCGACGCGGCCCGATGGTTCCGGCTGGCCGCGGAAAAAGGTGTGACCCCGGCAATGGCCAACCTTGGCCTGTTGTATTTTCGCGGGTTGGGTGTGCCGCAGGATTACGTGCAGGGCTATATGTGGTTTACGCTGGCCTCAACCAGCGGGATGACCGACATTATTTCGCTGCGTGAGGCATTTACCCCCAGTATGACCACCGGACAGATTAATCAGGCACAACAGATGGCCAGCGCCCGGTGGCAGGCAGCGCAAGAATGATCGGCTTTTGCCCAAACCCGGCCGATGACAGACGGTTGAAGAAATAAATGTTTGATTTCATCGTCAAACCCTACGGAAAACGGTTTTTTTTGTCAGTGCTGTTTATCGTTGCTTTGTCAGCACTGTTTTGGACCCAATCCCGTTATACCTCGCTTGACGAAAAGTCTTTGATGAGCGGTGCGATCCAGCTTGAAGACCCGCTAAGTTTCGAGGCGCTTTTTCCCATCTCTGCTGACATGCCGGTTGTTAAGCGCATAGCGCTTTCGACATTGAACTGGCTGTATACCAACCGGACGGGAATGATCTTTGGCGTGTCTTTTGGTGCGGCGCTGTTAACCCTGTTTGGCTATATTCAGCGCCACAGTTTCAAAAACAGCTTTTTAAATTCCGCCCTCGGTCTTTTTATCGGGGCGCCGCTGGGTGTTTGCGTCAACTGTGCCGCCCCCATCGGGCGGGCGCTTTATTCCAGCGGCGCGCGGGCTGAAACCGCGCTTTCAACGATGATTGCGTCGCCGACATTGAACATCGTGGTCCTGACAATGCTGTTCAGCATCCTGCCGGTCTATATGGCCGTTACAAAAATCCTGCTCAGTCTGATCATTATTCTTGTTGCGGTTCCGGTCATTTGCCGGTTTCTACCCGGTTCGCAGCTTGAAATCAGCCCCGGTTCGGAAACCGGTATTGCGCCCAATTACTGGCCGTCGTTTGAAAAAGACGAAAATATCGCGACCGCTGTCATCGCGTTTGCTCGCACCTATGTCACCAACCTTTGGTTCATCATCAAAATGACGGTGCCATTGATGTTTCTGGCCGGCCTGTTGGGCGCGATCGCAGCAACCCTGTTGCCGCCGGACCTGTTGATTGGGGCCGCGTTTAGCATCGTAATCGTATCAATCGTTGCGATCATTGGCACGTTTTTACCGGTGCCGATTGCCTTTGACGTGGTGGTGGCGGGTGCGTTCCTAAGCAGCGGCCTGGCGCCCGGTTATGTGATGACGCTGTTGTTCACGCTTGGGATATTCAGCGTTTATTCATTTTTCATCGTTGCGGGTTCAATTTCACGTCGCGCGGCCGTTTTGATCGGCGCGGTGGTTGTGATATTTGGAATTCTGGCCGGAACCGCGGTGCAGACCTATCACAACTGGCAGACAAAACGTGCGCTTGAGATTTTGCTGGGATTTGAACAATCATTGTTTGGCCCAGCCCACGCACAAGAGGCACTTGGCACGCTTACGATTACCCGAACGCCCTACAATCCGCGCTCTTTCGCGGCTGATAAACCCTTCAGCCGGATCGAAGCATGGCACCTTGGCATCGACAAACCGATAGAATTTTCCTTTCAGGACATGTGGCCGCCCTTTTGGGAAGGCCGAAGCCTGTCGTCTGGTGACATAGACAAAGACGGCGATATTGATCTGGTGATCGCCTCAACTTTTGTGGGGCTGTATGTTTATCACAATGACGGCACCGGCCAGTTTGCAGCACAACCAGTGGAGCTGGGCAAGCTTGCGGATCTGGATATTTTTAACGCCGCATTGGTGGACATCGACAACGACGGCTGGCTGGATCTGTTTCTTGCGACCTACCAGACCGGAAATTTTGTATTGCCAAATGATAGCGGCACGTTTGATCCGGCCGGTCTTTACCAATCCGCCAACCGCGATGATGCGATGCTGTCAATGGCACTAAGCTTTGGTGACATCGACCGCGACGGCGATCTGGATTTGGC
>CAYZQS010000018.1:15425-28382 GCA_964480735.1 uncultured Rhodobacterales bacterium
GGGCGGTCGTCCGGCGTGTCTGAGACGCTTAAAATGCAAAGCCTTGATGTTTACTGTGCCAACATCGAGCGCCAACAGGACCGCAGCGTCTGCGAAAAGAATATGGAGATAAAAACCTGGTACCAATCCGGCAATAATTTTGATCCGGCCTATGCGCCCAAATGCGCCGAACTAAGCGGCAACTATCAAAGCGAGTGCAAGGCGATGTTGGTCAAAGACCTTGCCATTCAGCAAAACGACGTTGCCATCTGCAACCTGATCCCGCATTCACAATCGCAGCCCAAAGCGCTTTGCAACATCCATTTCCGGGCAATTCGAAAATCCACAAAGGCAGAGCGTCAGACCAACTTGCCGCAAATACTTCGGTCAAATGTACTGCTGGAACGTCAGGAAGATCAAGGGTTTGCGGACAAGGCGGAAGCACAGGGTCTTGATGTGGGCGGGTGGAGCTGGGACACAAAAATCGCGGATTTCGACAATGATGGATTTCAGGACGTCTATATTGTCAACGGCACGTGGGTTCCAAACGAGGTTAGCCCGTCAAATCTGTTTTTCCACAACACCGGCGACGGTGGATTTACCGAACAATCCGGGCCTTTCGGGCTGGAAGACTATCTTATGACCGCCGCTGCAACCTCCTTTGACATGGACTTTGACGGCGATCTGGATTTGATCAGCCACCCGGTTAACGGCCCGATTACGGTTTTTCGCAACAACTCCCAAACCGGCAATGCCATCAGCTTCAAGTTTCGCGATGCTCTGGGCAATCATTTTGGGATTGGCACAAAAGTGGTGATCCGCTTTGGCGATGACCAAATGCAAAGCCGCGAGCTGCAAACCGGCGGGGGTTTTATGTCTTTTGACGCGCCGGTTGCACATTTTGGCCTTGGCGATCAGCCACAGGTAAAAGACGTCGTGATCTACTGGGCCGACGGTGGTCAATCCAGAATTGACGGCCCTCTGGCGGCTAACTTTGCTTACACCGTCAGCCGAAGATAGTCTTGCGGGTGCCAAAGTCAAAAGGGCAACGCAGTTGATTTGGCGTGACCAAAAGGCTATGGTTTTGGTATTGAACCGCGGTTGCGCAAGCACATATTTAATTTGCGCAGAGTGTTAACAAAAATTGTGAAGGTGAACATGAAACATAAAAGTTTGAAACTGGCCCTGGGTCTGGCGTTGGGAATTGCTGGCGCTTCGCTTGTCTATGCAGCAGAAACACCCCAACCGGTAGAGCGGTTTAACGGCACAACGCTTTGGTTTGAAAGCTGGGGCTCGTTAAGCAAAGCAACATTGATCGTTGAGGGCCCGGAGGGGAACGTTTGGGAATTTTACACGGAATCCGGTGCACCGAAGTTTCAATTGGAAGGCGATGGAAAAGCTGTGGATGGCATTTACCGGTACGAACTGACCGCCGCGACGACCGAGAAGCAAAAGATTAAACGTCTGGCAAATACTGCCAACAATGGCCGGGGCGAAAATGCCTCTGATACGGCTTCGGTGGCTTTTTACATGAACGGTGTGTTTTCTGTCGTGCGCGGCGTAATCACTGCCATACCCGATATCAACGAGTAAGCCGCCCGCAGCGCCCTCGGTTTTCACCTGATTGAAGCAAAACGCGGCGTTCAGGTGTGATCAGGGCAATTGCGAGTAAATCGACGCTGCGGGCCCGCTGAAACTTGTGGCCGGCTGCGACGCATATATGAATCCCACAAACGCTGATCCAAGCCTGGGTCAGAAACGCGGATATGGTTCATTTTGCACTCAATAACATGCGCATTTCGCCCAACCGCGCAAACCCTTTCCTGCCAGAATCCCGCTTGTCTGAGGTAATATGTAGCACCCAAATCCGCCGGGATAGTTGTTATAGGTACGCAAATTCTACCGGAAAGTTCCGTCTATGGACCAGATACAGCTGACAACTGAAATGATCGTGGTGCTTGGCCTGCTGGCGTTTACGATGTTCTTGTTCGTGTCAGAGATTTTGCGCGTCGATCTGGCGGCAATTCTGGTGATGGTGATCCTTGGCGGCATAAGTTACGTTCCCGGCCTTGAAAATCTGGCCGACATTACCAAACTGTTTGACGGCTTTGCCTCCAATGCCGTTATTTCAATTATCGCTGTGATGATCATAGGTGCGGGTTTGGACAAAACCGGCCTGATGAGCAAAGTTGCGGGCATTATCCTGAGATACGGCGGCACAACCGAAAAACGGGTTATTCCGATCATTTCCGGCGCTGTCGCATTTATTTCTTCGTTCATGCAGAATGTTGGCGCGGCGGCGCTGTTTCTGCCGGTCGTCAGCCGCATTTCGGCGCGAACCGAATTGCCCATGTCGCGCCTGCTGATGCCTATGGGATTTTGTGCAATTTTGGGCGGCACTATGACGATGGTCGGCTCTTCGCCATTGATCCTTTTGAATGATCTGATTGAATCCTCAAACGCTGACCTGCCAAATCACGCCCAGATGCAGACATTTGATTTGTTTGCGGTCACGCCGGTCGGATTTTCGCTGGTGATAACCGGCGTTTTGTATTTCATGTTGATGGGCCGCTGGGTTTTGCCCGGCAGCAGCCTGCGCGACGCCGGTGCATCTGGTCAATCCATGGCGGACTACCTGAAACACACCTACAAACTGAAATCCGATCTTGTTGAAATTGATGTGCCCGAGGGCAATATTCTGATGGGCCAGACATTGGCCGACATCATGGATGCCCACCATCTTTACATTATCGGCACCTATTACAACGGCAACCGGATCATTTCTCCGCGTGTTGGTACCGAAATTTTGACACCCTGCCGGTTGGCGGTGTTGGGCCGGCGCAAGGTCATTCAGGAAATCTGTGATATTTATGGCCTGACGGTTTTGCCGGAACTGGAGATTTTCACGGAAGAATTTGCTGCCACCAAAGCCGGTGTTGCTGAAACGGTTATCCCCCCGGGATCCAAGCTGATCGGCCAGTGCGCCATTGATCTGAAATTCCGCCGCACCTATGGGATGAGCCTTTTGGCCATTCACCGGGTCGAGCATTCCATGAGCCTGGTGGAGACAGAAGAACACGAGGCCACCCGCATCGGCATGGTGAAACTGCAGGCGGGCGACACGCTGGTGGTACACACGCCGTGGGAAAATCTGACGGCGCTAAAAAGCAACCGCGATTTTGTGATTGTCACCAGTGATTATCCGCAGGAAGAACTGCGCCCCAAAAAGGTGGGCTGGGCCCTGTTGTTTTTCAGCATTGCGCTTGGGCTGATCCTGTTTTCAGATATCCGGTTGTCGCTGTGCCTGCTGACTGGTGCTGTGGGCATGATGATCACAAGGGTCTTAAGCATCGACGAAGCCTATGATGCCGTCGGCTGGAACACCGTGTTTTTGCTGGCCAGCCTTATACCGCTGGGTCATGCGGTGCAAAACACCGGCACGGCGGAATGGATCGCCCAACAGGTGCTGGTGGTGCTGGATGGCTGGCCGATCTGGTCTTTGCAGGCCGGTGTGGCGGTGCTGGCAACCGGTTTTACGCTGGTCATGAGTAATGTGGGGGCCACGGTATTGTTGGTGCCATTGGCGGTTTCTATCGCCTTTGCCGCCGGAGGCGATCCGGCGATATTTGCCCTGACGGTGGCGATATCCACCTCAAACTCGTTCCTCATCCCCACCCATCAGGTGAATGCTTTGATCATGGGTCCGGCGGGCTATAAGGTGGTTGATTTTGTCCGCACCGGCGGCGTTATGACAATTCTGTTTCTGATTGTGTCGCTGGGTGTGATGAATTTGATTTTCTGACGCGGCACTCATCATGGCTTTCGGCAGTGTTTGCAGGCGCCAGACAACAGCGAGGAGCGCCCGCAAGGGAGCGACGAGCGGTTTTTCTTAAGCTGCAGCGGTTCTTTCAAACAGCCCGTCCACCAGTTCGGGCAACGCTTCAAACCGCGCAAATGAATGGTCGCAAACAATATCTTCAACCGGACTTTTGCGGTACCCCTCGGTGAACAGTAAAAACGGCACGTTGGCGGCCGCTGCGGTTGCCGCGTCCACTTCACTGTCGCCCACATAAAGCACTTCGTTTGCACCAAGTTCTTTTGCGCAGGCAAAAAACGGTGCGGCGTCGGGCTTGCGAACTGCCAAGCTGTCCCCGCCTATCACCGAACCAAAATAGTCCGCGATTTTCATCCCTTCCAGCACCTGTACCGTCAGCCCGTGGTTTTTGTTGGTACAGACCCCCATCAAACATCCGGCTTTCTTCAATGCGTCCAACGTGCTTATCACACCGGGATACAATACAGTTTTAACCGCCGGTTTCTCTGCATAAAGATGTTCAAATTTCCGGGTCAGATCAGCGTGCCGTGCGCGCGAATGCTCTATATCAGAGGTCCGCATCACCCGTTCCACCAGCTTTGGAATGCCGTTACCGATGAAACCGCGCACAGTTTCATAGGCCAGCGGTTGATACCCCATGGCCCGCAACAAGGCGTTAGCGGCGGCGTGGATGTCCGGTGCGCTGTCAACCAGCGTGCCGTCCAGATCAAAGATAACACCCTTCACGCAGCATCCTTCCATTTGATCGAACAGCCCATGGACGGGATTTGATCCGTCGGGCCTTTGCCGGTTTTTACCACCTGCTGCATCGCTTCAAACAGATCACGGCGCAAATCGCTTGGACCCGCCGATTTGGTCGAAGCGTCAAGTCGGCCGCGGTATTGCAGCCCACCGTCCGCGTCAAAGCCAAAGAAATCAGGCGTGCAGGCGGCATCATATGCGCGGGCAGTCTTTTGAGTTTCGTCATACAGATACGGGAACGAAAATCCGTTGTCTGCTGCCAGTTTCGCCATGTTGTCAAAGCTGTCCTGCGGGTAGGCCGCCACATCGTTGGCACTGATCGCCACCACGCCAACGCCAAGTGTTTGCAGGTCTTTTACGTCGCGCAAAATACGGTCCAGCACCGCCAGAACATAAGGACAGTGGTTGCACATAAAGATAACCAGCGTGCCGTTTGGCCCTTTGATGTCATCCAAACTGTAAGATTTACCGTCCGTCGCAGGCAGGTTGAACGCTGGTGCCTGCCAGCCAAAATCGCATACCGGTGGGGTGACAGCCATATCAGGCCTCCATCAATGCGTTCAGTTTCGCAACGGTATTGATTTCAGAAAAACAGCTGATTACAGCGGCGGCTTCGGTAAAATCCGATCCCAAAGTGTAAACGCCCGGGGACACGATACAGGGAACACGCGCGCCGCTGCATGACAGCAAACCGTTGCGGCTGTCTTCCAGACCAACGCATTCTGACGGATCAAGGCCAAGGCCGGCCACCGCCTGGTCAAATACATCCGGAGCCGGTTTCTTGTTTTTAACCTCATCGCCTGCCGCAATCACCTCAAACACGTCGCCCGCAGGTTGGCCAAAGCAGGCCTCTGACAAAAGATCAACGTTTGGCCGGTTGGTGGTTGTTGCCACGGCCACACGAATGCCGTTGGCCTTGGCGTCGCTGATCAACTCGGCAATTCCGCGGCGCAGACCGGCGGCACCGCTGGCGATCAGCTCGCCGTAAATTTCGGTCTTGCGCTTGTGGATCGCTGCGATTTCTTCTGCGTCAACATCCTGACCCAGAACATCACGCTGATATTTGGTCATCCGTTCCTTGCCGCCTGTGGTTTTCAGCAACTCGGCGTACATGGCGCGTGTCCACACCCAAGGCAGTTCAAACTCCATGAAGGCTTCGTTGAACGCCCGGCGGTGGGCTTCTTCGGTTTCTGACAACGTGCCGTCAACGTCAAAGATAATGGCTTTCACGGTCATTTTTGCGCCGCCTCCGCCGCTGCGCGGATGTTGCGGATGTTTGCCCCATAGGGTGCCGGATCGCTGACACTGCCGCCCTTGAAAACAGCGGACCCGGCAACCAGAACGTCGGCACCGGCCGCCGCCATCAGCGGTGCGGTCTCCGGCGTTATACCGCCGTCAATTTCGATGTGGATGTCACGATCCCCGATCATTTTGCGGATTTCCGAGCATTTATCGACCTGAGAGTGAATGAACTTTTGCCCGCCAAACCCGGGGTTCACCGTCATGATGCAAACCAGATCGATCATGTCCAGCACATAGTCCAGCGTACTGGCGGGGGTGGACGGGTTCAGCGCAACACCCGCTTTGACTCCCATCGAGCGGATATGTTGCAGCGAGCGGTGCAGGTGTGGTCCGGCCTCTGCGTGGATCGTGATGACATCGGCACCCGCATCGGCAAATTCCTTCAGATAGGCATCAACCGGGGCGATCATCAGATGCACATCCATGACCGTTTTGATATGCGGGCGAATGGCGGCACAGGTTTGCGGACCAAAGGTGATTGCAGGGACGAAATGCCCGTCCATCACATCCACATGCACCCAGTCACAGCCCTGCGCCTCTATCGCCTCGCATTCGGCACCAAAGTTGGCGAAATCAGAGGCCAGAATGGATGGCGCGATTTTTATGGAACGGTCAAAACTCATTTTTTCTCTCCGGTGTGCACCAGGCGATCAACGTCCAGGCCACCGGAAAATACCCGGCTGCCTCGCAAGTCTGCCTCGGTAATTGTGCTAAGGGCTTTGGCGTCCAGTGGGCCCTTGGCGTCGGTGAACAACCGGTTGGCCTGACGCAGGCGGGCCCGATCCAAAGCGTTGCGAATGGACCGCGCGTTGGCAAAATGCGGCTGCTTTCGTCGCAAATCTATATACTCGACCATTGCTGTGCGTCCGCCGGTATCAAAAGCATAGTTTTGTTCGGCCAGCATCAACTCGGAAATCTCCATCAGCTCTTTGTCCTGATAGTCCGGAAATTCAATGTGATGCGCGATGCGGGATCGAAAGCCGGGATTGGCGCTGAAAAACTTGTCCATTTTCTCTGCATACCCCGCCATGACAACAACCAGATCGTCACGATTATTCTCCATAATCTGCAGCAGGATTTCGATGGCTTCCTGCCCATAATCCCGTTCATTATCAGGCCGATACAAATAGTAAGCCTCGTCAATAAACAGCACACCGCCCATCGCCTTTTTCAAGACTTCCTTGGTTTTGGGCGCGGTGTGGCCGATGTATTGTCCAACCAGATCATCACGGGTAACGCTGACCAGATGGCCTTTGCGTACATATCCCAAACGGTGCAGCAGTCCCGCAATTTTAAGCGCGACGGTGGTTTTTCCCGTGCCCGGATTTCCGGAAAAACTCATGTGAAGTGTCGGCGTCTCGTGCGACAGGCCCATCGATTGTCGGGCTTTGTCAACCAAAAGCAAGGCGGCGGTTTCGCGGATACGTTGTTTGACCGGCTCAAGTCCGATCAACTCGTCATCAAGCTCCTTAAGGATTTCAGCGACACCGGAAGATTCGTATTCTGCGGCCAAATCCACTGTTGTCGGCAGATCGCTCTTTTCAGTGTCAGCAGTCATGTCAAGTCTCTTCGGTCCTTTAGAATTTGAAGGGTTCAGACACCCGAAAACCGCATGTCCTAAGTTTCAGGCAAGCGCTACCTGCGGACGTCCCAGGCATAACGCTGTGCCCGGTCAACAATATCGGTGCGCTGCATGTGAATTGTCGGCTCTTCTTTAGGACGGTTAACGATGAAAGACATGGTGACGGATTCAACACCGCTGGTGTCATCAAACGCCAGAATGCGGATGTAATCGTCGCCGAAAGCTTTGCGGCAATCGTCCAGTTCCATCATGGCACCTTTGGCATCTTTGAGGTCAAACATGGGGTGGCCCCACATCGTCCAGTAGGTGTTTCTTGGATGTGGATCGTCCGTGTGTTCAATTGCTACAGCCCATCCTTTGGACAGGATATATTCAACCTGATCGGTGATCTGAGCCTCATCCAGATCCGGCAGAAACGAAAAGCAACCTTGTGTAATACGCATTATTTTTCTCCAAATTCGATCTTAAGACGATGGCGTTTCAGATGTCTGGAAGTCAGACGAATCCGTTGACGCATAATTAAAGGTAATGTTGCCCCAGGTATCCAGCGCGGCCTCCAATGGCTTGCACCACTTAGCGGCGGCCCGCAGAACTTCGGGGCCTTCATTCCAGATGTCGCGGCCTTCGTTGCGGGCCTGAACCATAGCTTCCAGCGCTACACGATTGGCGGTCGCACCCGATTGGATGCCCATTGGGTGGCCAATCGTACCACCGCCAAACTGCAGCACAACGTCGTCACCAAACAGATGCAGCAACTGGTGCATTTGACCGGCGTGAATGCCGCCGGATGCAACCGGCAGAACCTTGTTTAAGTCACTCCAATCCTGTTCAAAGAAGATGCCGCGTGGCAGATCAACTTCGTTTTTGTTTTCACGACAAACGTTGTAAAAACCCTGAACCGTCAGCGGATCGCCTTCCAGTTTGCCAACAGCCGTGCCGCAATGCAAATGGTCAACACCGGCAAGACGCAACCATTTTGCAATGACGCGGAAACTGATGCCGTGGTTTTTCTGACGGGTATACGTTCCGTGTCCGGCGCGGTGCATGTGCAGGATCATGTTGTTGTCACGGCACCATTTGGAAATGGACTGGATTGCAGTCCAACCGATGATCAAATCGACCATTACAATGACCGAGCCGACTTCTTTGGCAAATTCGGCCCGGGCGTACATCTCTTCCATAGTGGCGGCGGTGATGTTCAGATAATGGCCTTTGACTTCACCGGATTCAGCCGTCGCTTTGTTGACCGCTTCCATGCAGTACAAGAACCGCTCGCGCCAGTGCATGAAAGGTTGCGAGTTGATGTTCTCGTCGTCCTTCATAAAGTCCAGACCGCCCTTAAGACCCTCGTAAACGACGCGGCCATAGTTCTTGCCGGACAATCCCAGTTTCGGCTTGGTGGTTGCGCCCAGAAGCGGCTTGCCAAATTTGTCCAGACGCTCGCGTTCAACAATTATTCCAGTGGGTGGCCCTGCAAATGTTTTCACATAAGCGGGCGGGAACCGCATGTCTTCCAGACGGGCGGCCAACAGTGGCTTAAAAGAGAAGACGTTGCCGATGATCGATGCCGTCAGATTGGCAATGGAACCTTCCTCAAAAAGGCTTAGGTCGTAAGCAACATAGCAGAAATACTGCTCCGGGTTATTTGGAACCTGCTCTACCTTATAGGCTTTGGCGCGGTATTTATCGCACGCCGTCAAGCGGTCGGTCCACACAACCGTCCATGTCGCGGTGGAACTTTCACCGGCAACCGCAGCGGCGGCTTCGATTGGGTCAACACCGGCCTGTGGTGTAATCCGGAACAGCGCCAAAATGTCTGTGTCCTTTGGCTCATAGTCGCCGTCCCAGTACCCCATCTGTGCATATTTCAGGACACCGGCGGCATAGCGCTTTTTCTTGTCGGTGATTTGGGTTTGGTCTTGTACGTTCATTGTCCAGCTCCTGTTGGAAATTGCCGGCCTGAATCAGGCCGTTTGCGGATCAAGCGATCCGTCGGCATATCGTTTGGCCATGTCATCCATCGGGATGACTCTGATTTTGGCGGCATTGCCGGCGGTGCCAAAACGTTCCAGCCGGTCCTTAACCAGCACCTGCATTTCGGCCATCGCGGGGATCATGAATTTGCGCGGGTCAAATTCCGTTGGCTTGTCCTTGGCAACTTTGCGAATTTGGCCGGTCAACGCCATGCGGTTGTCGGTGTCGATGTTCACTTTGCGAACACCCATTTTGATGCCCTTCACGATCTCCTCGACAGGCACACCATAGGTTTGCGGCATCTCGCCGCCGGATTCATTTATCAGGTCTTGCAGATACTGCGGAACCGAAGAAGAACCGTGCATCACCAGATGAGTGCTGGGCAATTTCGCGTGGATTGCGGCAATACGGTCCATCGCCAAAGTTTCGCCTGTCGGCTTGCTTGAAAATTTGTAAGCGCCATGCGACGTGCCACACGCAATCGCCAGCGCGTCAACTTTGGTTGCTTTTACAAACTCAACAGACTCGTCCGGATCGGTCAGCAGTTGTTCCATTGACA
Source organism: uncultured Rhodobacterales bacterium (assembly GCA_964480735.1). GTDB lineage: Bacteria > Pseudomonadota > Alphaproteobacteria > Rhodobacterales > Rhodobacteraceae > UBA5972. The sequence continues at coordinate 25,398 of CAYZQS010000018.1, forward strand.
ATTTTCCAGCCGCCCCACTGCCGTCTTCTTCCGCAGCCTTGCCGGTTTCAAGCGAACCCAGAACACCCAGTTCACCCTCAACCGACGCGCCAACCCAATGGGCCATGCGCGACACGCGCTCTGTAATGTCGACGTTATAGTCAAATTCCGCCGGTGTTTTCATATCCGCCAGCAAAGAGCCGTCCATCATAACAGAGGTAAATCCGTGCCTGATGGCAGACGAGCAGGTGCTCTCGTTGTTGCCGTGATCCTGATGCATGCAGATCGGAATTTCCGGGTACATTTCAGACAGTGCCTGAATCATATGGCGCAGCATGATGTCACCGGCATAAGACCGCGCACCGCGGCTGGCCTGGATGATGACCGGCGAGTCGCATTCTTTGGCGCCGCGCATGATCGCAAGGCCCTGTTCCATGTTGTTGATGTTAAAGGCCGGCACGCCGTAATCGTTTTCGGCGGCATGATCCAACAGTTGTCTAAGGGTAATAAGTGCCATTTTGCTCTCCTCTTAAGCTGCTTTTGCGGCGCGCTTTAGCGCTGCCAGTCCGGGTAATTCCTTGCCTTCGATCCATTCCAAAAACGCCCCTCCGGCGCTGGAAACGTAAGTGAAATCTTCGGCGACACCTGCCATGTTCAGCGCGGCAACCGTGTCGCCGCCACCGGCAACGGATGTCACCAGTCCTTCGCGCGTCAGTTCAGCCACTTCCATTGCCACCTGTTTGGTGGCCTGCTCGAACGGACGGATTTCGAAGGCCCCAAGTGGGCCGTTCCACAGGATGGTATGCGCGTTGGCCATTACGGTGTTAAACTTCACTACAGACTTTGGCCCGGCGTCCAAAATCATCGCCTCTTTGGGGCATTCATCGACACCGGCAATCATGTTCCGCGCGTTGTCGGCAAGTTTGAACGCATATACAATGTCCGTTGGCAGCACCAAATCGCAACCCGATTTTGCCGCCAGCGCCTGAATTTCCTTAACCGTTTCTACCTGATCTTCTTCACATAAAGATTTGCCGACATCATAGCCGTCAGCAAAAAGGAACGTGTTTGCCATGCCACCGCCAATTATCACCGCGTCCAGCTTGCCCACAAGATTCTTCAAGACCGCAATCTTGCTTGATACTTTTGCACCGCCAACCAGCGCAACAGACGGACTTTTGGGTTCTTCCAGCGCAGCAGTCAGTGCGTTGACTTCAATATCCAGCAAAGGCCCACTGAAAGATGGCAGACATTCCGCAATCGCGGCGGCTGACGCATGGGCGCGGTGTGCGCAGGAAAAGGCGTCGTTGACGTAGGTGTCGCCAAGGGCGGCCAGCCGCTTTGCAAAACCCAGATCGTTGGCTTCCTCTTCACCGTAAAAGCGCAGGTTTTCGCACAGCATTACCTCGCCGGGCTTCAGCGATGCCGCAGATTTTTCTGCCGCTTCACCAACGCAATCCTCAACAAACATTACCGAACAGCCCAGTGCCTCGGCCAGTGGACCGACGATGGGGCGCAATGACATTTCGGGCACCGTTTGTCCCTTGGGGCGGCCAAAATGGGACAGCACCACAGCCGATGCACCCGCTTCCAACAGAGGTTTCAGCCCGGCCGCAAACCGCTCAATCCTTGTGGCGTCAGTGACCACACCGTCTTTGGTTGGGGCATTCAGATCGGCGCGAACCACCAACCTGCGGCCCTTAACGTCAAGCGATGTGATCGACTGAAATTCCATTAAATCAGCGCCCCCATCGCAACGGCAGTATCAGACATGCGATTAGAGAAGCCCCACTCGTTGTCATACCACGTAAGGATGCGGCAGGTGGTGCCTTCCATCACTTTGGTCTGGTCGGTGTGAAAGATCGATGAATGCGGGTTGTGGTTAAAGTCAATCGACACGTTGGCCACATCGGTATACCCCAGCACGCCTTTCAGCTCGCCGTCGGCAGCGGTGCGGATGGCGTCGTTGATTTCGTCAATGGATGTCTCGCGCTTGGCGGTAAACACCAGATCAACCACCGACACATTTGGTGTTGGCACGCGAATGGCCACGCCGTCCATCTTACCTGCCAGTTCCGGCAGCACCAGACCAACCGCCTTGGCTGCACCCGTGGATGTGGGGATCATTGACAAACCGGCAGCGCGTGCCCGGTAGTAATCGCTGTGCATGGTGTCCAATGCGGGCTGATCACCGGTGTAAGAATGGATCGTCGTCATAAAGCCGTGGTCAATTCCAATGGCGTTGTTCAGCACGTAAGCGACCGGGGACAAACAGTTTGTGGTGCAGGATGCATTGGAAACCACCGTGTCATCCGCCGTTAGCGTGTCATTGTTCACGCCGTAAACGATCGTTTTGTCAGAGTTTGCGCCCGGTGCCGAAATCAACACCCGCTTAGAGCCATTTTCCAGATGCGCCGCCGCCTTGTCACGCGCTGTGAAAAAGCCGGTACATTCCAGCGCGATATCCACATCACCCCAGGGCAGTTTCGCAGGATCGCGTTCAGCCGTTACACTGATCGGGCCACGGCCCACGTCAATTGTGTTTCCATCAACCGTAACCGTTCCCGGAAAACGGCCATGAACGCTGTCAAACCGGATCAGGTGTGCGTTCATCTCGACAGGGCCCAGATCGTTGATCGCCACCACTTCTATGTCGGTGCGGCCACTTTCGATGATCCCGCGCAACACATTCCGCCCGATACGGCCAAACCCGTTAATTCCTACTTTGATCGCCATTAATGTTATCCCTTTTTGTTTTGTTTTCAGTTAGTTCAACAAGCCGCGAACGGCGGTTACGGTGGTCTTGGCGGTGATGCCAAAGTGCGGATAAAGGTCTTCGATTGGGGCCGATGCGCCAAAGCTGCTCATCCCCACAAAAGCGCCGTTTTCACCCAGATATTTTTCCCAGCCTGTCACAACACCCGCTTCGACGGCAACGCGCGGTGCGGTGCCCAAAACAGATTTGCGGTAATCGGCGTTCTGCTGGTCGAACAATTCAAAGCAGGG
>CAYZQS010000018.1:28482-38455 GCA_964480735.1 uncultured Rhodobacterales bacterium
TCATCACATAGGTAACAGGAACGCCCATCAGGGCAGACAGGCGGATGGAACCGCGGCAGTAATCGGTAAAGGCCAGAAACGTGCCACCATAGGGGCGCAAGCCACCGTGCAGGTAGATACCGTTCATCGCGGCGGCCATGCCGTGCTCGCGAACACCATAGTAGATGTAAGAGCCGCCAAAAGGATCGTTGCCTTCACCAACAGTGCTCATTCCGCTGGTGCGGGTCAGGTTGGAACCGGTCAGATCGGCAGAGCCGCCAACCATGCTGGGCACTGCGCCGTTTACAATTTCCAAAGCCATTTGGCTGGCTTTACGCGTTGCGACTTTCGGTTTGTCTTCAACCAGTTGGGCACGGTATGCGGTCATTGCCTCCGCAAGGGCGGCGCGGTTGCTGCCGTCAAGTGCAGCACTAAAATCAGCACTTTTGGCGCTTGCTGCCAAACGGTCGCTCCAGGCCGCACTTGCCGCGGCACCACGCGAAGATGTTTGTTGCCAGTCCGCATAGATTGCGTCCGGGATTTCAAAAGCGCCGTGATCCCATCCCAGTTCCTTGCGCGTGGCGGCAACTTCATCGTCTCCAAGGGCTGCACCGTGAACACCGGACGTGCCTTGCTTGTTGGGCGCACCATAGCCAATTACTGTTTTACAGGCGATCATCGACGGGCGGGCGTCCGCTCGGGCAGCGGTAATCGCCGCCTCAACCGCGTCCGTGTCATGTCCGTCAACCGCCTGAACATGCCAGCCAGCAGCGGTAAACCGCGCGGCCTGATCGGTGGAGGTGGAAAGGTCGGTGCCACCGTCAATGGTGATTGCGTTATCGTCCCACATCACAATAAGCCTGCCAAGGCCAAGATGTCCGGCCAGATCAATTGCCTCGTGGCTGATGCCTTCCATCAGGCATCCATCTCCGGCAATCACATAAGTCCAGTGATCCACCAGATCATCGCCAAAGCGGGCGTTTTGCATCCGTTCAGCCAGCGCCATACCCACAGCATTTGACATTCCCTGCCCCAGCGGACCGGTGGTGGTTTCAATACCCGCAGCGTGACCATATTCCGGATGCCCAGCCGTGCGGTAACCCATCTGGCGGAAATTGCGGATTTGATCCATGTCCATATCAGCAAAGCCCAGCAAATGGTGCATGGAATACAGCAGCATCGAGCCGTGCCCTGCCGACAAAACAAACCGGTCACGATCCGGCCAGTTTGGATTGGCGGGATCAATGTTCATAAACTTGTTAAACAACACCGCCGCCACGTCAGCCATGCCCATTGGCATGCCGGGATGGCCGGAATTGGCAGCCTGTACCGCGTCCATAGACAGGGCGCGAACGGCGTTGGCCATTTGGCGAAGATCGGCAGGTTTAGTCATATGGTCGGCTCCTTAAGCGCGGCGGGCGTTTTCTTTGAGACGTAAGATCAGCGGCGTCAGGATCAGCTGCATGGCCAGATCCATTTTGCCGCCGGGGATAACGATCGAATTTGCGCGGCTCATCCAGCTGCCGTTGATCATCGACGTCAGATAAGGGAAATCAATGCCACGCGGGTTGGCAAAGCGGATGACCACAAGACTTTCGTCAGCCGTTGGAATGGAACGGGCAACAAACGGATTGGATGTGTCCACCACCGGCACGCGCTGAAAGTTGATGTCGGTGTTGGAAAACTGCGGCACGATACATTTCACATAAGCATCCATGCGGCGCAGCATCACATCGGTGACCGCTTCCGTAGAATACCCGCGTTCAGATTTGTCCCGATGCAGTTTTTGGATCCACTCCAGATTGATCACCGGCACCACGCCGATTTTCAGGTCGGCATTGTCGGCAATTTTGAACTGGTCGGTACTGACCGCCCCGTGCAAGCCTTCGTAAAACAGCATATCGGTGCCGTCTTCAAAATCCGCCCACTTGGTAAACTCCCCTGACGGCACGCCCGCAACTTTGGCCTCGGCATTATTGTGTACATAGGTGCGGGTTTTTCCGGCACCGGTTTCACCATAGGTTTTGAAAACGTTGGCAAGTTCGGCCAATTCGTTGGCTTCATAGCTGAAATGGCTGAAGGAATGATTGCCGGCGGCCAATCTGGTCTCATTTTCGACCTTCATGTCAGAGCGGTTATAACGGTGAAACGCATCGCCTACGATTGCCACAGATTTTATGCCTTCGCGGCGAAAAATCTGATCAAATGTGTTTTTGACCGTGGATGTACCGGCGCCGGATGAACCGGTTACTGAAATGACGGGATGTCTTTTGCTCATGGCTCTGTCTCCTCAGTCCCGGAACAAGCCGCGTTCGCGGAAGAGGGCTGATGTTTCGTTGTCCGGCAGATCGTGGTAGGTGGCGACGCGCGACACCTCGTCTGGCGTGCCAAAGACCAGCGGCGTGCGGGCGTGCAGGGTTTTGACCCGCTGTTCCAACAAGCGGTCGCTGCCGTCTGTTGCGGTGCCTCCCGCCTGCTCTACCAACATGGCAATCGGTGCGCATTCATAAACCATGCGCAGACGGCCGTCTTGATAGCCTTCGCGGGCATCGCCCGGATACAGGAATATACCGCCGCGACTTATGATCCGGTGAGCTTCCGCCACCAAAGAGGCCACCCAGCGCATGTTAGAGTTTTTACCACGCGGGCCGGTTTCGCCGGACAGGCAATCATCAATGTAGGCCCGGACGGGTTTGCCCCAGTGTCGGTAATTTGACGCATTGATGGCAAATTCAGAGGTTTCAGCCGGAACCTTCACCTTGTCGCTTACAAGTACAAACTCTCCGGATTCCCGATCCAAAATGAACGACAGGGTGCCGTTGCCAAATGTAACCATCAATCCGGTTTGTGGTCCGTATATAATATATCCCGCTGCCAACTGCTCGGTACCCGGGCGCAAAAAGCTGGCATTCGCGTCGTCCTTGGCCTCGAAAATCGAAAATATGGTGCCAATCGACACGTTCACGTCGATGTTGGACGACCCGTCCAAAGGGTCAATCGCCAACGCCAGATCGCCACTTTCGTTGGCGGCAGTAACCTCCTCGCGTTCTTCGGAACCAAACCACTTTACCTTGGTCTTAACGATCTCTTCAAAAAATGCCTCGTCGGCAATGATGTCCAGGGCCTTTTGTCCGTCGCCATCTGTATTGCGCCCAACTTCGGCACCCATCGCGCCCTCAAGCGCACCGCGGGCAATGGTGCGGGACAGGTCTTTGCCAACGGCGCAAAGTGCCAAAACAACATCGCCAACACCATCGGCAATATCGGTATTGGCGCTAAGATATCCGGTAAGAGTTGCAGCTGTGGGCATCCGGCGAATCCTTGGTTTTGGGATCGATTGGCGGATCAATGCAGGAACCAATCGAAAAAGGAAATTGAATAATTTCTCATACGTGTTAAAAAAAATTTATGACAGGACTCGCTTCGATAACCTTAAAACAGTTGCGTGCATTATGGGCGATCAACGAATATGGCACGCTGACCGCGGCCGCCAAGCAGCTGACCCTGACGCCCCCAGCGATTTCCACACAACTGCGCCTGTTGGAAGAAAATTGTCAGACCGTTTTGCTGTTGCGGGGCAATGACGGGAACAACCGCCTGACCGCATCAGGCGAGGAAATTCTGCGTTCTATCCGGTTGATCGAGACCGCGTTAAGCATGGGGTATGAAAGGATAAATTCAATCCGGCAGGGCAAGTCAGGATTTCTTTCTATCGGCGTTGTCAGCACCGGGAAATACTTTGCGCCACAGCTTGTTTCGGACTTTCAAAACGAGAACCCCGACATTCAGGTTTCGTTGCGCATCGGCAACCGCGAAGAGATCATTTCGCTGGTATTTGATGGCGCTGTTGATCTGGCGGTTATGGGCCGCCCACCGCGTTCTCCGATCATTGAATCAGAGATTTTAGGACCGCATCCGCATATTTTTATCGCGCCAAAGGACCACCCGTTGGCCACTGGTTGCGACGTTTCGCCCAACAGCTTGCTGGACGAAACCTTCTTGACCCGTGAACAGGGCTCGGGGACGCGGATACTGATGGAACGTTTACTGGACAGGCTGGGAGACGGACGAAGCTACGCCACTGTTGGCATGGGTTCAAACGAATCTATTAAACAAGCCGTCATCGCCGGGCTGGGCATCGCGCTGATCTCAGCGCACACGGTGGCCAACGAGCTGGAAGACGGGCGTTTGGTGCAAATAAAAACAGAAGGTGTGCCGATTACCCGGCAGTGGTTTGTCACTCATCGGCGGGACGCAGCCCTGTCTGCGGTGGCACAAAAGTTTCGGACATATATTCTTGAATTGGAGGGTAACTATATGCCGCAAGTCCCCGATTGATGCGGCAAAGACGCCGGATGGCTTGTCTGATACTTAAAAACATTCTAATCTATGAATGGAACTGACCTTGTTGTGAACAGGATGCCCAAATGAAAGACGAAATTCTTAAAGTGTTGTCGACGATATCCGGCCCGCGTCTGGCCGGCGATATTGTGTCTTTGGGCTATGTGTCGGACATCAAAATCAAAGACGGAAACGTCATTTTTTCGATTAAAGTACCAAAGGGATTTGACGCCGATCTGGCCCCGGTTCGCACTGAGGCCGAAAAGAGGGTGCGCGAAATTGATGGCGTGAAGAACGTTCTGATCATGCTGACGGCAGAAGCAGACGATGCACCGGTCAAAGCGCCCGCTGCCAAAGCGCCCACATTGAAACGTCGCAAGGAACGCCCGCTGGGGCCTGATCTGCGGCCGGACCCGGGCACAATTCCGGGCGTAAAGGCAATTCTGGCGGTTGCTTCCGGCAAAGGCGGGGTAGGCAAATCGACCACCGCCACCAACCTGGCGCTTGGATTTTTGTCCCTGGGTATGAAAGTCGGGCTGCTGGATTGCGATATTTACGGGCCATCGATGCCACGTCTTATGGGTGTGAACAAAAAGCCGGACATCAAAAACGACCGCATCGTGCCGCTGGATCAACACGGCCTGAAAGTTATGTCGATGGGGTTCATGCAGGATGAGGAATCACCGGTCATCTGGCGCGGCCCGATGGTGGTGACCGCGCTGATGCAAATGGTGCGCGAGGTGGAATGGGGCGATCTGGATGTGCTGGTTCTGGACATGCCGCCGGGCACCGGTGATGCGCAGCTGACAATGGCGCAGCAAATTCCGCTGGCCGGGGCGGTTATCGTCTCTACACCACAGGATCTGGCGCTGATTGATGCCCGTAAAGGCTTGAAAATGTTCAAGGATGTTCACGTGCCAATATTTGGCATCATTGAGAACATGAGCAATTTTATTTGCCCTCATTGCGGCGAAACATCAGATATTTTCGGTCACGGCGGTGCAAAAGACGAGGCGGAAACACTGCAGGTGCCGTTCCTTGGCGCGATCCCGTTGCATATGGATATTCGGCGTACTTCAGACGATGGTTTGCCAATTGTGGTCGCACAGCCCGACGGCCCGCATGCCAAGATTTACAAAGACATTGCGTTGAAGGTGGCCACACAACTGGCACCGGCTGCAGACGACTGATCTTTCGCGCCAATCACCCTTGTTCATACGCAGCTAGGTTCAATCAGGCGTTCAGTTCGATCAGCTTCATTCCAGCCACACAACCCGCAATAATTGACGCAAGCGCAATAAATGAGCCTATTGCCAGCGTTGAAACACCGGTCAGGCCTTGCCCGACCGTGCAGCCAAGCGCCAGAACGCCGCCCGTTCCCATCAGGGCCGCGCCGCCCATGTTGCGTATGGAATCGTTTTTATCTGCAAATGTCGTCAGGTTCACCCGCCCGACACTGAGCGCACCTAAAAAACCACCCAGCAGCGCGCCTGCCAGTGTGACAACGCCAAATCCGGGTGCACCAAGGGCTGTGAACCGCATCAGGTAATCCATCGTCTCGCCCGTTGGGCGGACGTAGGTCAGAGAAACCAATTCCACCGGAACATCGGCAAAATCGTCCTGAGCCAATCCGGTTATCGACCAGCCGATGATAATAACCAGCCCGATGCCCAGGCCAGCGGTAATATCTTTGCCGGAACTTCTGAACCCGCTGTCTTTGAAACAATAGTACAACAGTCCACCGGCAATCAGCGCGACCATCGTCCAGCCCGCAGAACCGGCATCAAGTCCCGAGACGGTAGACAGAATCTCGGCCAGACTTTGCGATTCCAGCCCGCTTTCGGATAAATCGAGAATGGCGGCACCAAACACATTTACCCGGATCGGCCCAAACAGGCCGCCAATTGTCATAAAACCAAACAAGCCGGTGATCATCAAAACCACCAACGAACGCAAATCCCCCGCCCCGGCCCGCACCAGGTTCCGGCTGATACAGCCGCCGGAAAAAACCATGCCAAAACCAAACATCAACCCACCGACAATATTGGCCAGCCACCCCAGATTTGGCCTTAAATAGATGGAGTTCCCCACATCGGCGATGCCCAACACGCGCAACAGAGACACACCCAATATTCCAACAGAGATGGCCAGCATCCACGACCGGAAGCGGTTGAAGTTGCCAAATGTTATGATATCAGAAATCGAGCCCATGGTACAAAAATTGGTCCGGTAAACGATAAATCCAAATATGGTTCCCAACACAAGACCGCCCCAGCCGACGTAAAAACCCGGCGATTCGATCACCAATTCTCTGAGAGCTTCTATCATATTCTTCTTTCCTCAAGTTTTGCACACGGCGAATTCGCTTCCGGACGGCCTGCCCGTCGGAGTCGATAACGCTTAAACACATTAACATATATTGGTAAGAAGATGTAAAGTCCAAGTCGCAGAAATTGGATTTTTGCGTTGCCTTTGACGCTAAGTTTTAGAACGCCTATTTGCAGTAGATGTTGTAGAGCGTTTGCAACATCTCTTCCGCCTCCGGGCTGGACAGAGAGTAAAACACCGATTGCGCCGAACGCTGGGTGGCAACCAGTTTTTCACCGCGCAAAATGGCCAGTTGCTGGGAAAGTGCGGACTGGCTTAGCCTCACTTCGGCCTGCAACTGCTGAACCGATTTAGCACCTTCCAAAAGATTACAAAGAATCAACAGCCGCGATTGGTTTGCCATGACCTTTAGCAAACCACTGGCCTTCGCGGCGTTTTCCTGCAGTTCGGAAATTTCCATCAGCATATGTTTATCCATCAAACGGGTTTGTCGGTGGCCATTATTTTTAATTCACCACAAATTTCACAGCAATTGCAAGGATCACGTCAGTTTTGATCACGCCTTTTCCTTGTTTCCTTGACTTTTAAGACTTCTTAGTATTCATATATTCTAATAAACAAAAATACCAACGAATCTGCAAATTATATCCACTGCTAGGAGGAATCACATGCTGGATGCTGTAACAGAGGGTGATCTTGAGAATGCCAAGAGCATGTCAATCATCGTAACCAAAGGCACGCTTGACTGGGCTTATCCACCGTTCATTCTTGGCACCACAGCTGCCGCTATGGACTTTAAAGTCACGATGTTCTTCACGTTTTACGGCCTGCCGCTTTTGCTGAAAAAACTTGACCTGAAGATGAGCACCCTGGGCAACCCGGCCATGAAAATGCCGATGGGCGGAATGCACATGAGCATGCCAAACATGATCTCTATGATCCCCGGCGTTGACCGCGCCTGTTCAAAGATGATGGACAACATGATGAAGAAAAAAGGTGTTGCGTCCATCGAGGATCTTCGCGAAGCCGCCGTTGAAACCGATGTGCGCATGATTGCCTGCCAGATGACTATGGACCTGTTTGAATATGAAACAGACGAAATGATCGAGGGCGTAGAGCTTGGCGGCGCTGCAACTTATATGGAAGTTGCCGGCAAATCCGACATCAACCTGTTCATCTAACTGTTAACGACAATATTCTGAAAGGTATCTGATATGACCGCACATGTACTGAACGCTGAAGGCCTGAACTGCCCTCTGCCGATCATCAAAGCAAAGAAAGCGCTGAAAAGCGTTCCCCAGGGCGAAATTTTGGCCATCAGCACAACAGACCCCGGCTCGGTTGCCGACTTTGCCGCATTTTGCAACCAAACCGGTAACGAGCTGTTAAGTTCTTCTTCCGAAGGCGCAATTTACAAGTTCGAGATTAAGCGCTCGTAAGTGTTGTGGCTCCCGGGCTGCCTTATCAATTGATAAATCCCCGTCTTTCTTAAGGCGGGGTTTTCATTTGAAGGGGTAGGTTTGTTTGGATTGCTCGCTGTGGCTATCGCCGATTACGGCGTACAAAATCAACAAAGCGCTGAACCCAGGGATTGTTGTCTGTGTTGCGCAGATGGCAAAATCCGGCCAACAGATTATGCACCACAATCGCGTCGTTTTCGCCATCAATCCCATGACCGCGTGTTATCGACCGCCCGTAAACGGTTTCTTTGCCAAGATTGTCAATCCGCGCATAATGAAATTCATGCGCTGGTTGCGACCCGTTGATTTCGTCCCAGGGGTGCGACGGGTTTGTGCTGTACTTCGCATACCCCCGCCCTTGCGGTCGTTCGCACATAACGGCGTCGCCATCCACAACGCCAACCATCGGTAAATGTTCGTCTTTCCAAGACAGAGAATTACACAGATACATCAGACCACCGCATTCCGCATAGGTTGGCAGACCGTTTTCTATCGCCGCCTTGATATCGAGGCGCAAAGATTTGTTGGCAGACAATTGCCGCATCTGGGTTTCAGGAAATCCACCGCCGATAAACAACCCGTCAATCTTTGCCAGGCTGGTGTCGTGCATCGTGTCAATCGGCACCAAGGTTGCGCCGGTGTTGGCGAACGCCTCCAAATCATCGGGGTAATAAAAACCAAACGCGGTGTCCTGCGCGATGCCGATTTTTAAGTCAGGAACCGGGATCGCAGTTGGATTTACTTTTTTGACCGGCAGCGTTGGGGCGTGTCCTGCCAGCCCCACAAGTCGGTCCAAATCTACCGACCCGCCGACAATTTCGCCAAAACCCGCGATTTTTTCTGCCAGTTGCCCGCTTTCCGCCGGGGTGGTCAGCCCCAGATGCCTTTCGCCGATATCCAGTCCGGGGTTTTTGCCAACCGCGCCAACCACCGGGATATCAGTGTGCGTCTCAACCGCTGCCCGCAATTTACCTTCGTGACGGGTGCCGCCGGTTTTGTTCAAAATTACACCGGCGATGTTCACGTCGGCATCAAACGCCTGATAACCCAGCAAAAGCGGGGCAATGCCACGGGTTGTTCCGGTGGTATCCACCACCAAAACCACAGGCGCTTGCAGTATTTTGGCCAGTTCCGCATTGGAATCGCTGCCGTTCACATCAACACCGTCAAACAAGCCCTTGTTGGCCTCAATCAGCGAAAACGACCCGGACCGACTGGTGAACAGCACGCTAATTTCATCCGGTGACATGGTATTGAAATCAAGGTTGTAACACGGCCTTTCGCCGGCCGCGGACAACCACATGGGATCGATATAATCCGGTCCCTTTTTGAATGTTTGAATGTCTTTCCCACGGGCGCGAAACGCTGCCGCCAAGCCCACAGACACAACCGTTTTGCCGGATGATTTATGCGCCGCTGCGATCATAAACCGGGACATGGCGCTTACACTTTTACTGGCAGATAGGCCTTGTCACGCCCATACCACAGCTTGTCTGCCAATTCCTGTGCGCTGTCGGCACACTCAGCTTTTCCCATTGTTCTAAGCGTTACGGCCAATGTTCCGGTGACAGATTTGGTTGCATACCCGCTTTCAGAATCGCCCCGCCAAACCTTGACAAGGCTGCCCACATCCATTTCCAAATCTGCAGATTGATGCGGCTCCGGTAACAATGGGGCCCATGTTTCGGTTGTCGACGGGCAATCACCAAGGCCGGTTGTTACGACAGTCGGTTTGTTTGGACGACGCTCTATTTCTCCGCCTTCTCCGCGAAATACTGCCATTCTCTGCTGACCCATAATCCGGGCGGCTCCTGCGTGAATGTCCATGAAACCGCGGTGGAAAATTCCTTGCATCATGACCGGTG
>CAYZQS010000019.1:0-3007 GCA_964480735.1 uncultured Rhodobacterales bacterium
GCGCAAGATCAAAAGGATAGAGCCGCTCCGCTGATTCAGATAAAAAGGACGCGGCTCTAAACTTTTTTGGCGCAGGCGTGGATATTTAGACCGTAAAGAAGGTGGGGTCCGGCGTTAACTTCGCCCGCAGAAGCGCCAGCGGGTGGGACCGCAGGGTCAGGCGCATGGACACGTAATCTTCAACCACGTGTTCACCCTCGGTCATTTTGGGCAGGACAACCGCCGGTTCATTGATCCCTTCACCCTCCAGGCCTGCAGCAAACAGCGGCAGAGGATCGTCGCCCGCACACGCGCGGGCCTGCCACTGGGCTTCGCGGCGGGACAGGCCAAGGTCGGCAAAAGCATCGGCCTCGGCCAGCGCATTAAGCAGGCGCGGCGGGGTGCCCGCCCGGCGCCAGATGTCATCGACACTTTGATAGCCGTTGCCCCGGGCGGCGGAAATCCACGTGGCTTCCTCCTCGCGCATGGCTTTGATTTGGCGAAAGCCCAGACGCAGGGCCAGCGTGCCTTTTTCGCCCCGTTCCATCACGTTGTCCCAGTAGGAATTGTTGATGCACACCGGGCGCACCTCTACCTTGTGTTCGCGCGCGTCACGCACGATCTGGGCAGGCGCGTAAAACCCCATGGGCTGGGAGTTCAGCAACGCACAGGCGAAAATCCCGGCGTGGTGTTTCTTGATCCAGGCCGAGGCATAGACCAGCAGCGCAAAGGATGCGGCGTGGCTTTCGGGAAAACCGTAAGAGCCAAAGCCCTCGATCTGAGAAAAACAGCGCGCCGCGAAATCATCCTCATAGCCGTTTTCCGCCATGCCGCGCAAAAACCGGCGGCGAAAGCGGTGGATATTGCCGTGTTTCTTGAACGTGGCCAGTGAGCGGCGCAGACGGTCCGCCTCGTCAGGAGAAAACCCGGCGCCAATAATGGCGATCTGCATGGCCTGTTCCTGAAACAGCGGCACCCCAAGGGTTTTGCCCAAAACGTCACCAAGCGCGTCAGAGGGCAGCACCACTTTTTCTTCGCCATTGCGCCGCCGAAGGTAGGGATGCACCATATCGCCCTGAATGGGCCCGGGCCGCACAATCGCCACCTCGATCACCAGATCATAGAAATTGCGCGGGCGCATGCGCGGTAAAAAGTTCATCTGGGCCCGGCTTTCCACCTGAAACACCCCGATGCTGTCAGCCATGCACAGCATATCGTACACGTCCGGGTCTTCGGGCGGCAGGGTCGCCAGCGTGAAATCCCGCTGGTGGTGCTGGGCGATCAGTGCAAAAGCCTTGCGGATGCAGGTCAGCATGCCAAGGCTCAACACGTCGACCTTCAGAATGCCCAAGGCATCAATATCATCCTTATCCCAACAAATAACCGTTCGGTCTTCCATGGTGGCGTTTTCGATGGGAACCAGCTCATCAAGCCTTCCTTCGGTGATGATGAACCCGCCCACGTGTTGGGACAGATGGCGCGGAAAGCCGATGATCTGGCCGCACAGGTCCAGCGTTTGTGCCAAGCGACGATCAGTGGGGTCAAGGCCGATCTCGCGCAGGCGTGCCTCCGGCAGCCCGCCGCTGCCCCAGCCCCAAAGCTGCGAGGACAGGGCCGAAATGGTGTCGTTTGACAGGCCCATGGCCGTGCCCACCTCGCGGATGGCGCGTTTGCCGCGGTAGTGAACGATTGTGGCGCACAGCCCGGCCCGGTGGCGGCCATAGCGTTCATAGATGTGCTGGATCACCTCTTCACGCCGCTCGTGCTCAAAATCAACGTCGATGTCAGGCGGCTCATCCCGGGCCTCAGACACGAAACGCTCAAACACCATGGTGCCGATCTCAGGCGAAACCGACGTGACCCCCAAAGCGTAGCAAACCACAGAGTTGGCAGCGGACCCGCGCCCCTGACACAGGATGTCGCGCGAGCGGGCAAAATCCACCACGTCATGCACGGTCAGAAAGTAAGGCTCGTATTTCAGCTTGGCGATCAGGGTCAGTTCATGGGCCAGCATATCCTGCACCCGTTTTGGCGGTCCTGCCGGATAACGCCATTTCAACCCGGCGTGGGCGAGGCGAAACAGGCGCTGGCTTGGGGTTTCGTTTGGGGCGATTTCGGATGGGTATTCGTACGCCAGTTCATCCAGTGAAAACGTGCAGGCGGCGGCGATTTCGCCTGCCCGGTGCACGGCACCTTCGTGCCCTTTGAACAGGCGCAGCATCTCGGCCTCGGAGCGCAGGCGCTGTTCGGCATGGGCCTGTGCGGCGCGACCCAATTGGTCCACCTTTTGGCCCAGCCGGATGGCGGTTAACACATCAGTCAGTTTGCGCCGACGGGCGGCGTGCATGACGGGGCTGGCAGAGGCGACGGTGGCGATGTTCAGTTTTTTGGCCAGTTGCGACAGCCGCGCAAAGCGGGCATTGTCCTGCCCGTCATAACGCGGGGCCATCAGCAGGTGGCACTGGCCGGCAAAGCGGCGCGTCAGCTTTTGCGTCTGGCGCTGCCACTGGCTTGCGCCGGTCGCAGGCGCAGGATGCACCAGCATCTCCATGCCCTTACCCCACTTCAGCACATCGCCCAGCCGCAGCAAACAGCTGCCCTTTTCCACCCGCTGCCGTCCTGCCGACAATATCCGGCACAGCCGTCCCCAAGCGGCGCGGTCGCGCGGTAAGACGGTCACGCAAAGCCCGTCTTCCAGTACCAGACGCGTGGCGGGGATCAGACGGGGAATGTTGTGAATGGCGCAGGATACACCGGCCTCACGGCCCAAATCAGGCCCCGCCACCTGCGCCTGCCCCCGCACCTTCACCTGATGCGCCACCTCGCGCAGCGCCACATGGGCCCGTACGATGCCCGCCACAGAATTTTCATCGGCCACCGCAAGGGCTGCCATCCCCATCAGGGCGGCCCAATCAGCATATTCCTCAGGATGTGACCCGCCCGTCAGGAAGGTGAAATTGGAGGTGATGTTCAGTTCCACAAACGCCATGCGGCCATTATATTCACGTTTTGTTCTCATGTGGAGTCA
>CAYZQS010000019.1:3107-21904 GCA_964480735.1 uncultured Rhodobacterales bacterium
TCTTCCGGGGCCAACCAACACCAGCGGGCAAATTCCGGGTGTTTGGTTTTGATGTTGATCAGGCTGTCATCGCCGGTAAAGCGCATCAAAAACCAGATTTGTTTTTGCCCGCGATAGCGGCCTTTCCACAGTCGCGGCACCAGATGATGCGGCAGGTCGTAGGGAATCCAGTCCTTGGTTTGTGCAACGATATCGACCGCTTCCGGTGGAATGCCGGTCTCTTCCATCAGTTCGCGCAACGCTGCGGTGCGTGGATCTTCACCGTCTTCAATCCCGCCTTGCGGCATTTGCCAGGCGTCTTTTGCACCGTCCAGACGCTGCCCGGCAAAAACCCCCCCACGTTGATTGCACACCATCATGCCAACGCAGGGGCGGTAAGGCAGAGAGTCAATATCTTCAGGCCTCATAATACGCCTTTAGCCTTTAAAAACCATTCGCGGCAGCCACTGGCTGCCGCTAAAAAATGCCGGATTGTTACCGGCGTTCTAGTTTGCCGTTTCCAGAACCGACAAACCGCGCAACAAATCAAGCGCATAGGCCAACTGGCTGTCACCCGCACGTTTCTTTGCGGCTTCTTCCTGCTGCGTGCGTTCTTCTTCCAGCAGCTGACGTTCATCTTCTGTCAGGCTGTCGTTGTCCAAAGACCCGCGCAGGCTGGCCTCTGTTCGCTGCGGTCGCCCGGTACCGTCTTCAGCCTCTTCCACCGGCGGGTGGAACTCTACGATCACATCAGGTGCGACACCCAATGCCTGAATGGAACGACCCGAAGGCGTGTAATACCGCGCAGTCGTCAGGCGCATGGCACCATCACCCTGCAGCGGCATAATCGTTTGAACCGAGCCTTTGCCAAAGCTTTTGGTGCCCACGATGATGGCACGACGGTGATCCTGCAACGCTCCGGCCACAATTTCAGACGCCGAGGCAGAGCCGCCGTTGATCAGCACAACAATCGGTTTGCCTTCCGCCAGATCGCCCGGCGCTGCGTTAAACCGCTCGCTGTCGCGTGCTTCACGGCCACGGGTCGATACGATCTCTCCTTTTTCGAGGAACGCATCAGACACCAGTATGGCCTGATTAAGCAGACCACCGGGATTGTTGCGCAGATCCAGAACAAAGCCGTCAACGCTGTCTATGCCGCCAGCCTCTTCCACTTTCTTTTTGATCCCGTCCTGCAGATTGGGAAACGTCTGATCAGTGAAGGAACTAATCCGCAGAACCACGGCTTCCCCCTCTACCCGCGCGCGCACCGCAGAGATTTTGATGACATCGCGGATGATTGATACGTCAAACGGCTCGTCAACCCCATCACGCACCACCGTAATGATGATTTCTGATCCAACGGTGCCCCGCATCAGCTCAACAGCGTCGTTCAGTGTAAGGCCCAAAACCGGTTCCGCATCCACATGGGTGATGAAATCACCCGCTTCTATACCGGCCTTGTCGGCGGGCGTGTCGTCAATCGGGCTGACCACTTTGATAAAGCCGTCTTCCTGGGTCACCTCGATGCCAAGGCCGCCGAATTCGCCACGGGTTTGCACCTGCATATTGTCAAAATCACGCGGCGGCAAATAGCTGGAGTGCGGATCAAGCGAGGTTAACATGCCATTGATCGCGCTTTCGATCAGGTCCGCCTCGTCCACCTCTTCCACATATTGCGAACGGATGCGCTCGAATATATCGCCAAACAGGTCAAGTTGTTCATAGGTCGACTTTTTACGGTCGGATTCCTGGGCAATCAGCGGACCGGCCACTTGCGAGGTCAAAATCAACCCGGCCAATGTGCCGCCAATCGCCGCCATAACATATTTCTTCATAATTTTCCTACCTGTCATTAAGCCTGAACCAGTCTGTCGGGTCGACCGGTTCGCCATTTTGTCTGATTTCTATATAGACCGTTTCTTGTCGGGTTACACCACTACCTTGCGACGCCTCGCGCAGAAAATCGCCTGCTGCGGCATCTTCGCCGCCCAGCAGACCAACGGGATCGCCTTTGGCAAGAATCTCTCCTACGTCACCATATACCTGTCCTAATCCTGCCAGCACGATCAGGAAACCCGCCTCGGGCTCAAGGATAATCACTTTTCCGTAGTCCAAAAACGCCCCGCGAAAGCGGATTGTTGCCGGAAACGGCGCTGTCACCAGCGTGACCGGCGGTGCGCTGAGCACCAGACCGGGCCGCCGCAGACCTGCGGCATCCGCTTCATTGTAGCCACGCAATACCGTACCAAACAGTGGTAAATCCAGCGTTCCCTTGGATTGGGCAAAGGCCGGTGCGTCAACGGGTGCGCCGTCAAAGGGCAGATCAGACAGCCCGTTGGCAAATCCGGTAAGCGTTTCGCTGTTTTCAGACAGCATTTTCAGTTTTTCCGGGTCTGACAACACCCGTTTTGGCAGCTGTGTGCGCGAACCAATGGCCGCCGCCAGAGCCACGCGGGCGTTCTGCGCGCCCTGTAATCCAAGGCGGATGTCTTCTTCGGCAGAGGTTTGCAACGCCTGCAAAACCAGCAACTCTTCAAGCTGTGCGCGCAGGTCTTCGGCCTGTCGGTGCAGCGCCGGGGTAACATCAGTCAGTATCTGGCCGGACCGGGCGGTTCCCATTGGCCCGGACGGGTGGATCAACAGCAGCGGCGCCGGGGCCCGCTGGAGTGTTTGCAAAACGCCCAGCAGCCGGGACAACTGATCGCGCCGCGCGGCAAATTCCAGCCGCAGGCTTTTTTCGCGGATCGCTGCTTTGCGCAGCCCCTCTCGCATGGCCTGCAACCCGTCCTCGTAGGCGCGGATGACCTGGCTCAGCGCAGCGACCCGATCCTTGGCTTTTTGCGCTTCTGACAGGGCCAGAGTTGCCGCTTGCAGATCCTCTGCAGCCCTTTGGGCGGAAAATACCGACGGCTGTGCGTTCGCTGAATTTTCAGACAGAACAAAAATGCCCAAAACAACCGCAAAATATCGAAATATCTTCATACCAGCAGGGTCTTTCCGGTCATCTCGGCAGGTTTTGGCAGCGCCATCAGGTCCAGCAATGTGGGTGCCAGATCGGCCAGTCGCCCGCCGCTGCGCAGCTTTCTGTTGCCACCGCCAATCACCGCAACCGGAACCGGATTGGTGGTATGGGCGGTGTGCGGTTTGCCGGTGTCAGGATCGATCATGGTTTCACAATTGCCGTGATCCGCCGTCAATATCATGGCCCCACCGACGGTCCGCAAAGCATCAACCACCTGCGTCAATCCCCGGTCCACCGCCTCGCAGGCTGCAATCGCTGCGGGCAGATCACCGGTGTGCCCGACCATATCGGGATTGGCGTAATTGACGATTATCAGATCATACCGGTCGCGGATTGCCGTAAGAAAATGGTCTGTAACCTCAGCCGAAGACATTTCGGGCTGCAAATCATAGGTCGCCACTTTCGGCGAATTTGGCATAAACCGGTCTTCGCCTGCCGTCGCCTCTTCAATTCCGCCGTTCATGAAAAACGTCACATGCGGGTATTTTTCAGTCTCAGCCAATCGAAACTGTCGTTTGTTATGCTGCGAAACCCATGCGCCCAGTGTGTTGGTGACAATCTGTTTGGGAAACATCGTTGCCATGAACCTGTCGTGTGATGTGGAGTAATTCGCCATGCCCAGAAAGTTCATCAGCGGGCGGTTTTTGATGCTGAAATGATCAAAATCCGGATCACCCAGGGCCGCCAGGATTTCGCGCGCCCGGTCGGTCCGGAAATTTAACGAGAAAAACCCGTCGCCGCCTTTAGGAGCAACAAAATCCTGCAACACCGTCGGCTGGAAAAACTCGTCGGTTTCGCCGCGTTTCATGGCCTGCAGGCAGGCATCTTCGGCATTTTTCGCCCGTTGCCCCTTGCCGTGCACAATCGCGTCATACGCCGCCCTGACCCTTGGCCAGCGGCGGTCCCGGTCCATCGCGTAGTAGCGGCCAATGACTGTGGCAATTTCGGCGCCATCCGGCAAAGCGTTTTCAAGCCTGCGCAGGAATTCCACCGCTGAATCCGGCGGCACATCCCGCCCGTCGGTCAGCGCATGGATTTTGACCGGAACACCAAGTCCGGCGATCACCTGAACCCCGGCAATCATGTGATTAAGATGCCCGTGCACGCCTCCGTCAGAAACGATGCCCATCACATGGGCGGTTCCGCCGCTTTTTTGCAATGCGCCAACAAACCCGGCCAGCGCCGGGTTGGCAGCAAATTCCCCGTTTTCAATCGCCAGATCGATTTGTCCCAAATCCATCGAAACCACCCGCCCGGCGCCGATATTCATATGCCCGACCTCCGAATTTCCCATTTGCCCCTCTGGCAGACCAACATCCGGGCCGCAGGTTTTCAAAGTTGCATTTGGGCATTCCGCCATAATCGCGTCATAGGTTGGGGTATCAGACAGGGCCACCGCGTTATTCTCGGTTTCGCTGCGCAATCCCCAGCCATCCATTATGCACAATACAACGGGCTTTGGGGCGGTCATCTGCTGTGCCTTTGGTTTTTTAATTTGTTCTACTGAGCGCCGCGCACCAAAGCAACTGCCACCACGCCCATCTTCATCTTTGCAAAAATACTCGCCGCGCAGCGCGCTTTTGCAATTTTGCAAACCAGCGCCTACGTCCGGTGATAAGGTGCCCCGGCCAAAATCGACGCCGCCCGGTACAGCTGTTCAACCAACATCAACCTTGCCAGCATGTGCGGCCACACCATCGCGCCAAACGAGAGAGTCATATCTGCCATGTCGCGCAGCTTGTCCGTGGTTCCGTCCGCCCCGCCAATCACAAAAGCAGCGTCTCGTCGCCCGTCATCGCGCCACCTGCCAAGCCGGGTTGCAAATTCCGGCGAAGTCATCACCTTACCGCGCTCATCCAGCACGCAGGTGACTGCGCCAACAGGAATACTGCGCCGCAGCAACCCGGCTTCTGCCTTAACGCCGCCTTTTTTGGCGTCAACCTCGACAATATCCAAAGGCCCAAGTCCAAGCGCACGGCCGGTCCGGTCAAACCGCGAAACATAGTCTTTGATCAGGTCAAACTGTGCCCCCGCCCGCAGACGGCCAACCGCACAAACGGTGACGCGCATTCAGACTTTGGCCGCGCTTTGCGCCCCGTTCATCCACATTTTTTCAAGCTGGTAAAATTCGCGCACCTCGGGGCGGAAAATATGCACCACGATGTCACCGCAATCAATCAGCACCCAATCACCCTGATCCTTGCCTTCCATGCGGCACGGGCGGCCCATATCCGCCTTGACCCGATCGGCCAGCTTTTCCGCCATTGCCACCACCTGGCGCGACGAACGCCCGGATGCAATCACCATGTGATCCGCCATCTCGGATTTCCCGGCCAGATCAATCGGCACAACATCCAGTGCTTTGTCAGAGTTAAGAGAGTTCAGAACAAGCCCCAGCAATCCGGCTGCGGGCTTTTCCTTGGTCGCGGCAGTTTTTACAGCCGCGGTGGCGGTCACATCTTTGACCGCATTGGCAGGTTCAGGCAGTTTGGTGCCCTCCGTTTTCATCGCGCCACAAATATCAGGCCCTGACGCCAAGCCTTAACATCAGCTTAACAGGATTGAATGGTATCCTCAAGAATTTGAATTCTTTTAGGCCCGAACCAGTTGCTCGTATTCCTCAGCAATCGACCGCGTCAGCGCACCCACTTCAAACGTCCAGTCACCAATCTGCCCCACAGGCGTGACCTCAGCCGCTGTTCCGGTCAGCCAGCATTGTTCAAAATCGCCCAGTTCATCCGGCAGGATGTGCCGCTCGTGCACCTTGATCTGGCGGTCCTTTAACATGCCAATCACGGTTTGCCGGGTGATACCGTTCAAAAAACTGTCAGGCTTTGGCGTGTGCACCTCGTCACCCCGCACAAAGAAGATATTCGCACCTGTCGCTTCCGCCACATAACCCCGGTGGTCATACATCATGCTGTCAGAACACCCCTTGGCCTCTGCCGCATGCTTTGACATGGTGCAGATCATATAAAGTCCGGCGGCCTTGGCAAAACAGGGGATGGTTTCCGGGCTGGGACGTTTCCATTTGGAAATATCCAGTTTCGCGCCCTTCATCTTGGCATCGCCGTAATAGGCCCCCCACTCCCAGGCTGCAATCGCCATGCGCACCGGGTTTTTGGCCGACGCGACACCCATGTCCTCGCCCGAGCCGCGCCAGCAGACTGCGCGTACATACGCATCTTCCAGACCGCTGTCTTTCAGCACCTTCCGCTTGGCGCCTTCAATTTCTTCAACCGTCCAGGGGATCGGAATGTCCATATATTCGCCGGATTTCAGCAGCCGCTCGGAATGTTCGCGGCTTTTGAAAATCTTGCCGTTATAGGCGCGTTCGCCCTCAAATACCGAAGAGCCGTAGTGCAGCGCGTGGGTCAGGATATGCACATTGGCATCCCGCCAGTCCACCATGACCCCGTCCAGCCAAATCCGCCCGTCCCGATCATCATATGCACCAGCCATCGTCTTACTTCCTATTGTTTTCGCCGGTCATATCCCAGCGGGATTTTCATTTGTTGCGTAAAAATGGCCGCATCGGACATAATATTTCACAATTTCTGCATTTTGCTATCATTTGATTCTTGGAATGTCAACAAAGCTGACGTATTATGGAAATAGGTCAGTATTTATGATCAAAAAGGCGATTGATGCAGGATAAACCAAATTATTCCTCCCACACCAGCGGCGAATCGCTTTTGTTTTTGACCGACGATCAATTGCGCAAAGGCAGCGAGGCGATGTTTTTCGCCTACCGCGGATTTACCGCCGATCCTGACCGTATTCTGGAAAACTATGATTTTGGCCGCGCCCACCACCGCGCCATCTATTTCATCAACCGCGCACCGGGAACCACCATCAACAATCTGCTGAATATCCTTGGCGTCACCAAACAGTCGCTGAACCGCGTGTTGCGCACCCTTGTGGACGAAGGGCTGGTCAACAGCCAGATTGGTGCCAAAGACAAACGGGAACGCAACCTGTATCTGACCGAAAAGGGTCACGAATTGGAGCGGGAACTGTCAAACGCCCAACGGGCCCGCATGCGCGCCGCTTACCGCAACGCCGGGCCGGATGCGGTTCAGGGGTTTCGCCGGGTGCTGGAACAAATTATGGATCCTCCCATGCGTGATCTTTTAAACGCCATGACCGATGGTGCCAAAGCGCATGAGTGATCTGAACGACGCCCATATTCTGATCGTGGACGACGACGAGCGTATCCGTGGATTGTTGCAAAAGTTTCTGGCCCGCAACGGCTATTGGGTCAGTGCCGCCCGGGACGCCGCGCACGCACGGCGCTTGTTGGAAGGGCTGGAATTTGACCTGATCGTGCTGGACGTGATGATGCCGGGTGAGGATGGCCTCAGCCTGACCAAGGCGTTGCGGGAAACCCTTGAAACGCCGATCTTGCTGCTGACCGCCAAGGGTGACAGTGTGGACCGGATCACCGGTCTGGAAGCGGGTGCTGACGACTATATGGCCAAACCGTTTGAACCCAAGGAACTGCTGCTGCGCATAAATGCCATCCTGCGCCGGGTGCCCAAACCAGAAGTTGAAAAGGAAGTGCCAAAGACTCTGCAAATGGGTCTTATCCGCTATGATCTTATCAGGGGCGAGTTGTGGCATGGTGCCGATCTGGTGCGCCTGACCGCCACCGAAAGCGCCCTGATGAAAATTTTTTCCGCCGTCCCGCATGAACCCGTGACCCGTGCCAAACTGGTGGAGGATCTGGGCCGCGACAAAGGTCAGGCCCAGGAACGCGCGGTGGATGTACAGATCACCCGGCTGCGCCGCAAACTGGAAGCCGATCCAAAATCGCCGCGCTATCTGCAAACCGTGCGCGGCGCCGGTTATATGCTGGCACCGGATTAAACCGCACCGCCGACGCTTTTCATCTTTGCAAAAATACTCAACCCGCCAAGCGTGCCACGCGACGGCGGCCCGGCCCAACAATTTGTGACCGAAGGTCATCAAATTGGCGGGAGCACCACCTGGCCAAAACCATGATAATCGCCGGCGGGGTTCTCCCGCCAAAAACGCGACCTGCGGTCGATTTTTGTTGGGCCCGGCACAAAGCTGCGCTTTGTGAAATGGATATTTGGACCAAAAAGAAGATGTAATGGGAAAAGTAATGCGTGGATGTCTGGTGTTGTCATTGACACAGGACGTCGCATTTCGTGTCGCACCGGTTGACTTAATCGCGCCAGCCCCTATGTGACGTTTCAGCATTTAAAGGATGTCACCTGACAGACCGGAATGCTGCGGCCACATCTGCACCTGAAATCGCAGTGCTTGTCGCGCCCCGACAAGATCACTGTGCTGCGTTGCATGACGTCGTGCTTAACCAAATTATGTGAGATAAAATATTGACTTTTCAAATCCTCGGCTTGTCCAGGCCGATCCTTTCTGCCCTTGAACATCAAGGGTATGACATTCCAACGCCGATCCAAACCCAGGCCATTCCGCCAATTCTGGCTGGAAAGGATGTGGTTGGGCTGGCACAGACCGGCACCGGCAAAACCGCTGCATTCACCCTGCCGCTGTTACACAATCTGTCCGCAGACGGCTTTCCGGGCGAGCGGCGCAATATCCGTGTCCTGGTCCTTTCGCCAACCCGCGAACTGGCGGCCCAGATTGATGCGGCGGTCAAAACCTACGCCAAAAACCTGTCTATCTGGTCCACCTGCGTGGTAGGCGGGGTGCCGGTCAAACGGCAGAAAAACGCCCTGCGCAACGGCGTTGACATACTGGTGGCCACGCCGGGACGGCTGGAAGATCTGGTGGCACAAAAAGTTGTGCGCCTTGATCACGTTAAGACAGTGGTGCTGGATGAAGCGGACCAGATGCTGGACATCGGTTTCATGCCCGCCATCAAGCGCATTCTGAAACTGCTGCCCAAAAAGCGGCAGACGTTATTGTTTTCGGCCACCATGCCAAAGGAAATCCGGGTGCTTTCAAATGATTATCTGAAATCGCCGGTCGAGGTATCGGTTGCGCCAAAAGCCGCAACCGCCGACCGCATTGATCAGACCGTGATGCATATGACGCCGGGAGACAAACCCAGCGCGGTTGCCCAGCTGATTAAATCACACCCCGGCAAACGGGTTATCGTATTTACCCGCACCAAGCGCGGTGCTGACAAGGTGACGCGAAAGCTGAATGGGGAAAATCTGTCAGCCAGCGCCATTCACGGCAACAAGTCTCAGGGGCAGCGCCAAAAGGCTTTGGCGGGTTTCAAAGACGGCACCAACCCGGTTTTGATTGCCACCGATATTGCCGCGAGGGGCATTGACGTGCCGGGTGTTGAACTTGTGGTCAATTACGATCTGCCCCATGTGGCCGAGGTTTATGTGCACCGCATTGGCCGCACGGCGCGGGCCGGGGCCGCGGGGCTGGCGGTGTCATTTTGCACGGGCGAAGACGTAAAGCTGTTGCGGGCAATAGAAAAACTGATCCGCCTGTCGATCCCGGCGCTTTCTGTTGACGGAACAAAAATAACGGCGCAGGCGCATACGCCAACGCCGCGTCCGGCCAAACGGCAGCGTCCTCAAAACAAGCGCCGGTGGCACAAGCCAAAGCAAAAAGCACGGGCTTAGATCATTCCGGGCGCTTTTTCAGTTCCAATAAGCGCCCGTCAGCCTTTACCCGGCTGGCTGGCCTGTCGAAATACCAGTATAAAAAACAGCATGAACGCCAAATCGTTCAGCCCGTAAATGCTGAAAAAAATACCGGCAAGAAGGTCCTGCGAATAAAGTCCCGCCAACCCGCGGTAGTGGCTGACAATCCAAAGCAACCACACAACCACGTAAACCAGTTTCTCAAGCGCAAATACCGCGACGATCCAGCGGTTTTGCAGCGCGGTTTTTGCCATCGCAATATAAGCCAGCCCCCAGACGATGATCATCAGCAGTCCAAAGCGGGACATCACGATCGGATCACCCTGCGTCAACGCGGCATTGGTGAAGCCCTTTGAAAACACCAGCACGCCACCGATGTTGGCCAGACCCGCCAGCCAGAACCCGTATTTAATCCAATTTTCTGTCACCACAAATCCATCCTCGTGCTTGTTCCCGCCCACAGCATACAATAGATTTTGCAAATGACGACTGCCTTACTTAGCCATTCCGACTGCCTGCGGCACGAAACACCGATGGGCCACCCAGAACAGGTTGCGCGGCTGCAAACCATTCTGGCCGCCTTTAACGCGCCGATATTTGCCGATCTGCAGCGTGTCGAGGCGCCTTTGGGAACTGACGCCGACATTTTGTTGGCGCATCCGGCCAGCCATATTACTGCGATCAATAATGCCGCACCTGACGTTGGGATCAGGTCGCTGGATGCGGATACGCATATGTCACCCGGTTCTTTAAGGGCCGCTTATCTGGGCGTTGGCGCGAGCATCAAAGCGGTGGATATGGTGATGGCAGGGGAGGCCGCAAATGCCTTTTGTGCCATCCGTCCGCCCGGGCATCACGCTGAAAAAACCACGGCAATGGGGTTTTGTCTGTTTGGCAATATCTCGATTGCCGCCAAGCACGCGCTGGAAAACCACGCCTTAAACCGCGTGGCGATTGTGGATTTTGACGTGCACCACGGCAATGGCACGCAGAATCTGGTTTGGGATGACAACCGCATTTTGTTTACGTCAACCCATCAGATGCCGCTTTATCCGGGGTCGGGTGCTGCGTCTGAAACAGGTGCGCATGGCAATATCCTGAATGTTCCGCTGACATCGGGCTGCGGCAGTGCCGCATATCGCGAAAAATTCAGCCAACTGATCATGCCCGCGCTCAACGATTTTGAACCGGAATTGCTGTTGGTTTCCGCCGGGTTTGACGCCCATCAGGCCGACCCTCTGGCCAATATAAATCTGTCCACAGATGATTTTTTCTGGGTGACACAGGCGATTTGCGATGTGGCGGATAGGCACGCCAGCGGCCGCGTGGTCTCGACTCTTGAGGGGGGATATGATCTGGGTGCCCTGGCCGCCGCAACAGCGGCGCATGTTAAAGTTTTGATGGAGCGGGGAAAATGACTGACAAACCGGTTGCCAAACTGACATTTGAAGAGGCTCTGGCGGAACTGGAATCCGTGGTCGGCGCGCTGGAAAGTTCTGATGTGGCGCTGGAGGACAGCATCAAGCTTTACGAACGTGGTGCCGAGCTGAAAAAACACTGTGAGAAAACCCTGAAAGCTGCCGAAGAAAAAGTGGCGCAGATTACTTTGGGGGAGGACGGGCAGCCGAACGGCGCGAGACCGGTTGATGGTCTCTGACAATTTTCGAAAAACGCTGAACGCTCATGCCGGGCGGGTGGAGGCCTGTCTGTCCGAAATATTCGGCGGGCTGGGCAAGGGCAATCTGGTTGACGCCATGCGTCACGGCACGCTGTCCGGTGGCAAGCGTCTTCGGGCGTTTTTGGTTTTGGAGGGTGCACAGCTTTACGGGGTCAGGCCTGTGCAGGCGGACAGGGCCGCAGCGGCGGTGGAATGTATCCATGCCTATTCCCTGATCCACGATGACCTGCCGGCAATGGACGACGACACCCTGCGCCGGGGAAAGCCGACGGTGCACGTGAAATGGGATGATGCCACGGCCATACTGGCCGGGGATGCTTTGCAGACGCTTGCGTTTGAAATTCTTCTCGCCCCCCGCACCTCGGCAGATGCAAACATCCGTCTGCGGCTTTTGTCATCGCTGGCGCAGGCCGCCGGGGCCAATGGGATGGTGCTGGGTCAAATGCAGGATATTGCCGCCGAAGTTGCCAAGCCGCCGCTTGATCTGGCGGCGATCACCGAATTGCAATCCAACAAAACCGGCGCGTTGTTTCGCTGGGCGGCAGAGGCGGGGCCGATCCTTGGCAACGCCAATCCCGAAATACTGGGAAATTACGCCACGGCAGTTGGTTTGGCTTTTCAGATCACCGACGATATAATGGACGTGGAGGGTGACGCCGGAAAAGCCGGAAAGCGCCTGCAAAAAGATGCGGTTGCGGGAAAGGCCACCTTTGTTTCCGTTTTGGGAATGAAGGAGGCCAAAGCCAAGGCCGCGGCGCTGGTAGAGGAGGCTTGTGACAGTTTGGCAGTTTTTGGGGCAACCGGTGACACGCTTCGTCAATTGGCGCAATTTATTATTACCCGGGATATGTGACAGACAAACCAAACTTTCAGGATGAAAACGGTGAGCGACCAATCCAGACCACAAACGCCTTTGCTTGACAGGGTCAATTCGCCTGCCGATCTTAAGCAGTTTTCTGACGCGGAACTGCGGCAACTGGCGGATGAACTGCGGGCGGAAACGATTTCAGCGGTTTCGGTCACCGGCGGGCATCTGGGCGCGGGGCTTGGGGTGGTCGAGCTGACCACAGCGCTGCACGCGGTTTTTGACACGCCCAAGGACCGCCTGATCTGGGATGTCGGTCACCAGTGCTATCCCCATAAAATCCTGACCGGACGGCGGGATCGCATCCGCACCCTGCGCCAGTCGGGCGGTTTGTCCGGCTTCACCAAGCGCAGCGAAAGTGCCTTTGATCCGTTTGGTGCGGCGCACAGCTCTACGTCCATCTCTGCGGCGCTGGGGTTTGCTGTGGCGCGTGATCTGGGGGGCGCACCTGAAAACGGACTGGGAGACGCAATTGCGGTTATCGGCGATGGGGCCATGTCAGCGGGCATGGCGTTTGAGGCCATGAACAATGCCGGGCATCTGGGCAAACGGTTGATTGTTATTCTGAATGACAACGAAATGTCGATTGCACCGCCGGTCGGTGCGCTGTCCGCCTATCTGTCCCGCATTTATGCCGGTGATCCGTATCAGGAACTGAAGGCCGCTGCCAAGGGTGCGGTCAGCCTGCTGCCCGAGGTATTGCAAGAGGGCGCACGCCGGGCCAAGGAGATGGCCAAATCCATGACCGTGGGTGGTACATTGTTTGAGGAGCTGGGTTTTTCCTACGTCGGTCCGATCGACGGGCATGATATGGATCAGCTTTTGCCGGTTTTGCGAACAGTGAAAGAACGCGCCGACGGGCCGATTTTGCTGCATGTGCTGACGAAAAAGGGCAAGGGTTACGCGCCGGCGGAAACCGCCGCTGACAAATATCACGGGGTGGCAAAGTTTGATGTTGCCTCTGGCAGGCAGATAAAGTCTGCGTCAAACGCACCAAGTTACACTTCGGTTTATGCCGGCAGTCTGATCCGGCAGGCGGAAACGGATGACAAGATCGTGGCGGTCACCGCCGCAATGCCAGACGGCACCGGCATTGACAAATTTGCTGCCCGGTTTCCCAACCGCAGTTTTGACGTGGGCATCGCCGAGCAACATGGAGTCACGTTCTGCGCTGCAATGGCGGCGGGCGGCATGAAGCCGTTCTGCACGATATACTCGACGTTCTTGCAGCGTGGATATGATCAGGTGGTGCACGACGTGGCGATCCAGCGGCTGCCTGTACGTTTTGCCATTGACCGCGCCGGGCTGGTGGGGGCGGATGGATCCACCCACGCGGGTAGTTTTGACATCACCTATCTGGCCACACTGCCGGGTTTTGTTGTGATGGCCCCGTCTGACGAGGCGGAACTGGTTCATATGGTGGCCACTGCGGTGTCAATTAACGACCGGCCGTCGGCCTTTCGCTTTCCGCGCGGCGAGGGGGTTGGTGTTGAACTGCCTGACATTGGTAAGGTTCTTGAAATCGGCAAGGGCCGGATTATTCAGGACGGCGGCAAGGTGGCAATCCTATCTTTTGGAACGCGGCTGGGTGAGGTTCTTAAGGCTGTGGAAAACCTAAAAGCCAGGGGGATCGCGCCAACGGTCGCTGACGCTCGTTTTGCCAAGCCGCTGGATCGCGACATGATCCTGAAACTTGCGACTGAACACGAAGCGCTGATCACGATCGAGGAAGGATCCATTGGCGGGTTCGGCAGTCACGTGGCGCAACTGCTGGCGGAAGAAGGCGTTTTTGACGACGGCCTGGTGTTCCGCTCTATGGTTTTCCCGGACACATTCATCGACCAAAGCACGCCCGCCGATATGTACGCGACCGCCGGAATGGATGCCGCGCAGATCGAAGCTAAGGTGCTGTCAGCCCTTGGCGTTGCGGTTGTTGTATCAAAAAAAGCGTAAGGTCTCAATTTCTGGACAAAAGGCAACCTGGCATATGAATTCTTCAACCACAGTCACCTATTTTCGCGGTTTCGTCTTCCTGCTGGCGCTGGGGTACTGGTTTTACCAGTTCACTGTGACATCAATGGACAGTTTTGGCTGGCAGTTCCGCTATTTGACGATCTGGGGCCTGACCGCCAATGTGATCGTTGCCGGTTTGATGCTGCGCTTTTCGCTGGGGCGCAGCGACAGGACGCATAATCCACTGGTGTCGGCTACGGTGGTGCTGGGCGCGATGGTGGTGTTTTTATATTGGCGATTGTGGTTTATCGACCCGGCGCTGGTCAATTCAGACGGGCCGATTGTTTGGTATCAGGAATATTATCTGCACGCTGTCGGTCCGGCGTTGATGATGTTTGATGCCTTTTTCATTCTGGGGGTGTTTCAGCGTATTTGGCGTTCTCTGGCGGTTTCACTGGTTATTTTCCTGTCCTATATCGCGTGGTCAGAGGTTCTGGTCGGGCCGCTGAACGATTCACCGGTGGGTAAGATTACCAACGGACTGCCCTATCCGTTTTTAAACGACATGGACGGTGATGCACGCACACAGTTTTATCTGGTGACCATCGGAACGGCACTTGGGTTCTTTGTGGCGGGGGTGGTATTTGCGAAATTAATTTCAATGATTAGGGGCCGTAGCGCAAAAGTCTCTGCCTAAGCGCGGGACTGTGGGCGCGGAAAACCGCGGTGTCAGGTTGTTCGTCGCCTATTGAAATACGCGCCGTCGTTGATTAGCGTCGGCTTTTCTTTGCAGGGCGTTTTGCTGTCCGTTTTGTTCGCCCGGTTCCCCGCTTACCTCCTTTGACGTGCTTGCGGGAGCCACCACCACCTTTTGGCATGTCTTTGCCTTCCACGGTCAGCAGTTCAAACATCAGCCCGCCGGTCACCGGTACCGCCTCGGCCAATCGCACGGTTACGTTCATACCAAGAGACAATGTCAGGCGCGATTTTTCGCCGGTCAGTGTTTGCCGGTCTGCATCATGGTGGAAATATTCGCGGCCAAGCGTGGAAATCGGCACCAGCCCGTCCGCGCCGGTTTCCAGCAGCTTTACAAACAGTCCAAACCGGGCAACGCCGGATACGCGGCCGGCAAATTCATTGCCGACGTGCTGGGACAGAAATGATGCCAGGTAACGGTCGTTGGTGTCCCGTTCCGCCAGCATCGAGCGGCGCTCGGTCTGAGAAATCAGATTGCCGGTGTTTTCCAGTTCCTCAATGTCAAATGCCGAAAGCCCGTCGCTGCCCCAACCGTGGGCCGAAATAAGCGCGCGGTGCACCATCAGATCGGCATACCGCCGGATGGGCGATGTGAAATGGGCATAGCGGCGCAGGTTCAGGCCAAAATGGCCAAAATTGGACGGCGTATAATAGGCTTGTGTCATGGAACGCAGCACCGAAAGGCTGATGATCTCTGAATTTTCAGTGCCCGCCGCCGCATCCAGCAGCTTGTTCAGATGCGCGGTTTTAAGCACCTGACCCTTGGCTAGAACCAGCCCGGCGCCTTGCGCTGCCTCGCGCAGCGCGTCCAGCTTTTCCGGCGATGGCGCCTCGTGCACGCGGTACAGCAGCGGTTGGCGCTTGGCCTCCAGCGTTTCGGCGGCGCAAACATTGGCCAGAATCATGAATTCCTCAACCAGCTTATGCGCATCAAAGCGCGCGCGAAAATCAACCGACGTGACTTTGCCCTGATCTGACAGCACGATCTTTCGTTCCGGCAGATCCAGATGCAGGGGCTGGCGGCTGTTGCGATCCTTTTTCACCGCGAAATAGGCGGCAAACAGAGGTTTGATCACATCCGCAACCAGCGGCGCGGTTGCTTTGTCAGCCTTGCCTTCAATGGCCGCCTGCGCCTGCTGGTAAGTCAGTGATGCCGGTGACTTCATCAACCCGCGCACAAATCTGTGCGACAGCTTTTTGCCGGCGCAGTCCAGCACCATGCGCACGGCAAGACACGGGCGCTGGGCACCTTCGTGCAACGAGCAAAGATCACCGGACAGGCCGTCCGGCAGCATCGGCACAACACGGTCCGGGAAATAGGTGGAATTGCCGCGTTTGCGGGCCTCTGCATCAAGTGCCGAACCCGGCGTCACGTAATGCGCCACATCGGCGATGGCCACCCAGACCACAAAACCTCCGTCGTTTTTCGGGTCATCGTCGGGATGTGCGAAAATCGCATCGTCGTGATCCCGCGCATCGCCCGGATCAATCGTGATCAGCGGCAGTTTGCGCAAATCTTCGCGCTTGCCAATGTTTACAGGCTTTGCGGCACTGGCTTCAGCCACTACTTTTTCCGGAAACGCATCTGGAATGCCGTGGGAATGGATGGCAAACAAAGACACCATTTTGGGGGCCATGGGATCACCAAGACGGTTGGTGATTTTGGCCAGCGGCAGGCCCATTCTGCTTTTAGGGCCAATCTGTTCAGCCTGCACCAGCTCTCCGTCTTTGGCACCTTTTGTCTCGCCGTCCGGCACCTGCCACTCGCGGTCTGATTTTTTGTCTATCGGCACCACGCGCCCACCATGCGCGGACTGCCGATACAGCCCCAGAATGGCCATTGGCCCGCTGCCGATACGCCGGATCAGCCGGGCCTGATAATCATGATCAAACTCAGGTGTTGGCACGAGACGTGCAAGGATGCGGTCGCCCTCGGCCAAAGCTTTGTCGCCTTTGTCAGGGACAATCAAAATGCGGGGCTCTTTTCCATCGCCCTGCCATTCGGTCGGGCTGGCAAACAGATCACCGTCAGGGTCTGGCGCTTTTACCGTCAAAACAGAAACCGGCGGAAGGGTGTTGCTGTCGCGATAGCTGCGGCGGGACTTCTGGATCACGCCTTCACGGGCCAGCTCGCGCAGTACTTCCTTTAAATCAATCCGTGCGGCCCCTTTAATTCCCAGCCCGCGTGCCACATCGCGTTTACTGGTTCGGCTGGGGTTTTCAGCGATCCAGTTCAGGACCTGCTGTTTTAAAGGGGGCTTCTTCATTTTCGCGGCATAGCACGCGGGTTTGCCAAGGTCATGCCCTAATCAAAGACCGATTTCAGATCGGCGGCGATGTCCACGTCCTGCAATTGATTTATCATGGCAATGCGGCATCCGGGCAGCGTTGCGACGGTATCTTCCAACGCAAATTCTGTCGACCAACGCACGCCGCCAAACATGCCCGGCGGCAGCGCAAAGCCGCTTTTGACCCCCACCAGCCAATACCCGCCATCCAGTGACGCCCCAAACACCACGTGATGAGACCCCAGCGCATAAAGGGCATTTTGGATGTGGGATAGTTTGATGTGCGGAATGTCGGCCCCGATAACAAGCGTTGGCCCCGCCCGGTTGTCCCGCAAAAGCCGGGCCATGCGCGCGCCCAGATTGCCCGTCCCCTGCGGAACACGCGCAACGTTATCGGTCCAGACCCGACTGTTCAAACCAGCAAAATCGGGCGAGACCGCCAGAACCGTTTCCCATCTTGGGTCGGTGCCAAGGCGGCGTATCAACCGCGCGGATTGATGCCGAAACCACCACGCGGCGGGCACCATGCCCATATCGCGCCCCAGTCTGGTTTTCACCCGGCCCGGCCGAGGTTCTTTCACCATGATAACCAGTCGCGGCCTGCGTGGTGCGCGTTTAGGCAAAGTAATCTCTTAATATCCGCAGATAGATCGACTTTAGCTGATTGATCTGCTCGATCGGTACGCATTCATCCACCTGGTGCATGGTCTTGCCGACCAGCCCGAATTCCACCACGGGACAATGGGCTTTTACGAACCGGGCGTCAGACGTGCCGCCGCTGGTGGACATCACGGGATTCACGCCTGTTTCGGCTTTTACCGACGCGGCGATAAGCTGTGACAGCTCGCCCGGCGGGGTGAAAAAACTTTCGCCCGAAACCTGCTGCTCGATTGTGATATTAACGCCGCTGTCTTTGGCAGCGGCTGCTGCCTGCGCGTTCAGCCAACCGGTAAGGCTGGCAGAGCTGTGGGCATCGTTGAACCTTATGTTGACCGTCGCGCGGCCCGCCGCAGGAATAACGTTGTTGGCCGGGTTGCCCACGTCCACGGTTGTGATCGCAAGTGTTGAAGCGTCAAAATGTTCGGTGCCATTGTCCAGCTGATGGGTGGCCAAATTATCCAACAGTTTTACAAGGATTGGCAGCGGATTGTTGGCCCGCTGCGGATAGGCTGAATGGCCCTGGGTTCCCTTGGCCGTAATAAACGCGGTCATCGATCCGCGTCGCCCGATTTTCATCATCTCGCCCATCTTGTTTGGGCATGTGGGTTCGCCGACCAGACAATGGTCGATTTGTTCGCCGTTTGCCGCCATCCAGTCCAGCAAAGCGACGGTGCCATCGACGGCCGGACCTTCCTCGTCACCGGTAATGGCCAACACGATTGAACCATCCGGCGGCGTATCTGACACAAAATCAACCGCCGCCGCGGCAAAGGCAGCAACGCCGGATTTCATGTCTGTCGCACCCCGGCCGTACATGATCCCGTCCCTGATCTCTGCCCCAAAGGGATCAACGCTCCAGTCATCCGGATTGCCCACCGGCACCACATCCGTATGCCCGTTAAAGCCAAACGTCCGCCCGTTGCGCCCCTGACCCCAGCGGGCGAAAAGGTTGCTTACGTCGCCCCGGTCCACGCGCGTGCAG
>CAYZQS010000019.1:22004-25195 GCA_964480735.1 uncultured Rhodobacterales bacterium
ACGTCGGCCCCCAGTTCCCGCAGCGCATATTGGATTGAAAGGGTGATGCCCTCTTTTGGGTCAATCAGCGTACCATCAAGATCAAGAAATATTGCCGACATCCCGCGGTTTTGAAGGGCAGCCCCTAAAATGTCGAGGGTAAAATAATCCCGCTTTCCTGTCCGTCTAAAATCACGCAGATTGCGCAGAACACTTTTGAGGTTAAGAGATGAAATTCAGTCTTCAGCTTTCCGCAGATTATCCGAACAAAGAATATGGCGGAGCGCGGGTATACGCCGATATGCTGGCGCAGGCGCAACTTGCGGATCGTCTGGGATTTGATGCGGTTTCAATTACCGAGCACCATCTGATCAACGTTCTGATGATGCCGGCGCCTTTGCAACTGGCAGTCAAAATCGCAGCATCCACTGAACACTTAAAAATTATGACCTCGATCGTGGTCTTACCCCTGCATGATATGCGGGTATTTGCCGGTGAAGTTGTCGTCGCGGATATTTTGACAGACGGGCGACTGTTGTTGGGAGTCGGGCGCGGCGCGTTTAAGTACGAGATCGAGCGTATGGGCATTCCAATGGACGAGACCCAATCGCGGTTCAACGAGTCACTTGAGGTTCTTCAGGCTTTGCTTGGCCGCGAAGAAGTCTCTTGGGACGGGCAATACTATAAATTCGAACCCCTGACGATCATGCCCCGCCCAATGACGCCGGGTGGGCCGCAAATGATGCTGGCGGTCATGAACCCTGAAGGCATTTATCACAGCACCAAACGCGGGTTTCACATCCAGACAACGCCGCTTGCCGGAAATCACCAGTTGCTGATGGATCAGGTTGATGCCTTTAACCGCGCAACGGGCGAAATGGGCGCGGATGGCAAGGAACTGACGCTGTCGCTTTCCCGTGTGGCGTTTGTTTGCGCCACCAAAGCCGCGCGCGCTGCAAAACTTGAACTGGCGCACCGGTATTACAGCCGATTTGACAATGTTTTTACCGGCCCCGGAATTGTTGACGCCGGAATGATCCGCCCGCTGCCACGCAAGCAAAGCATTGACGAACTTGGCGAAAGTCTGCTGATT
The DNA here is from genome assembly GCA_964480735.1 of uncultured Rhodobacterales bacterium. Lineage (GTDB taxonomy): Bacteria > Pseudomonadota > Alphaproteobacteria > Rhodobacterales > Rhodobacteraceae > UBA5972. The sequence continues at coordinate 23,077 of CAYZQS010000019.1, forward strand.
TGCACGCCGCAGGAAATGATCGACAAACTTGGCCCATACCGCGAAATTGGAATTGATCGGGTGATTCTGAATATGAATTTTGGCGCCGCTCAGGAGGAAACGTTGGAGAATATTTCCATCTTTGCAGCCGAGGTCATGCCGCATTTTGCGGATCAATGAAAGGGGCCAGAAAATGACGACCGCCATAAAATGTGCCTACAGTGTTACCGGCAGTGGCCCGCCGCTTTTTCTTATTCACGGCATCGGCGCTCAACAGGACGCTTGGCGGTTCTTGCTGCCCAAGCTGTCAAAGAACTTTACCGTGGTAACCTATGACCTGCGTGGCCACGGCGCGTCGCCAATGTCTGCGGGTGGTTTTGGTTTGGATGATCTCGTCGCCGATCTTGAACTGGTTCGGAAAGAGACTGGTATCAAAGCCGCCCATTTCGCCGGGCACTCTTTGGGTGGCATGATCGGGCCTGCCTATGCGCGACGATTTCCAAAGCGCGTGCTGTCGCTTGGCTTATTGTCAACCGCCGCGTTTAGAACTGCAGAGGACCGGGCCAAAGTAAGCGACGTTGTAAGCGCCATGCGCAGGAACGGAATTCCAGATGTTTTGGCCACGCTGACAAACAGGTGGTTTACCAACGAATTCATCTTGGCAAACCCGGATGTTGTGGAGGCCCGGCTTAAACAGGTCATCGAAACTGATCCTGAAATTTTCCTGCAGGTATTTGAAATTTACGCGGATACCGAAATGGGCCCGTGGCTGCGCGAAATACAAACGCCCGCATTGGTATTGACCGGCGAAAACGACGGTGGTTGCAACCCTCGTCTGAACAGACAAATCGCAGCGGCACTGCAAAACGCGGAACTGGTTATTTTACCCGAATACAAACATTCGTTGTTGCTGGAGGCCGGTACTGAAGTTGCCGATAACCTGATGGATTTCATAAACCGCTGTCTTTAGGGCCGGGCCAAACTAAAGATTGTCTTTACCCAATGGTACCGCAAGGTAGCAGCCAAATTCGTCGCCAATGTCACAAGAAACGCGCGCATGCACACGGCCTTGCCGATCCAAGAACCGCTGGTTGTCTGTCACCGGAAAAATGCCCTCGTGCCAGATGTTCGGGTGAATATACAGACCCCGCGAGCCATCACACCAAAAGGCCACAACTTTATCCGGCGTCAAGTTGTCACCGGGCAGGGCCACGGGCACCACAAATGGTTTGCGCTCCAGCGGAAAGAACAACTGTCCGCCATCCGGGTGATAATTCATGTGCCACAACAACACCTGATCCCGCGTTGCACTTGGGGTTTTAAGCTGTGCGGACTGCGGCAACACACTGAAGCCCAGAACGTAATTCCCCTTCACGGCCTCGTTGCGGCCCATCAATATATCGCCGTCCCAGTCACCAAAGAACACGCCTTCAACATACCCGCCCTCATTGCCGGTGCCCTTGTCAACCGGGCGGTGTCCGGCAGCAGGCCAGGTGACAATTTCGATCTCAAAGTTATCCGGATCATCAACAAGGCAACCATAGTCTTTCACGCTGTCGTCGGTTGCTCTAATCAGCGGGACCTGAACCAGCGGCAGGTCAGGTTTGTCGCTGGCTTTAAACAGATATTCCGGGGCCGGTGCGTTCATGGTCATCGTCCAATATGAGAGCCGCGCGCAGATTGCTGAATGTCGCGCGGATTGGCAATGGCAATGCTTTGGACGTTAATTTTTATTGTCTTCAAAAAACGGTGTCATCTGCGCCACGATAACCGCGTTTTCGTCCAATGCCCGCCTCATCAGCGCCTTTTCATCGTCAGAAATATCGTGCCCCTCGGCCAAACGCTCATCCAGCGTGCCATAGCCGGACACGTCCAGCGGTGCCTGATCCGCCTGCTTTAAAACCGCCACGCTTTCGCGAACGGCCTCTGCCTCATCGACGCCAGAGGCATAGATCATCAGGGCGGCCCCGGTTGCACCTTTGGGCAGGCCGTCACCCTTGTTGCGGCCGACCTCGACCAGCAAGGTGAAAACCTGCTGCGGGCGTTTATTCTTTTCGCTCACCAGACCATCCCACGATCAAAGTTTTCAGTCGCGCAGCAACTCGTTGATCGAGGTTTTGCTGCGTGTCTGTTCGTCCAC
>CAYZQS010000019.1:25295-36270 GCA_964480735.1 uncultured Rhodobacterales bacterium
CCGGCCTGCATGGGTTCCAGCACGCCGCCGATGCCAACACCGCCGGACAGATGCACATTCTTGCCGATCTGGGCGCAGGACCCGACCGTGGCCCAGCCGTCGACCATCGATCCCTCATCCACATAGGCGCCGATGTTCACAAACGACGGCATCAGCACCACGCCCTTGGCGATATAGGCAGACCGGCGCACGATGGATCCCGGCACCGCGCGAAACCCGGCGTCCCGCCAGCGGTTTTCACCCCAGCCCTCAAACTTGCTGGGCACTTTGTCCCACCAGACCGCTTCGCCGGGGCCACCGTCGATGATTGCCATGTCATTCAGACGAAACGACAGCAGCACCGCCTTTTTGGCCCATTGATTGACGTGCCAGTTGCCGTCCTCGCGCGGCTCGGCCACGCGCAGGGTGCCGCCGTCAAGTGCTGCCAGCGTTTCCTCTATCGCCGTACGGACCTCACCGGTTGTGGCTGGCGAAATACCGTCCCGGGCCTCCCAGGCGGTTTCGATTGCGGTTTCAAGGTGCGAATTTGGCATGGATTTGGGCCCTACATATTGACAGGTCTGCGTTGGTGACAGCCTATAGGTCTTTCAAAAGCCCCGCGCAATGCGGCAACGGATCATGGAGGCCGCTATGAGCACCAAAAAAAGCAACCGAAAGTTCCCACGGGCGCGTACGGATGTAAGCGCGGTTCAAAGTTTTCAAGAGACCGACCAGACCCGCGCACCCTCATACCGGTTGGCATTTGCCGACAATGATTTTTTGTGCCGCGAGGAACTGCGCCCGGTCAGGTTGCAGCTGGAGCTTTTGAAAACCGAAATGATGCTGGAAGAATATGGCATTGAAAGCACGATTGTGCTGTTTGGCGGGGCCAGAATCCCGGCACCTGATAAAACGGAAAATGCACGAACAGAAACACTCGCCGGCCTGTCCAGATACTACGCCCAAGCACAGGAATTTGCCCGGTTGTGCACGCTGAAAAGTCTGGAACAAAACAGCAAACATGACGTCATTGTCACCGGCGGTGGCCCCGGCGTTATGGAAGCCGGCAATCGCGGTGCGGCGGAAGCCGGAGGCGTGTCCATTTCGTTGAACATCGTTTTACCGCACGAGCAGGCACCAAACCGCTACGCCACGCCGGAGCTGTGTTTCAACTTCCACTATTTCGCAATTCGTAAAATGCACTTTCTGATGCGTGCCAAGGCCATCGCGGTTTTTCCAGGTGGCTTTGGCACGCTGGACGAGATGTTTGAGACCCTGACGTTGATCCAGACCAAACGCATGGACCCAATTCCGGTTCTGCTGTTTGGCGAGGATTTCTGGCGCAGCATTATCAATTGGGACGCTTTGGCAGAAGCTGGAACCATCGGGGCCGCTGATCTGGAACTGTTCCAATTTGTGGAAACGGCGGATCAGGCGATACAAGCGTTGGAAAAATGGGAGCGTCAATCATAATGGATTGCGATCCTTTGTCAGCCGTGACAGCGGAATCGTTGACATAATGTAGCTTACAAGCTACAGACCACTTGTGACAACCGTCCGCCAGACAAATGACTTTCGTATCTGGTTGGCAAGTCTGCGCGATAGTCGCGCAAAGCAAAAAATAGCCGTGCGAATTCAACGCATGGCATTTGGAAATTTGTGTGACGTTGCGCCGGTTGCAGCGGGCGTAAGTGAATTGAGAATTCATTATGGACCCGGTTATCGTATCTATTTTGTGAAAGCCGGTTCTGAAATTGTCGTACTCCTCAACGGCGGCTCAAAGAAAAGCCAAAAAAGCGACATCGCGACTGCAAAACGAATGGCAAGGGAATTGGAGAATTAGAAATGAGTATTAAGACAACAGTTTTTGATCCTGCCGACTATCTTGACGACGACGATGCGATGGCTGGCTACATGAGCGATGCCTTAGAGACCGCCGATCCGGCCTTCATAGCAAACGCTCTGGGCGTGATTGCGCGGGCCAAAGGCATGTCAAATCTTGCGGCGAACACTGGCCTGTCAAGGGAAAGCCTTTACCGCGCGCTTAGCGACAAAGGCAATCCGGAACTTGGAACTGTCATCAAAGTCATGCAGTCATTTGGGCTTAAACTCCGGGCCGACACCGTTTGAAAACACCGTCTTGTTGCGCTAAATACAGATATCGAGATTGCCGGAGTTAAATGCACGCCACATGTGGCACCTGCCAATACAGGTTTTGACACTGTGCAAACCAGTCACTCCACAACCAAAAACTCAACAAACTGGGTTGTTTGCAAGGCGTTGAAGTTGTCATCCGATATGGCGGTCAACCGAATTTGTCCGGCTTCGTCCAGCCACGCCGATATTCCCTCAAGATTATCGTAGTCGCCAAAGTCACTGGTCAGCAGGATTTCCTCGTTTTCAAACCCGGCTTCGGTTAATTCAAATCGGCGGATTCGGCTGGAAAAACCTTTGTACCAAACAAAATCCCGCTCCAGCAGATAGAATTTCCCGTCCGGGCCAAAGTCAGCGCCAACCGGCAGGTGTTTGTCGCGCCGCGGGATGGAAAACGGGCGCTGCCAGGCGCCGTCTTCGTAGCGAAACACCGGAAACGGGCGCTCCCAGTCGCCGGATCGTTCCGGCAGCGTGTAAAGTGCACCGTCCGCGTCAATTGCCAGTGCTTCCATGCCGGAATTGTTCTGAAACTCTTTAAATCCGGCGTGGGACTTCAACCGCTTGGCGTCTTGGTCCAAAGTCGTGTACTGTCTGACCCGATGCGCACCTTCAAACGAGATAAACATGGTGCCGTCAGCGGCGGCTGCAAGCCCTTCCGCATCCACACGATATTTGGCGACCGGCAGGCCGTTCAAATCCTTGATCGGGGCAAGGGAACCGGGCCGCACGTCCGTTATACGCCCGTTGTTTCGAACGAATTTTCCGCTGATCCACCGGCCCCGGTCCGATATGACGGTGAAAGTTCGGCCGTCTGCCGAAACCTCTATGCCGGAGAATCCGCCAAATTCATCTACAGGAATAAACCACTTTGTTTCGCTTGATAGTACCGCCTCTGCCGCCGGTACGGGCGAGGCCAGACAGGCCAGCAAACCCAGAGCCACAAGCCTCATTCTGACGTCAACACCCGCTTACACTGTCGTGGTAAATCCGCCAGTATCATTTCGCGGGCGCGTCTTCTGGGCGGCTTCAGCTTTTTCTTCTTTTCAACTTTTTTCTTCTTTTTCTTCTTCGGCTTGGGTGGATCAAGATAGTCGGTCACCCACCATGTCAGAGTTTTATCGCACCCGTCGCCCTTTGATATCTTGGAAATCGGCGTTTGCTTCTCACACCCCGGAGAGCCCTTGGGACATTTCAGCCGCACATGGAAATGGTAATTATGCCCGGACAGCGGGCGTATTTTCTTCAGCCAGTTGCGGTCTGTGCCCGCATCTTTACACATGGCAATCTTGACCGCAGCCGCCACAAAAATACGATCCACCGCCTTGTCTTTTGATGCGGCCTTAAGAATTGCCATATGGGCGGGGGTCCAATTTTCGTTGATTGATTTCTGATCGTCCGTGCGCACCGAAATTGACGAAATATTTTCCCGTGCAGCGCGGGACAGGTTCAGCCGTTTGGGCGGCAACATCCAGATATCAGCGTCCAGCCCGCTTTGGTGTGACTGGTGCGAAGATGTCATTGGCCCGCCGCGGGGTTGTGCCATGTCACCCACATAAAGCCCCGCCCATCCGTGTTTTGTGGCCTCAATGCTTAAACGCCGGATAAATGCGATCATCGAAGGATGCGCCCAGTTGCGGTTGCGGCTCAGGCGCATGGCCTGCCATGTTGGGCCGGTTTCAGGCAATTGCACAGCCCCCGCAAGGCAGCCCTTGGCGTAGTAGCCAAACACCTGCGGCCTTTGTTCAGACGATACGGATTCCGCACCAAACAACTGGTTGGCCAGCGGCTCGCCCTTTTTTGGCTGCACGTGCGAGGTGCCTGCAAGCATCAGGCAAGCGCTGACCGCAAAAACCAGATTTAACGTAAATCGGATAACCGTCATGCAGCCGCCGTTTCTCCTTCGGGGCGTACCCAGATCAGCAGGATCAAAGCGATAAAAAACAAACCCAGCAGAGGAGCAACACCAAGCCGGGCGGAGCCGGTGATTGTTGTGGCGGCTGCGATCAACGCCGGCGCCAAAAACGCGGTGGCTTTGCCGGACAGGGCGTAAAGACCAAAGGCTTCCGTCGGGCGCTCCGGGTTGGCGTGTCGAACCATCATTGACCGAGAGGACGCTTGCAACACGCCGCCAGCGCCGCCGATGACCGCACCACAGGCAAAGAAGATTTGGGTTGGAAAGTTTGATCCTTCGGCCAAAGTCGCCCCAAAGATACTGGTTTGGGTCATGTTGAGTATCACTGCGACAACCGCAATCAGGATCAGCACGCAGACCACAATCACCGGTTTGGGTCCAAATCGCCGGTCAGCAAAGCCGCCAAGCCACGAGAAAACTGCGGCGGAAACGGCGCCAATTATGCCGAATACGCCGATCAGAATGATTTCCCATTCCAACACGAAAGTCGCGTAAATACCGCCAAATGTATAAACGCCATTCAGTGCATCGCGGTAAAACAGCGACGAGCCCAGGTAAGCAAACAGGCTGGTGCGATGTTTTAGCGATTTCAGCGTATTCCCGAGTTCGCCCAGCGTCTTTGAAATTGAAAATTTCGATGAAGGACCCGGCGTTTCTTTGACCCATCTGAAGAAAAATATCATCGAGATGATATACCAAATCGCGGTGAAAGGCCCAACGAACCTTGTGCCCTCGCGCGCCTCTGCATCAAACAATCCAAACATCGGATCCAGGCCGATCATGGTTTTGCCGCTGCCACCGTCATCAACGATGAACAGGAACATGATAAACAGCGCGATCACGCCGCCCCAATAGCCCATAGCAAAACCGGAGCCGGAGATTTTGCCAACTTCGCTGTCATCCCCCAGCCCGGGCAGCATCGAGTTTGTAAAGATCGTGGCAAATTCCATGCCCAAAAAACCGATCCCAAACACCACAAGAACGAAGATATAATTGGATCCATCCGCATAGGCCCACCACAACAGTGTAGAGCCAACCACGTAAAGCAGTGAAAAGAACCAGATCCACGGCATGCGGCGGCCAGAGTTATCCGCCATTGCACCAAGTATGGGAGCGCTAAAGGCAATGATCAGGCCCGAAATTGTCAGGCCCAGCGCCCAGATGCTTTGGGTTTGGGCTTTTGCAGCCTCCACCTCCACGCCTTGACTGATAAACATATCGCTGACGGTCTGGGCAAAGTACGGGCCGAAAATGAAGGTCAGCAGTAACGTGTTGTAGGGCTGTGACGCCCAGTCAAAAAACATCCAGCCCCAAATCGTCTTTTTGCTCGATTGTCCAGCCATCCCAAATTCCCCGTAATATCAATTCCGTTGGCCGAATAAGACATTTTTAACCCGCGTAGGGCAAGGAAATTTAGGTGCGCACCTTCATTGCCGGGAACCCAAAGCGGTAAATTTGGAATTGGAGATCAAAGATCGCGGCAATTTCGTCGCGGGCTTGTGTTCAACACGAACCCTAACTACTTCTACAACCAACTGAAATTTGCTGAAGGTCAACGTTCATGGCTTCGTTATTTGAAATTCTAAATATGATACTAAGCATCGTCTGGTTTTTCATCATCGCTCATATCATCATGAGCTGGCTGATCAATTTTCAGGTGCTGAACCTGCGCCAACCCCTGGTCGCGCAGCTTTGGTACGGCATCAACCGCCTGCTGGAGCCGATGTATTCGCGGGTGCGGCGGTATTTGCCGGACATGGGCGGGATCGATCTGGCGCCGTTGGTGGTGCTGGTGGGTATCATTGCGCTGCGCATTATTTTACGCAACAACGCGGCGCTTTTCTACTAACGCGCGATCAAAGCCCGGCGTAAGCTTCTGTTCCCCAAACCGCCCGTACGCGCTTGTCTCGTCCGCAGGCGCTGCGGTATTTTTTGTAGGCTTTGGCCTGGGTGACAACACCAAAGCGCGTGATGACTTTCTTCTTGCTGAGATAATAATTCTGATGCGAGGCCTTGGTGCGGTAAAACGGACCAGATGGCAGGATTTGGGTGACGATCTTGCCGCCTAGCGCCGCATCGGCGGCCTCTTTGGATGCTGTTGCCGCTTCTTTCTGCCCGGCACCTTTAACAAACACCGCTGTGCGGTAACTGTCGCCCCGGTCACAAAACTGCCCACCCGCATCCGTTGGGTCAACCGTGCGCCAGAAAATATCCACCAGTTCACGGTAGGAAATGACATCGGCATCAAATTTGACTTTCACAACCTCGTAATGCCCGGTGCCACCTTTGGTCACCTGCTTATAGGTCGGATCGGCGACCGTGCCGCCCATAAAGCCGGAAATGGTCTCGATAACGCCATTTACCCTGTCCATATCCGCTTCCAAACACCAGTAACAGCCGCCTGCAAAGGTGGCGGTTTTGATGTCGCGGGCCTGCGCTGTGCCGATTTGAAGGGACGCCGCAAGCGTCAGGGCCGCGAACAACAGGATGGATTTTAAAGTGGACATGACGTTTCCTTTTCTGTTTGCGGCGTTTTCTCTGTGAACGGGCTGAAATACAACTGACATGGGTGTGAGGTCACGGTATGGTGAATGCAGTGTCAGCCATTATCAGGACCGTTGATGAACCAGGAAGTTTCCACTCACCAGGCGCAGACAGATGATCGCAACGATGACATTCTGATCTATGTCAACGGCCAGATTGTACCGCGGGCACAGGCGATGGTTTCCGTCTATGACAGCGGTTTCATGCTGGGCGACGGTATTTGGGAAGGCCTGCGCCTGTACAACGGTGTTTGGGCGTTTTTGCAGGATCATCTGGACCGGCTGTTTGAAGCTGCACTGGCCATTGATCTGGATCTCGGGATGAGCCGCGAACAGATTGCAGCAGCGCTGGAAGAAACCCGCGCCGCCAATAAGATGACAACCGACGTTCACGCCCGCCTGATGATCACCCGGGGTGTGAAGGTGAAACCGTTCCAGCATCCGTCACTCAGCCAGTCCGGCCCGACGGTTGTGATCATCATGGAGCATTCCAAACCGTCTTTGGCGCGCCCTATCCGCTTGGCCACCGTGCCCCACATGCGCGGACTGCCGATGACGCAGGACCCAAAACTGAACTCTCATTCCAAACTGAACTGCGTGCTGGCGGCCATTGCGGCAGAAAAGGCCGGCGCGGATGAGGCGCTGATGCTGGACGTGCATGGCTTTGTGAACACCACCAACGCCTGCAATTTTTTTATCGTGCGCAAAGGCGCGGTTTGGACGTCAACCGGAGATTACTGCATGAACGGGATCACCCGGCAAAAGGTGATTGACCTGTGCAAAGCTGACGGCATCGCGGTTTACGAGCGGAACTTTTCGCTGGTGGATACCTACAGCGCGGACGAGGCGTTTTTGACCGGCACGTTTGGGGCGCAAACGCCGGTGGATGAAATTGACGGGCGCAAGATCGGGGACGGCGGATTGGGACCGATCACTGGGCGCATCCGCCAGCTTTTCGTGGACCTGATCAAAAAGCACACCACATGAGGATCGCCATGTGGTCCGGCCCGCGCAACCTGTCCACCGCGATGATGTATTCCTTTGCCGCCCGTGGCGATTGCGCGGTGTGGGACGAGCCGTTTTATGCGGCCTATCTGGCGAAAACCGGGTTGGACCATCCAATGCGGCGGGAAATTCTGGCGGCAGGCGAGCATGATCCGGGCAAAGTGATAGACGCCTGCCGTGGTGACGTCCCGAACGGCAAACCGGTGTTTTACCAAAAGCACATGACCCACCATATGATCGACGGCATTGACCGCACTTGGCTGAAAGACATGACCAATATCTTCCTGATCCGCCACCCGGTACGGGTGATCGCCAGCTACGCCGCCAAGCGCGAGAACCCAACGCTTGAAGACATCGGGTTTCGCCAGCAGGCGGAATTGTTTGATCTGGTGTGCGACCTGACCGGCAAGGTGCCGCCGGTGGTTGACAGTTTTGATATTCGCAAATCGCCGGAAACCACTCTGCGCCGTCTGTGCGGCAAGATCGGTCTGGGGTTTTTACCGCAGATGACCGGCTGGCCGATTGGCGGCCATAAGGACGATGGTGTTTGGGGCGCGCATTGGTATGGCGCTGTGCGCACCTCAAACGGGTTTAGCGGTGCTGAGGGTGATTTGCCGATTTTAAAGGGCGAAATGGCCTCTCTGTCAAACTCGGCAGCTACATATTATCAAAGTATGGCCGCACATCTTGTTTGAAATGTGATCTTCGGCAGGCGCTCTGCGCTCCCTATCGAGCGCTTATCGCTTGGCGAAAAAGCCTGAAAGGGCTGCAGAGCGGACCGTCTGTTAGAACTATTGCCGCCGCCTCCGCATCGCCAGCAACCTTAACCTCAGCGCGTTGATCTTTATAAAACCAGCGGCGTCTTTTTGGTCGTAGGCGCCCTGATCATCCTCAAACGTTACGTGTTCCTCGGAATACAGGCTGTCCTCTGACCATCGCGCCACCACGTTCACGGAGCCTTTAAACAGCCTCACCCGCACGGTTCCGTTCACGAATTCCTGGCTGTGATCAACCAGCGCCTGTAGCATCTCGCGTTCGGGCGAGAACCAAAAGCCGTTATATATGAGCTCTGCATATTTTGGCATCAGCTCGTCTTTCAGATGCGCAGCACCCCGGTCAAGCGTTATGCTTTCAATCCCGCGGTGCGCCTCCAGCATGATGGTGCCGCCCGGGGTTTCGTAAACACCGCGGGACTTCATGCCGACAAAACGCCCTTCAACAAGGTCAAGACGGCCAACGCCGTGTTTGCCGCCAAGTTCGTTCAGAACGTTCAACATAGCTGCTGGCGACAAGGGTTTGCCGTTTAACGCCACCGGATCACCTTTGACATAGGCGATCTCTATCTCTTCTGCCTGATCGGGCGCATCTTCCGGCGCAACCGTCCGCTGGTACACATAATCCGGCGCCGCCTCGCCCGGGTCTTCCAGCACTTTACCTTCTGAGGACGTATGCAACAGATTGGCATCGACAGAAAATGGCGCTTCGCCGCGTTTGTCCTTGGCGATGGGGATTTGGTGTTCCTCAGCAAAAGCCAACAGCTTGGTGCGGCTGGACAGGCCCCATTCCCGCCACGGCGCGATCACCTTGATGTCCGGGTTCAGGGCATAGGCCGCCAGTTCAAAGCGCACCTGATCGTTGCCCTTGCCGGTCGCCCCGTGCGCCACCGCATCCGCCCCGCATTCCGCAGCAATCTCAACCAGCCGCTTGGATATCAGAGGCCGCGCGATAGACGTGCCCAGCAGATACTGTCCCTCGTAAACCGCGTTGGCGCGAAACATCGGAAACACGAAATCGCGCACGAATTCTTCGCGCACGTCCTCGATGTGGATATTATTCGGCGCAATGCCCAGCAGTTCCGCCTTGGCCCGCGCCGGTTCCAGCTCTTCGCCTTGCCCCAGATCGGCGGTGAATGTCACCACTTCACAGCCATATTCCGTCTGCAGCCATTTCAGGATAATCGATGTGTCCAAGCCGCCGGAATAGGCCAGCACAACCTTCTTTGGGCCTTTATTTTCAGCGCTCACCAGCGACACCTCCACGGTTGCGATCTTTCAATGTGCAGCGCGGTGTATTTTGTTTCAGGCATAACCGCAACGCCCTGTAGGCCGAAAAGTCGCGTTGTTTTAACCGCATCGGTCAGGCATGTGACAGCCAGCGGTTATGACGGGAGAACTGGATGCACCTGAATATCCAATCGGCGACAGAGGCGTGTCAGGAAATGCGGCATCTGTTCCCGCAAACGCCATTGCAGCGCAACGAATATCTGTCAAATCTCTATCAGGCCGACGTCTGTTTGAAACGGGAAGATTTAACGCCGGTGCGGTCTTACAAAATCCGCGGGGCGTTTAACGCGATGCGGCGCGGTTTGATCCGCGATTCGGCGCTAAACCGGTTTGTCTGTGCCTCTGCCGGAAATCATGCCCAGGGCGTGGCGTTTGCCTGCCAGTATTTTGGCGTGACGGGCGTGATATTCATGCCGGTAACAACGCCCAAACAGAAAATCGACAAAACCCGCATTTTCGGTGGCGATATGATCGATATTCACCTTGTGGGGGATTATTTTGAGGAAACACTGACCGCAGCCAAATCATTCAGCGCCAAGAATGCGGCGCGCTTTTTGCCGCCTTTTGACGATGCCGACGTCATCGAAGGACAGGCGTCAGTGGCAATCGAGATGCTGGATCAGTCTGATCAGCCCATCGATATGGTCATCCTGCCGGTCGGCGGTGGCGGCTTGTCCGCCGGCGTCACGTCCTACCTGACTGCGGCGTCGCCAGACACAGCGTTTCGGTTTGTGGAGCCGCAGGGTGCCAAAAGCCTTGCCGCCGCCGTGAAAAGCGGCAAACCGGTTTCCCTGAAAGCTGTCGATAATTTCGTTGACGGTGCAGCAGTGGCGCGGATCGGGGATTTGAACTTTGCCGCTCTTGCCGATGTTAATCCGGATCATATTTTGGCGTCGCCGGAAAACCGTCTTTGTGAAACCATGTCACAACTTTTGAACCTCGAAGGCATTGTACTGGAACCGGCCGGAGCGCTGTCCGTGGATATTTTGCAGGACCTGCGCGACCAGATCAAAGGCAAGCGGGTTGTCTGCGTGACCTCTGGCGGCAACTTTGATTTTGAGCGTCTGCCGGAAGTGAAAGAGCGTGCCATGCGGTTTGGCGGGCTGAAGAAATATTTTCTGCTGCGATTGCCGCAACGCCCGGGAGCGTTAAAGGAATTTCTGGGCATATTGGGCCCGGATGACGATATTTCGCGGTTTGAGTATCTGAAAAAATCGACCCGAAACTTTGGGACGGTTTTGATCGGCATAGAAACCAAACACAAGGATAATTTTTCCGCCATATTTGACCGGCTGGAGAATTCAGGCATGGGTTATGAG
>CAYZQS010000020.1:0-15119 GCA_964480735.1 uncultured Rhodobacterales bacterium
GGCCCAACGGTTGACATTTCATCCACAGAAATTAGGAAAAAAGGGGTGCACGATCTTTAGGTCTGTCGCTCGGGCCGTTGCGGCCATAGTTTGAGTTCAATGAATTTGAGAACGCATATTGATTTTAGACCCCGCCCGCCAAACCGGCGCGAGATGTTGGCTGCCCTGTTTGCCACGGCGGCAAGCGGTGCGCTGGCCGGTGCGCCAAAGCGTGCGCCGAGACCCGAGCACCGAAGCAACAAGATCAGATTGCAGGCGGCGGGTGACATTGAAAGCATCGTTGCCGCCGCCGGAATTTCTGGCAAGACCGGGTTTTTGGTGGCGGACGCCACAAGTGGTGAAATACTGGAATCGCGTAAACCGCTGCTGGCCATGCCACCGGCCAGCACGACCAAGGTGCTGACCACTTATTTTGCGCTTGGCACGCTGGGATCTGAACACCGATTTAAAACCCAGTTGCTGGCAACCGGCCCGGTTTCGGGCGGCAAATTGCGCGGTGATTTGTATTTGATCGGCGGCGGTGATCCAACGCTGGATACCGACGCTTTGGGCGAAATGGCAGCACGGCTGAAAGAGGCGGACGTGCGCGAAATCACCGGCAAGACGTTTATTTATACCGGTGCGCTGGCCTATCAAAAATCGATCGATCCGGGTCAGCCGGATCATCTGGGATATAATCCGTCGCTGTCAGGGCTGAACCTGAATTACAACCGGGTGTTTTTTGAGTGGAAGCGCACCGAAGCCGGGTATGGCATCACGCTGGACGCGCGGGCGTTAAAATTCCGGCCCCGGGTTGGAATGGTGCAGGTCAGCCCGGTGAAACGAAAGGCGCCGATTTTTCGCTTTGAGGGCACGGCGACGCAGGACAAGTGGACGGTGGCGTCTCATGCGCTGGGCAAAAAAGGCGGGCGCTGGCTGCCGGTGCGACGGCCCGGATTTTACGCGGCAGATGTGTTTCGCACCTTGGCGCGGTCACACGGAATAAAGCTGCCGGCGTTTCGCAAGGCGTCGGTGCGGCCGGTTGGAACGGTGCTGGTGGAATGGAAAAGTGCCAAGTTAATAAACATAATAAAAGCGATGATGCGCCATTCCACCAACATTACAGCCGAGGCAATCGGCATGTCGGCCAGCGGGAAGTCCGGCGGCAAGCCTGCAAGTTTGAAAGCATCGGGGCGCGAGATGGCCGGATGGATCAGTGCTAAGACCGGGGCGCGGCATCTGAAGTTTGTGGATCATTCGGGCCTGGGCGACGGCTCTCGCATATCGCCGCACGATATGGTGAAAGTGCTGCTGAGCGCGGGTTGGAACGGCGCCTTGCACGGCACGATGAAAGTGGTGCCGATGCGGGATGACAAGGGGCAGCCGATCAAGAACCATCCGATTGAAGTGCGGGCCAAAACCGGAACGTTGAATTTTGTGTCTGCATTGGCGGGTTACATGCAGGCCTCTGACGGGCGCAAACTGGTGTTTGCGTTTTTTTCCAGTGATTTGCCAAAACGGGCCAGCCTGAAGCGGGCGCAGCGCGAACGGCCAAAAGGCGCGCGGGGGTGGAACCGGCGGAGCAAGAACCTGCAGCGGCGGTTGATAGAGCGGTGGGGTCAGGTTTTTACCGCTTAAAGGATTTTGGAAAATCCTTCTTAATCGATTTCAAAATCGATTATTGCCTGACGGTTAACTGGTGAACCGACGGTTCAAAGCGGCGCTATTGATCCATTCTGATGTGCCGGGCCCGCGCGCCGCGTTCGATGGCAGCACCATGCAGGCGGTCGATTGACAGTTCATAGCGGATTTCTTCTAAAAACCGCAATTCGGTTTCCAGCAGCAGACCGTCGGCCGCCGCCACGTCACAGGCCAGCGCATAGGCGGTTTCAAACAGGCGTTCGGGCAGGGCGTCGCGGACAAGGCCAAACAGCGCGTCAAGGCCCTCTTCTTCGGCGAACAGGTCAAACACGGTTTGCGAGACCACGCGGATGCGGTCTGCGTCATAAGCGCCAAACACCGGTAGGTTGTTGACGATCCGTTCGATTGTCAGCAACTCGACGGTTTTGATCCGCTCGTCTGATATGGAAACGGCAACCATCAGGGCCACCAGCGCATCTTCTGCTGTTAGGGATGGGGACGTTTGTGTCGATTTGTTCATGAGGCCTGCCTAGATTTCCTATTTTGGCATAGATTATTGACGCAATCCGCGCGGGGCAATAGGAAGCTGCGATATTGATGCCCAAGGCACGGGCAGCACTTTCCGACATAGAGAAATCAGATGACCCAACACCGTGACGCCGCACTGAAATCCAAGGCATGGCCGTTTGACGAGGCACGGAAATTGCTGAAACGGATGGATAAAACGCCGTCCACCAAGGGATACGTGCTGTTTGAAACCGGCTATGGACCCAGCGGATTGCCTCATATCGGGACGTTTGGGGAAGTGGCGCGCACCTCTATGGTGATGCGGGCGTTTCAGGAGATCAGCGATATCCCCACCAGGCTGATTTGTTTTTCCGATGATATGGACGGGTTGCGCAAAGTGCCGGGCAACGTGCCCAATCAGGCGCAGATGGCGGAGGATCTGAACCTGCCGCTGACAAAGGTGCGCGATCCGTTTGGCACGCACGACAGTTTTGGGGCGCATAACAACGCGCGGCTGAACGCATTTTTGGATGATTTTGGCTTTGAGTATGAATTTGCGTCATCCACCGCCTATTACCAGGCCGGGCGGTTTGATGCGATGCTGCTGGTGGCGCTGGAGCGGTATGACGCGATTATGGAGATTATGCTGCCCACATTGGGTGGCGAGCGGCAGAAAACCTATTCACCATTCCTACCGGTCAGTCCGAAAACCGGCCATGTGTTGCAGGTGCCAACGCTGGAGCGGAATGTGGCGGCGGGCACGATTGTGTACGCGGAACCGGACGGGGAACGGGTGGAGTTGGCTGTTACCGGTGGCAATGTGAAAATGCAGTGGAAGCCCGATTGGGCCATGCGCTGGGCGGCGTTGGGGGTGGATTACGAGATGTCGGGCAAGGATTTGATCGACAGCGTGACACAAGCCGGCAAAATTTGCCGCGCACTGGGCAGGCCCGCGCCGCAAACGTTGACCTATGAACTGTTTAATGACGAGGCCGGGCAGAAGATTTCAAAATCCAAAGGCAACGGGCTGAGCCTTGAGGAATGGCTGAGTTATGGCGCACCGGAAAGCCTGTCTTTGTTTATGTATCAAAAGCCAAAAACCGCCAAGCGATTGTTTTTTGATGTTATTCCAAAGGCCGTGGATGAATACCATCAACATTTGCGCGGGTTTGCGGATCAGGACGCGGGTGCGCGTCTGAACAATCCGGTTTGGCATATTCACGAAGGGCATCCGCCCGCGTCCAATATGGTGGTGCCATTTGCGATGTTGCTGAACCTGGCCTCTGTGGCATCGGCCAAAGACAAAGACGGGCTTTGGGGATTTATCAAACGATATGCACCGGAGGCAACGCCTGCTACCCACCCTGATCTGGACGCGGCGGCGGGATTTGCGTTGCGGTATTTTGAGGATTTTGTGGCCCCCAACCGGGTGTTCCGTTTGGCAGATGACGTTGAGCGGACAGCCCTTGTGGATTTGGCCGCACGGCTGCGCGGCTGGGATGGCGGGCTGGACGGTGAGGCGCTGCAGACGATGGTGTTTGCGGTTGGCAAGGATCACGGGTTTGAGCCTTTGCGGGACTGGTTCAAGGCACTGTATGAAGTGCTGTTGGGCGCGTCTCAGGGGCCGCGGTTTGGTGGGTTTATTGCACTTTACGGGGTGGATGAGACTGTGGAACTGATTGAAAAAGCGCTGCGGGGCGAGCTTGTTGCAGGTTAGGGTTTAATGCCTTCAGCGAGGATATTCTTGCCGAAAAGAAGCGGGCAAAAGCAAATGTGATTTTGACGTTTGGGGTTTTGAGCCTATGGTTTTACCAGATTGGTGGGAGGTAGGATTATGAAGTCCATTTTTGTCACAGTTTTGGTTTTATTGTTTGCAGGTGCGGTTTCGGCGCAGGATGAAAAACTTAGCGTTTCGGATGTGATTTCGGCACAGATTGACGCCTTTCAGGTGGACGATTTTGAATCGGCGTTTGAGTATGCAACGCCGGTGATCCGGCGGATATTTGGCAACCACGAACGGTTTGGCCAGATGGTGCGCAACGGTTTTCCGATGGTATGGCGCACCTCTGATGTGCGGTATTTGGAAACCCGCGAGGCCGGTGGGCGCCTGTACCAAAAGGTTTTGGTGACTGACGCTGACGGTGTGTTTCATGCGCTGGAATACGAGATGATCGAGACAGAAAATGGCTGGCAGATCAACGGCGTGCAGTTGCTGGCAGCGCCGGATGTTGGCGCCTGAATTCAGGTGAATGTGACCACCGCGGCGATCAGGGCAACAAGTGCGGACAGCATCATGCCCATGCCGGCGCGTTTCATTTTAACCGGGTCCGGACCTTTACCGGCTTTGGCGGCATTCATTGCCATGATGTTTGCGTAGGCCGAAATCAGGGTCAGGCTGATGACGCCGGCCAGTTTTATCTGAAACGAAAGTTGAGTGGAAAGGGCAGCGCCATGTAGGGCAATCCAGAGATAAATTCCGGTGAGCCACAGCAGAACCAGACCAGCCGTCGCGACCTTGCCAACCGCGCCCTGTGCCATGTTCAACGCTATTTTCGCAGGTGCTTCAGCGCTGGCTGCGCGGAGGCCCAGAACCATATTGGTAATGCCGCCGCCAATGCCCATCGCGAGGGCGATAAAGTGGAATATTTTAACCAGAATAATCATCGGTAAACCTTTCAATGTCAGACGCCACTGTCCTTTCGTATGCGTATTTGATACCTGAATACAGCCAAATTTAATACATTTTTAGCATACCTGTGTTACCCGCTTGTCGTCGGTTTTGGTGGTCCGGCGATAAATCTTGAGAATTCAACACAATTAAACCGCAGATTTTGTGGTGGGCATTCTTGTGTCCCGAATTTGAATTGTATCTGAAAGGACTTTTTAATGAACAAGGTAATTACCGACGGTGTGACGCTGATGCCGGCAGATTTTGCGGACGGTTTGGATGTGTGGTCGGATCAGGACGGAACGCCGGGCTCGACCACCTACGACGGGGCGGCGAACGCGGCGTTTGTTCCAGCCGATGCCGATTTTGGCGGTTGTCTTGAAATGACGAAAACCAGCGCGACACAAAAACTGCGGTTCATGGGGGAAACGCCGCTTTCTGCGGGATGCTATCTGAAAATCTCTGCCCGTATCAAAGCCATGAGTGGCAACCTGCCGACGGTGCAGATCGCGGCCTGGGCCGGTGACAGCGGCAACAATCACGTCAGCGGGCTGACGGAAGTGGGCACCGCTGCGGCGCTGACGACGTATGGTGAGGTTGTGACTGTAGAAGCCTATGTGGGCGCGGGCAACCGGACCGGCGTTGACATGATCTGGGGGACCACACCCACGTACGGGCATTTCGGGCTTGATCTGACCGGGCCGGATGGCGGGGTTGTGCGCATAGAAAGCATCGTGATTGAAGATGCGACAAATGTGTTTCACCGCAAGCTAATGGACTGGGTGGATGTGCGTGATTATGGCGCCATCGGTGACGGCGTGGCGGATGATTTTGCGGCCTTTGAAGCGGCAGACACAGCCGCGGGCGGGCGCACGGTGTTTGTGTCTGAAGGCACTTATCTGATCGGCAGCAACATCACGATTGACAGCGAAATCCGGTTTGAAGGCACCGTGACCATGGCCGACGCGGTGCGGTTTTCAATGGTGAAGAATTTCGATCTGCCCACCTATGTGGAGGCTTTTGGCAACGAGGTGCTGGGGCTGAAAAAGGGCCTGCAGGCGTTGTTCAATTTCACCGATCACGAGTCGCTGGACATGTGCGGGCGGCGGATCGAGCTGGACGCGCCGATTGATGTGCATGCGGTTGTGGACAACAAAGACACCTTTGCCAACCGGCGGGTGCTGAAAAACGGGCAACTGGGGGTTATCCCTGGTGCGAATTGGGACAATGAGGTTTTTAGTTCCAGTGCCTCTTACAGTACCGGTACAAAAACCGAGCTGTCGAACGTGACCAACGTGGCGTCGATTCCGGTGGGTTCTTTGGTGACCGGAACCGGCGTTGGGCGGGAAATATATGTGCGGTCCAAAGATGTGGGCGCGGGCACGATTGAGCTAAGCGCGCCCCTATACGCGGCCCCTGCGTCGCAAACCTACACGTTTGAGCGGTTCAAGTATCTTTTGGATTTTTCCGGATTTACCAGTCTGACAAGATTTGTTTTGTCAGATATCGAGTTTCTGTGTCAGGGCAACTGCAGCGGCGTTTTACTGCCCTCTGACGGGTTGATTTTTCAGGTAAAGGATTGTTTTTTCACCACGCCAAAAAACCGCGGGCTGACGTCCAGTGGCAACGGGTGTGCCGGATTGATGCTGGACCGAAACCAGTTTTTATCAGACGAGCAGACCACCGACGCGGTTGATCGCATCTCGATTGGATTTAATGTTAACGCCAATGATGCGAAAATTCGCAACAACCGGGCCTCGCGCTTTCTGCATTTTGGGGTGCTGCACGGTGTCAGCAATATCATCACCGGCAACCACTTTTTCCAGGGTGACAGTTCCCCCGCCGGTTTGCGCACGGCCGGGATTATTCTGACCGAGAACAGCTGCAACACGATAATAAGTAACAACTACATCGACAATTGTTTTGTTGAGTGGACCAATGAAATCGACGAAACACCGGATCACGTCAGTGGCTTTTCCTTTGGGGCGCTGACGATTGACAGTAATAATTTTTACTCCAGCGGTTCCGCGGCCTGGTTCCGGTTTATACAGATCAAACCTTACGGCACGAATCACTATATCAACGGGGTGAATATTTCCGGCAATGTGTTTAAACATGCCGGCGGTGGCACGTTGCAACGGGTAGAGGCCGTGGATGCATCGATCGCACCGCTGGATATGGGGCTGGCCCGGAATATTTTGGTGGCCGGGAACACGTTTAACAGCATTGATGACCGCAGTTACAATCCGGTGACGCTGGACAGCAGCGAGGCAACAACATCCGCAACCTGGACCGTTGATTTTTCTAAGTATCTGCCGTTTGGTGGCTACGCCCGCGAGGTGATGTCGGTTGTGCCGGAGGGCAAGATCAAGAACGCATCAAGCGTGGGTGTATTCACGCAGCCTTATGCGCTGGTCAGAAAAGGGGTCAATGAAAACCAGATCGAACTGAAATGGTCAGAGGCCGTGACCGGCAAGGTTCAGGTGACCGCACGCATGGACAATATGACGTGATTTAACGGTAGCGGTGAGTGATTGCAAAAGGCTCCGGACGTCGTTCGGTGCCTTTTTGCGCTTCAAAGGCCCAGATTAACCGCTTTCGATTTCGCCCAGCCTTGGTTAACCTCAACAAGATATGAAAACAGCTGTACGATTTCCGCCATGAGCCACGTATTTCCACGCCACACCAAAGTTGCACCACCGGTCGCGGTTAGCGGCGAAGGCTGCTATTTGATTGATGCGGACGGCAAACGCTATTTTGACGGCTCCGGCGGAGCGGCGGTGTCTTGTCTGGGGCATGGCGACGCGGAAATCATTCAGGCGGCCAAGGATCAACTGGACCGCATGGCCTTTGCGCATACCGGGTTTTTGACCTCAGAACCGGCAGAGGAACTGGCGGACTTGCTGATTGAACACGCGCCGGACGGTCTGGAAAAAGTCTATTTCACCAGCGGCGGGTCCGAGGCGACAGAGGCGGCGATCAAACTGGCCCGGCAATATTTTGTCGAGATCGGCCAGCCGCAGCGGCGGCATCTGATTGCGCGCAAGCAAAGCTTTCACGGCAATACAATTGGAGCGCTTTCGGCTGGCGGAAATGCCTGGCGGCGGGCGCAATTTGAGCCCATTCTGATTGACGTCAGCCACATCAATCCCTGTTACGAATATGCCTTGTGCCGGGATGACGAAAGTGCTGCGGATTATGGCCAGCGGGCGGCACATGAGCTGGAAGACGAAATTTTGCGCCTTGGGCCTGACAGCGTAATGGCGTTTATGGCGGAACCTGTGGTGGGGGCAACGCTGGGTGCGGTTTGCGCGGTGGACGGGTATTTTCAGCGGGTGCGGGAGATTTGTGACCGCTACGGCGTGTTGTTGATCCTGGACGAGGTGATGTGCGGAATGGGCCGCACCGGGCATCTGTTTGCCTGCGAGGCGGATGGCGTTGTTCCGGATATATTGTGCATCGCCAAAGGGTTGGGCGCGGGTTATCAACCGATTGGCGCGATGATGTGTTCCGGTGATATTTACGCAGCAGTGCGCGACGGCTCCGGTTTTTTTCAGCACGGGCATACTTATAACGGGCATCCGGTGGCTTGTGCCGTTGGCTTGGCAGTGGTGCGGGCGGTGTTGGACCGCGGGCTGGTTGAGCGCGCGCGGGAACTGGGCGGGCTGATGCAGGCCGCGCTTGAGGCGGCTTTTGGTCAGCACCCCCATGTGGGCGATATTCGCGGGCGCGGGCTGTTTTGGGGGGTGGAGCTGGTGGCGGACCGAGACCACAAAACGCCGTTTGATGCGGCGCTGGGTGTGGCCGCGCGGATCAAGAAAGCCGCTTTTGCCGAGGGGCTGATCTGCTATCCGATGTCCGGCACGCGGGACGGCAAATCGGGCGACCACGTGCTGCTGGCCCCGCCGTTTGTGATGGCGGATGCAGATGTTGATTTGATCGTCCAACGTTTGGGACGGGCGACGGAACAGGTTTTGGCGGAGATATAGTTCTGCCTTTTTGCAGCGCCAAAAATCACGCCTTTTGCGGCCTCAACACCACCAGGCAATTTTCCGGATCCGAAAGGATGTTAGGTTGCGTGAAGTTAGGTAACATTCGAGCCCTTCACCCTTATTCGCAAGCACCCGGTTTCTTCCAGATACGGTAGCCCGTCATACGGCAGCCCGTCGTTTTATTGGCTGCAGCGCGATGTGAATATCATGCAAGGCCAATGGGGCGAAGGATGCCGTAACCGGGTGAAATCCCTTTGGCACCCGCACCACGGCTTTGCGCGAACCGGCGCGCGTGCTTCGGGTTTACCTTAACCCGCGGCAAATGCTCCGCCAACGCGGCCTTGAACGCGCCGTGATAAGCCCTGGTGGGTTCATAAACCACGCTGGCAGGCATCACGCCACCGATCCACCGATACAAGGTCGTAAAGCCACGTTTGGTGTTCAGGAACTGCACGAATGTGCCATCGCTCAGCCGATGCACGTCGAGTTTGTATTTGGAATTGTCAGTTCCAATGGTATCGTCCGTCATCTTCAAATGTCCCTTGCTTGTCATGCAGCGCTTTTGGCGACTGCGTATCCGTACGGGCCTCATGCGAAGACGATGTGATCCTACTTTACAGCGGTCCTGCAAGACCAAGCGTTTCACGATCCACGCATCGCCTCTGCCCGCAATAATTCGAGTGGCGGGCAGAGGTTCCATCTTCGCATGGAGACACGGAAATTCATAATACAAGCGTTTCCAGTTGTAGTGGAATCATGCGGCCCACCAAATGCCCATGCAAACATAAGCGGCCTCGGTTGGCCAAATGAAACCCTGTTTCAATGCAAACCGGAAACGCTGTAGTGACGCCCGAGCACTCAAAATAAGCGAACGTGGCCATAATTATCAGGCTAAACAAATTCAATTCAGCTTTCATTTGCCGGATCTGTCCGGGTCGCCAAGGTCAGAAAACACCCCGGTCATATTGCGCAATGCGTCCAGCGTTACGGATTTCAGGATGTGTTCGTTCGGGGCGTGCTGGTTGCAACCGGCATAGGAATGCGGCACCCAAATGGTGGGCAGGCCAAGGGTTTCGCTGAACAGCTTGTTGGGCACAAAACCACCAAGGTTGGGCAGAATATGCGGGGCGATGCCGCAGGTCTCGGCGATCGAGGCGGCAACCAGCCGGACCCATTCATTGTCCGGATCAAGGCGCGTGGCGCTGGCGGTCCTTGCTTCTGTCTGGTTGATTTTGACCTGCCCGAACCCCGCTTGATCCAGATGCCGACGCAGGGCAGGCAGGATATCGGCCTCGTCGGTGCCAACAACAAACCTCAGCTGGCAGGCGGCAGCAGCAGACCCGGAGATGGCGTTTTGCGGGGCCTCGGGCACACCGCTTTTCATTGCCAGCACGGTGAAAGAATTCCAGCCAAACACCCGTTCTGCCGGGCTTTGGTTTGCTTCGCCCCAGCCGTCACTGATCTCTACGCCGCCACCGCCAACCGGCAGGTCCCGCAGCACGGCGCTGATGTCAGGTGTCAGGCTGTCAGGTCGCCACTGGGGCACCAAAATGCGCCCGCGCGCGTCCGTGATTGTGGCGATGGCGTGGGCCAGAATGATCGCGGGATCGGAAAGCAAACCACCCCAGTTGCCGGAATGATTGGCGCCTTTGCGCAGGTTAACAGACAGGTCAAAGTTGACGGCACCCCTTGTGCCCATGAAAACTGTTGGCGTGTCCGGTTGCAGGCGCGGGCCGTCTGAGGCGATCAAAACGTCAGCGCGTAGAGTGCTTTTGTTGGCTTCAAAAAAATCCAACAACCCGGCAGATCCGGTTTCTTCTGATGTTTCTATGATGACTTTCAAATTAAAGCCTAGCGCGCCATTTTCCTGCAGCACGCAATCCAGTGCCGCAAGATTGATCAGGTGCTGGCCCTTGTTGTCTGCCGTTCCGCGGCCAAATATTTTACCGTGCCTGTCAGCCACAACAAACGGCTGCAACCCGTCCTGCCATTGCGCGCTTTGGCCGTTGACAACATCGCCGTGGCCGTAGGTGAGGACGGTTTGAAAGTCAGCAGATTCAATGCGTTGGCCAACCAGAATTGGCCCACCCTTGGGGTCCGGGTTGTCATGAACGGTGTAGTCAACGCCAAGTTTGTGCAAGTGCGGCGCCATGCCTTCGTGCAGATACCGGTAAAGTTCCGGCCGCCGCGTTGGCTTTTGACTTTCGCTTTTTATCCCGACCAGTGCGGTCAAATCCGTCAGAAATGAACCGCCATCAAAATAGTCAGTGGCGCGGTTAATGGCACCTGTGCGGCGATCCACGCGGATTACTGGTCGGCGGTCTCGCGGGCAATCTCGTCCAGCAGGGACTGCACCTCCTGCATTTCGCCCGCCGGCAAATTGCGGTAGCCGACGAACACATCGCCGCTGTCGCCCGCCGGTTCATAGATGAAAACGCCGTAAGGGCAATAAGATACATTGGCTGGGTTGATCTTTATCACCTTGCGCGACAAAAGAGCCGAGCAGAACATGAAAACCGTGCCGTTTGCCAGCACTTCGGTTTCGTCACCCACAGCCGGGCCTGTACGATTAAGCATATCAGACACGTCGCTGGTCAGGCCGATCGTCAAACCACGGTCAATAATGGCGTTTTCAAAGTTGAATTCGGCGTCGTCATAGGTGCCGTTCACTTTATAAACTGTGGTGTCCTGAGCTAAGGCGATGGCCGGCAGCAACGCAACTGCGGCCAGAATTGAAAGAAAGCGGCGCATCGGGTACTCCTGACGTTTGGGTTTGGTAAATTGTACAGCGAATGGCCCGAAATTGCACTGAAAAATCATTTTTACCGCAAAGATTGTTACCAGAGTTCGGGGTCGATCCCCGCTTGGATAGCCTTGGCGACCCGGTCGTCCACGTAGGCCTGAAAACGCTCTGTTTCCCATTTGCCTGAGATCAGGTAATCAAACGCGGCCAGATAATAAAACGGTTTCAGATACCCGGGCAGGCGGAAACTTTCAGCGTCCTCGCGCGAGGTCATCGGCGCGGACTGGCTGGCAAATACCAGCGTTGTCGGGGAATATTGCACACCCCAGCGATCCGTAAGCTGATCCTCGGTTAAAACAGAGCCGTCAAAATCGACGACCGGTTTTTCGCCAAACATGTTCAGTTGCACGGTGATGAAGTACTTTTTCATGAAGTCCGTCACTTCAACTCTGGTAAAATTTTCCGCGTGCAAAAGGGCGCAATACTGGCAACCGCGCTGTTCAAACAGCACGATCACGCCTTTGCCTTCCGCGCTGGCCTGCATTTGGATGTCCTGCATGTTCAACGGACCCTGAAAAAACCAGTCCTGAAAGTGCAGTCCAAATTCATCCAGTGTGCCGTTTTCCTGCGCCACTGTGGGCGCCGCCAACACGACAAGCGCGATCAATGCGAGGAACAAGCGTTTGGTCAACATGAGGGTATCCCTTGTAACGTGGTTTCAGCCGCAGCGCGACTACCAGAATTTATGAGGTTAATCCGCCAATAGCCTGTTGATATTGCAGTCTGGCCTTACCAGACGTCCGGCGTGATGCCCTGTTCTGCCAGTTCGGCGAATTTTGCCTGCAAGTAACGCTGAAACGACATTTCCTTGTATATTTTCTCGCCCACGTATTCCAGCGAAGACATATAGTGGAACGGCTTCAAATATCCCGGCAGGCGGAAAACTTCAGCGTCGCGGTAACTTTCCGCGTCGGTCTTTTCCGCGGAAAAGATAATCGTGGTTGGGGTGAATTGCGCCCCCCATTTGAACACCAGATCGCGCTCTTCCATTTCTTCACCGTCAAAATCAACCGTGCCGCGGGCACCGAATAAATCAAGCTGGATGACGACGAAATGTTCCTTAATATAGTCGACGATTTCGTCGCGTTCAAAGTTGACCGCGTGCAATTCTGCGCAATAGGGGCAACCATCCTGCTCTACCAGGACCAACAGATCTTTGCCTTCTGCCGCCGCCTCTGCAAGATCGTCAGAAAATTCAAGGAAGGAGTCGATAATCCACGGCTGAGTGTGCAATCCTGTGCCGCCGTCTTCCTGGGCATAGGATGCGGTTGAAAATCCGATAATAGCAACGATAGAGAACAGTACGCGGCGTAAAAGCATGGTCTTACCTCCTGATGACTAACAACAAAGTAGCATAGTATAAAAGGTAAATAAATGAATGAGTTGCCGACGAATTGGTCACACCCACGTTACTTAGTGATCTTTTGGCCCGAAAATCAGGGTATAGGTACGCTCGAGCGCCCCGGAGCCGGTCCGGGGCGCGCTTTTCTCTAAGCTCCCAGTATTTTAACCGATTGGCTGGGTGCTACAGTAACCGTGCCTTTGCGCTTGATGTAGCCTTCAACCAAATCCCAAATCTGCGGACCCTCGGTGCCTTCGTTCACGCTGGCCCAACCGGCGACGGTGTAGGTGCGTGACGGATCAATGGGATCGCCGGTTTTCAGCAATGTCATGTCGGAAACCCGGTCGCCCTGTTTCTTGCTGATGTCAAAGCCAAAGCTCATACCGCCAACCCGGACCATATCACCGCCCTGTTGCAGGTAGGGATCGGGATTGAACAGGTTGTCGCCCACGTCTTCCAGAACGATCTTAAGAAATTCACCGGTCATTTCGGTGCGGTAGGCTTTGCCGTATGACATCGAGGTGACACCAAAGATGTCTTCGCGGGTGATGTCAGCACCGGGCAGCAGGGATGGACCCCAGCGCACACCGGGTGAAAGGGAAATATCGGCGTCGCGTTCCTCGATCAACGCTTCGGCGATCAGATCATCCCATGTGCCGGCAAAATTGCCCCGCCGGTACAACAGGCTGTCGGTCTGGCCGATCACTTCGATCAGCTGATCCATGTATGGCGCACGCTGGGCGTCTATGACGGCGGCAACGTCTTTGTCAGCCTCGATCACATCGGCAAAGACCGGGATCAGCTTGTGCCGAAAGCCCATCATTTTGCCGTCCCGCACGTCCAGATCAACGCGGGAGACGAATTTGCCGTTAGAACCGGTTGCTATGATGATGGTGTCACCGGCGATAACGGGTTCGGGCACGGCGTCGTGGGTGTGGCCGGACAGGATCACGTCAATTCCGGGCACCTGTAGTGCCATTTTCTTGTCCACGTCAAAACCGTTGTGGGACAGTAAAACCACCAGTTCGGCCCCCTTGGCGCGCACTTCGGCGACCATTTCAGCCATGCGGTCTTCGCGGATGCCGAACGAATATTCCGGGAACATCCAGCCTGGGTTGGCAATCGGCATATAGGGAAACGCTTGGCCGATGACGGCGATCTTTACGCCGCCGCGTTCAAAGAATTTGTATGGCTCCACCAGTTCCGTGGGTTCATCCCATTCGGCGTCAAAAATATTCTGACCCAGCGATGCGTAAGGAACTTCGCTGATCAATTGCTGGATGCGCTCGCTGCCCAAAGTGAATTCCCAGTGGAACGTCATGGCGTCGGGTTTCAGCGCGTTCATCACATTGACCATGTCCTGGCCCTGCGTGTGATAGGTTGTGTACGAACCGTGCCATGTGTCGCCGCCGTCCAGCAACAGGGCGTCGGGGCGGGCGGCGCGAATGGAATTGATCACGGTTGCCACGCGGTCAAGCCCGCCCATTTTGCCGTAGGTTTTGGCCAGCGAACTGAAATCATCATAGCTGAGGGCATAGGCCGAAGCGGAGCCGTCTTCTATGCCATAGCGCTTGCGGAATTCCGCACCGGTAACATGCGGAACGTTGCCGCGGGCGTCGCCAACGCCAAGGTTAATTTCCGGCTCGCGGAAATAGACCGGTTTCATCTGGCCGTGAATGTCTGTCAGGTGGATCAGGGACACATTGCCGAAGGTTTCAAATTCCAGCAGCTTGTCCTGGGTCATGGATTGCTGGGCCGCAAGGCGCGACCACTGGCCAAAGCCGGATGCGCCGTAAATGGCGGTTGTCGCCATAGAGGCCTGCAGAAAATCGCGTCGGGAAATCATGGGTATTCTCCGTGTAAAAGGGGCCCGTTTGGGGCGTCTATTAAAAAAGGCCCCCTCCTTACGGAAAGGAGAGGGCCCAATTTTTCCTAAACCCCCGAAGGGATCAGAGATTAGTTACGCACTGACGGGCCTTCGATTGGCAGGCCGTTGCCGCGGGACGCGACATACAGTTCCAGCGCACGGAACTCGTCGCCACCCGGCTTGTAAGGTGTGGCACGAATGTTTTTCATGCAGCCTTTAAAGCGGGCGTGAACAGAGTTCAGCTTGGTGTTTTTCAAGCGGTAAGCCGGGAAGCCGTTGATCTGGCCCTGGCTAAGGTGGTCCGCACGGATGTAAACACC
>CAYZQS010000020.1:15219-34940 GCA_964480735.1 uncultured Rhodobacterales bacterium
CGCAGTTGCCGCAAAGCCAAGCGACACGGCGAACATTCCACCGATCATCGTTGTTTTAGTAAGTATATTCATGGCTTAAACTCCCTGTTGTTGTTGGTTTTAGCCAATCGCGATGGATTTGGTTGTTTCAAATACAGCGCCAGACTGATCCATCCACACAAAATGCAAATCCCCGGCTTCGGGAACTTTCATCGTGAACTCAAAGAACGGATTGGCCGAGATTGCACCGTGAGGTGTGAAATTCACGACTTCCGTGCCGTTAAACGTGGCGACAAACGAATTGATGATTTGCTGAGGGATTTTCTCGCCGGTTTCTTTGTTTTTACGCTGACCGGATTCCATTTTGTGATTGATCAGTGTTTTGATTGTGATGACATCGCCGACAGCCGCTGATTTGGGCACTTTGACGCGTGGTTTAGTAGCCATTTACTTTCTCCAATTCTAAAAGATTAGCCGCCGCAGCCGCCGATTGTGACTTTCACCGCAGCAGAGGCACTTTTGAAGGTACCGTCAGCCATTTTTGCAACCGCAACCACATTTTGGGTTCCGGCAAGGCGGATCCGCGTCGATGCGCCTGAACCGCCGGACAGTGGGCCAAAGTTAAGTGCGATTACGATTGGTGCCGGGTTGCCGTCCGCCAGCAGCAGAATGCCGGTCGCGCCCGGTGCATCAACACCAACGGGAACTGTATTGCCGTTTTCAGCGATTTCAGGGGCGGTAAGTGTTACGCCGCCTTCAGCAACATCAGCGCCGCCGGTATATTCAGCGATAGCGTCAGTCACCATTGCATTGTGCGAAGCCGCAGAAGCGAAGCTAACCGGAATCAACGAAACCGTAACCGCAGCGCCACCAAGGGCAAGTGCATGTCGTCTTGACAGGTTCATAGAACTCTCCTGTTATTCTTTAAGGGTTTGAATGTACGCCAGCACGTCTTCGACCTGCTCGGCTGTTAAGATGGTCTTGCCGTCAAATTTCTTCAGCGGGCGAACGCCGTTTTTGAGGCGGTAAAAAGATGGCATAATTGTTCCTTCAAAAGTTTCTTTTGAATTTACAAGAATACCGCGAAGTTCGGCTTCTTCCCAGCGGTCCGCCACACCATCAAGCGATGGCCCGACTTCACCGTGGAACGTCTGTTCTGGCATTTCAGTATTTGCGTGGCATGCAAGACAGTTGCCCTGTTTGCGGTTTGCGAACACTTTACGACCGTTGACTGCATCACCAGCAGAACCCGTCAGGGACGCCGCAACCGCGCCGTCCGCAAACGTTACATCATCCGGACCGACCATTTGTGCAGCAGCGGCGGAACCGAGCATTACAGCGGCGGCGGAAATCAGTGCCATTTTAATTGGCTTCATGTATTCCTCCCTGAGTTTGAGACTTCACCATTATTACTTTTCAGAGCGAAAAACAACAACAAATGCGATTTTTTGAATTTGATTGGGTTCTAATTGGAATTCTGCAACTTTTCGTTGACCATTCTGGCGTGGTATTTTTGAAAGTGCTCTTCGGTTTCGTAGCCCCTGATCGACACCCATTTGAACATGTTGTAAGTTGTAAACTTGCCAAAAGCGCCCGGCATAGTGGCCACCGCCGCCTGTCCGGCGTTGCCCTCTTCGCCAGCCTCTTCCGGCATAAACAGAATGGTTGGTGTGAACACCACACCCCACCGCCGCGCCATTTTCTTTTCGCTTAAAACCGTGCCGTCAAAATCTGTAACCTCTTCATCGCCAAACAAATTCATTTGGACGACGTAATATTTTTCGGTAATCAGGGCCTCGATTTCGGGATCGGGAAAAACCTCGTTGTGCATCTTGGTGCAGTAAATGCAGCCGCGCTGTTCAAAAAATATCACCAGCCGCTTTCCCTGCTCTTTGGCGGCTTCCAAATCCTCGGTCATATCCTTGAATGTGGTTTCCATCCACGGCGTCTTGTGAAGGCCGTCCTCGCCCAGTTCGACGGCAAATGAGGCCGTGGCAAAAAGTCCAATTATCGCTGCGTAAAACAGTTTTAACATTGTCAGGTTGTCTCCGATATTGAGGGTTGCCTGGGAATTCAGGCAGCCACCGCGGCGGTAAACTGCGGGAAGGTATCCAGCAGCCATTGCGCGATTCGATTGATTTGTCCGGTCAGGATCAAAGCGCCGAACAGCACCAGCAATCCGCCCATGCCTTTTTCCATCAGGCCCAGGTGTTTGCGAAAACGCGCAAAGAATTTCATGAAATAACTGGCGAACATGGCGGCCAGAATGAACGGCAGGGTCATGCCAAGGCCGTAGGCCAACAACAACGTTGTCCCCTGCATCACAGAGTCCTGCGCCCCGGCGGCAAACAGGATGGCGGTCAGGATCGGCCCGACGCAGGGCGTCCAGCCAAAGGCAAACGCAAGACCGACCACATAGGCACCGATCAGCGAGACCGGCTTGGTACCTGTATCAATGCGCGCCTCGCGGTACAGCAGGCCAATCTTGAACACGCCGATAAAATGCAGGCCCATAACGATGATCAGGCCACCGGCAACATAGCGCAGGATGTCAAAATATTCCCGCAGGACCTGCCCAAACGCACTTGCTGCAGCGCCAAGTCCGGTGAAGATCGTGATTATGCCTGCCGCAAACAGAATTGAGGCCAAGACCACGCGCCTGCGGCTGCCGTCGTTCAATGTGCCCGCATCGGTAAACTGGTTCATGGTGATACCGGCCAGATACGACAGGTAAAACGGCACGATCGGCAAAATGCAGGGGGATAGGAAAGACAACAACCCGGCGCCAAAGGCCCCGAAATATGACACATCAAAAAACATGACGATTCCTTGCGTTGATTGCAAATTCATATTACATTTTTTATATATGTCCAATAGAGCCCGCTTGGAAACAGATTTGGGGTAATAAAAATGGCATGGTTTAAAGCCGCCTTAACCAGCATCGCGATGCTGTTCGTGGTCAGCGATCCGGCACGGTCCGAGACCTTGTTGATCATGTTTGAAGAGATCGGTTGCCCCTATTGTGAACAGTGGCACGAAGAGGTGGGCGTCATTTATGACAAGACCACCGAGGCACAGGTGGCGCAATTGATCGTGCAGGAATTGGACGACCCGCTGCCCGAGGGTGTGGTGGTGGGGGCTGAACCATATTACACACCGACGTTCGTTTTAGTTGACGACGGCAGGGAAGTTGGGCGCATCGAAGGTTACCCCGGCGAAGATTTATTTTGGGGCATGCTGGGCTTGATTATGGCAAGATTGCCGGATATCCCGGAAAATTCTTGACTGACCACCTGGTAAATAAATAGCATGCCTTCATAAACGGGACTTTGAATGGACACCGCTGAACCAAAACCAAAACCCAGTTTTGATGAAAGCGAAATGGATCGGATGATCGACAGCGCGATGGCGGCGTCCGATTTTCTGAAAGCGCTGGCGCACGAGGGGCGGTTGATGATCCTGTGTCATCTGGCGTCTGGTGAAAAATCTGTAACCGATCTTGAGCGGCTGTTGTCTTCGCGTCAGGCTGCGGTTTCGCAACAGCTGGCACGGCTCAGGCTGGAAGGTCTGGTGGGTTACCGCCGCGACGGCAAAGCGATTTACTATTCCTTGCAGGACGAAAAATCGCGCAAGATGATCGAGATGGTTTATGATATGTTTTGCGGTGAAGATGCTGAGGTGTCCCAAGTTGAACCAGTAGGGAAAGTTTGATGGAAAGCCTGCCCGTCGGTGTGCTGGCTGCGCTGGTTGGCGCAATCGGTGGTATCACGCTGGGGCTGGCTGTGCGGGTGGGCGATTTTTGCACGTTAGGTGCGATCGAAAGCGCGGTTTACGGCGAAAATCCCAGACGCCTGCGCCAGTGGGGGATTACCCTTGGCGTGGCGATCATAGGTACTTTCTTGCTGGCAGAGTTCAGTTCATTCAACTTTGCGGATACAATATCTTACTCTACAAAATGGAACCCGCTGGCCAGTATATTCGGCGGGCTGGTTTTTGGTTACGGCATGGCCTACGCCGGAAACTGCGGTTTCAGCGCGTTGGCGCGTATCGGCGGCGGCGATCTGCGTGCACTGGTTGTGGTTATTGTGACGGCCATCTTTAGCGCTTTCACTCTTGGTGGTCCGTTGGCTGCACTGCGCGAACGTGTGTTTCACACCAATGATGCGACAGCAAATCAGGGCATTGCGCATCTGATGGCAGACTATACCTCAATCCCGGTTCTGGTGATCGCAATTGTCATCGGCCTTGGTTTTTTGGTGTGGGGAATGATGCACGTTGATATACGCCGCTCGCCGAATACAACATTCTGGGCGGCGGCGGTTGGGCTGGCGGTGATCAGCAGCTGGTGGGGCACCAGTTATCTGGCAGAAACCTCGCTTGGCGAAACCTCTGTGCAGGCGCATTCGTTCACCGCTCCGCTGGGGCGCACGATGATTTACACCATGACCTCTTCGGCGGGCGGCATCAATTTTGCGGTTGGTTCGGTGTTTGGGGTGATTGTCGGCGGGTTTCTTGGCTCGTTGTTCAAAGGCAGTTTCCGCTGGGAGGCCTGCGAGGACGCCCGTGAACTGGGCCGCCAGATGATGGGCGCGGCCCTGATGGGCGTTGGCGGCATTATCGCGCTGGGATGCACAATCGGGCAGGGGGTATCGGCGTTTTCGACTTTGTCCTACTCGGCCCCGGTTACACTGGCGGCCATCGCGGTGGGCGCTGTTATCGGGCTGCGACGATTGGTGTCCGGGTTCCAACCGGAATAAGCCATCGCTATCCCGGCGGCTGTTTTGTGCGTCTTCGTCGGATCAATCGACCAATCAGAAACGACGTGCGCGGCACGTAGATATAACGCCGCCGGGCACCGGATGTGGGGCGTGACGCCATGCGCAGCAGGCTGAATATCACCAGGACAATATGCGCGGCGGCGATGAATATAAACAGCGCTGACGGGCCGTAAAGCTGGATGAGAAACGAGGATATATACGGGCTGGCAATGGCACCGATGGCGTAAAGGAAAATGAACGAGGCGCTGACTTCAACGATCTGGTCCGCTCTGGCAAAATCGATGCCGTGGGCCGTGGCCACGGAAAATATCGGAAATGTAGTAAAGCCGAACAACACGGCGGCGGCAAAGACCAACGTAGTTGAACCGGCGCCAAAAAACGCCGTGCCCATGCTGGTGGCAACGGCGGCAACTGACAGCCAGATCATAACCCAGCGGCGGTCAAATTTATCCGCCAGCCAGCCGACCGGAAACTGGGCAACCGCGCCGCCTAGAACGAAACTGGCCAAAAACAGCGCAATCTGGTCCACGCTCAGGCCAACCTCCAGACCATAAACCGGCCCGACCATGCGAAACGCCGCGTTGGTCAGTCCGGCGGTAACCACACCGGCCGCGGCCAATGGGGACAGCAATATGGCCATAACCGGACGCAGACGTGGGGCCGCCGGTGTTTTTGGCGGGCTGGCGTTCGTCAGCGCCAGCGGCAAAATGGAAGCGCAGCACAGGATTGCCAGAAAGATGTAGCTGACATAATGGGCGGGCGTCAGAAAGCCGATCAACAACTGCGCCGCCAGTGATCCGCCGGTATCCACCACCCGGTAGGCCCCCATCGCGCGGCCGCGGATTTGGTTGGTCAGCTTGGCCTGCAACCAGCTTTCAATCACGGTATATGACCCCGCGATGCACAGGCCCGACATGATGCGCATAACGGCCCAGGCCGTGGGATGAACAAAGACCATGTGGGACAGAATGCCGATAGCGCCAAGGCTGGCAAACACCGCGAATGTGCGCGAGTGCCCGACACTGCCCATCAGGCGTGGCGCCCACCAGCAGCCGATGAAAAACCCAAGGAAATGCGCGGAACCCAGCAGGCCCACCTGGGTGGTGGTAAAGCCCTCCTGAATACCGGACAGGGCGTCCAGCGGCCCCACTCCACCAGAGCTTAGCTGTAATAAAACCACTGCCAGATAAAGGGCGGCAAATGAAATCAGCAGGCGCATCGGGGCGGGCTCGTGGGGGACGGTTGAAGGCACACTAGCCGTCTGAAACGCCGGACCTATCGTTTTTTCGACAGTCACGCGCCGTTTTGCTATCATGGGGCAAATAAAATTCGGAGCACCTGATGAAAATACAGAAGATGGCCGAGGCGCAGATCAAAAAGGCGATTGATAAGGGTGAGTTGGACAATCTTGCCGGGGCCGGGAAACCGCTGCCTGCGCAGGGTGGCGGCGATTTTGCGGACAGCGTTGGTTACCGGATCATGGCAGAAGCAGGCGCGGTGCCGGAGGAAATTCGGTTGCGCAAGGCGGTGGAGGCGCAGGCTGCGGTATTGGCGGGGCTTTCGGAACCTGCAGAGCGAAAAGCAGCGATGGCAAAATTGGCGGAACTGCAGATGCGGCTTTCCATGCAACAAGAAGCGCGTCGGGCCTTTGAGAAGTAAAGATCAAACACCTGTTCCGGCGTATTCGCAGGCTTAAACTTTTGCAAAAGTTTTGCTAAGCGAATTCGAATTCGCTTTTTGCGCTGGTGGCTGTGACGGTGCTTTTTTTCAGCGATTGGACTGAATTTTAAAGCCCGTGGAAAGCTCATTTTCGTCGGGTTATTTTTGCGTCAACCGCGATTGTCAGCATTTCTCCCACGACATTCTTAAACCCGCTGGCGCCAAAATCATGGCGGTTGAACTGGCCGGTTAAGATGATGTGCAGGTTTTCTGGTTCACCTTCTCCGTCAATTTTGGCGTTCAGGGTTAACGGTTTTGTAATATCGCGAATTGTGATGTGGCCGGTGACAGCTATATCGCCGCCAGTGACAGTGAAATTGTCAGACATAAACCGGATTGTCGGAAATTTTTTGGCGTCCAGCACCAGTTCACCCTTCAGTGCATGGGTTTCAAAATCGCTATCGCCTACAACCGACGCGGCTTGAAAAACCACTGTGACCTGCGAATTTTCCACGTTTTCAAAATCCAGCAGCAGCTCGACGGTGTAATCTTCAAAATAGCCGGTCACCGGTGTTGCGCCAAAATCGTAGATAAAATTTACTTTGCTGGCAGATTTATCAAGATCATAGATTGCCGGCTGTGCGTTCAGTTCGGCGCCAAGCCACACCATCATCGCGGCGGCTTGAATAGCCAGCGCCATGATTTTGCCGCTACAACGCATCGGGCTGAATGTTGCGTGCCATATGATCCAGCACCGCGTTTACAAAACTGGCCTCTTTGCCATCCGGGAAGAAGGCTTTGGCCACGTCCACATATTCCGTGATCGTCACTTTGGGCGGTGTGTCGTTGCCCAAAAGCTCGGCACCGGCGGCGCGAAACAGGGCGCGCAGGGTAGGGTCGATACGGCCAAGCGGCCATTTGGCCACCAGCGCCTGGTCGGTCAGTTTGTCAATTTCGCTTTGTTTTTTCACCGCGCTTTTCAAAATGGTGCGAAACAGCGTGATATTTCCTTCAGCGTAAACATCGCCCTCGATCTCGGCACCAAAGCGGTGGTCTTCGAATTGTTGTTGCACGTCCTTGAGGCCTACGTCCGAGGCCTCCATCTGAAACAGCGCCTGCACCGCGTACAGACGCGAGGCCGATTTCATCTGGCGTTTGGCGTCAGTGCTGGCCTTGGTCATGGGATTTGGCTGTCCGGCCCGTCATCAGCGATGATGATATTTTCAGAGGCTGGTTTAAAGCCGATGCCTTTGGATTTTCGCCCCAGTTTTCTGGTCAGCGCAATCAGATGTAGCGCTGCCTCTGCCGCGCCGCCGCCTTTGTTTTGCCCGGCGGCATCCGCCCGTACTTCGGCTTGCTGGCGGTTTTCAACGGTCAGGATGCCGTTGCCCAGACACAGGCCATCAAGTCCCAGCAATGACAGCCCGCGCGAGCTGTCGTTGCACACGGTTTCATAGTGGCTGGTTTCGCCACGGATCACACAGCCAAGGGCGACAAAGCCGTCAAAGTCCCCGCTGCGGGCGGCGATGCGAATGGCATTCGGCACTTCCAGTGCGCCGGGAACCTCGATGGTCTCGGAGGTGCCACCGACGTTTGCAATTGCTGTGCGCGCGCCTTCAAGCAATTGATCGGCGATGTCTTTGTAATAGGGTGCCACCACGATCAACAGTTTCGGCGGTTTCTTGAATGTGGGAACCGGCAAGGTGTAGTGGCGTTCACTTTCTGCCATATCAGTCGCCTTTGCTTGGGATAGGCCGGGTGCCGCTGATGGTCAGATCATAACCGTCCAGCCCCACCACGTTTGGACTGGGTGAATTGGTGATCAGGGTCATATCGCGCACGCCCAAAGTTTGCAGGATCTGTGCGCCCAATCCGTATTGGCGCAGTTTTTGCGGCGAGGATGTGTCATCAGCCACCAGTTTGCCGGTCATGTCGCGCAGCACGACAACCAATCCACGGCCTTCGTCTGCGATCAGGTTCATCGCGCCTTCCAACTGGTGGGCGCGTCCCGGGCGCAGGGCCAGCGTATCCTCAAACGGGTTGAGCGCGTGCATGCGCACCAACAGCGGTTTGCCGTCGGCAATGTCGCCTTTTGACAGGATAATATGCTCATCCCCGTGAGTTTCGTCGGTGAATATCCGCATCATCCACTCGCCGCCAAATTCCGACGTCACCGTGCTGACCTGACTTTCACGCACCAGATTGTCGTGACGACGGCGGTACTGGATCAAATCGGAAATGGTGCCGATTTTAAGCGCGTGCTTTTTGGCAAATTTGATCAGGTCCGGCAGGCGGGCCATTGTGCCGTCGTCGTTCATAATCTCGCAAATCACCCCGGCGGGGTTTAATCCGGCAAGACGGGCGATATCGGTTGCCGCCTCTGTGTGCCCGGCGCGGACCAACACGCCGCCCTGACGCGCCCGCAGCGGGAACACGTGCCCCGGCGTGGCGATTTCCGCGGGACGCACCTGCGGGTTGATCGCCACCGATACCGTATGGGCGCGGTCATGGGCTGAAATGCCGGTGGTCACGCCCTCGCGGGCCTCGATGGATACGGTAAAGGGGGTTTCATGGCGCGAGGAGTTGGAGCTGGCCATCATCGGCACGCCCAGTTTTTCCACCTGTTCACCGGTCATGGTCAGACAGATCAGGCCGCGCCCGTGGGTGGCCATGAAGTTGACCGCATCCGGCGTGGCCATCTGCGCCGGGATCACCAGATCGCCTTCGTTTTCACGGTCTTCGTGGTCCACCAGAATGAACATCCGGCCGTTGCGGGCGTCTTCGATGATGTCCTCGACGGATGAAATAATTCCGCTGTAGTCATGATCTGCCATCTGGGTTAATCCTGTATTTCCGCCAGCCGCGCCACGTATCGCGCCAAAGTGTCTATCTCAAAATTGATCAGGTCACCCGTGGTCATATCGCCCCATGTGGTGGCGGTTTTGGTGTGTGGAATGATGTTGATGCCAAAGTCACAATCGCTGACGTCGTTCACCGTTAGCGAAGCACCGTTCAGCGCAACAGAGCCCTTTGGTGCAACAAATCGCGCCAGATCTTTGGTCACGCGCAGGGTTACGTTGGTGCTGTCACCAACGTCCTGCATGCTCAGCACTTTTGCCAGTCCGTCCACATGGCCAGATACGATATGTCCGCCAAGTTCGTCGCCCACTTTAAGCGCACGCTCCAGATTGACGCGCTTGCCGCTGGCCCAGCCGTCGCCGATATTGGTTTTCGAAAGAGTTTCTGCGGACACATCCACCTCGAACCAGTTTTGTGGATCGCTGCCCAGCGCAACAACAGTCAGGCATACACCGTCACAGGCAATTGACGCGCCAATATCGATACCAGAGACATCAAAAGCCGTGCCAATCCGCGCCAGCAAATCCCCACGTTGGGTGGTTTTTAGTATTGTACCGACATCTGTTACAATTCCCGTGAACATTGCAATTCACCCTATGATTTCCTGAAAATCTGACCTATCGCGCAGCGCGAAGCAGGGCAAGTGCACAAAATCGCACCACGGTTAAAGAAATTGGCGACAACAACGGTTTTTTAATGCTAAACAGCCACAACGAAACGACAGATTGCGGTGATAGCGCAACACGGGCAGACGGGCGATAACCAAAAGCGAATAAAAAGCGTGACGAATCAGGCATTTTCGGTATTTTTGTGCTGCGTGGGGGCGTTGATCCAAAGGCAGTTGGTCCATGGGTAAGGCGTCCGGCGAGGGGAAAACCTTCGCGTTTTTACAAGGCCCACACGGCCCGTTTTTCTACCAGTTGGCCCGAATTTTACGCTCTTCCGGCGCGGAAGTGTTCAAGGTTGGCTTTAATCAGGGTGATTGTGCATTCTGGAAAGAAAGCGCCACGTATTTGCCATATCTGGGACGGTGTGAAGACTGGGCGGAAGCTGTACGCGAAATATACCGGACAAACTCGGTTACGGATATTGTGCTTTACGGCGACACCCGGCCTAAACACGCGGCCGCAATTAAAGCGGCCAGGCAATTGGGCATCACGGTTCATTGCTTTGAAGAGGGGTATTTGCGTCCCTTCTGGGTAACTTACGAACGCGGCGGGGTGAACGGCTATTCCCGCCTGATGGACATGAGCGTGGACCAGATGCGGGCAGAGCTGGAAGACCGTGACCTTGATCTGCCGGACGCCCCGGCCCGCTGGGGCGACATGCGCCATCATACGTTTTACGGGGCGCTGTATCACTGGCATATTCTGTTGCGGAACCGGAGCTATAAGAATTACAAAACCCACCGCGATGTTTCCGTGTTGCGGGAATTTGGATTACATTTCAAACGGTTGATTGATATTCCGGCGCATGCGATCCAGCGCCGCGCGGCCTCTTTAAAAATCAGGCGGGACGGGTACGTTTACCATCTGGCGCTGTTGCAGCTGACCCATGACGCGTCAATCCAGCACCACAGCCCGATCAAATCCATGCCAGAGTTTATCCGCATTCTGATCGAGAATTTTGCCTCCGGTGCAGCAACCCACCACCATCTGGTGATCAAGACCCATCCGCTGGAAGACGGTCGCATGCCGCTGCGCAAAATCGTGCGGGCCATTGCGGTAGAGCAAGGCGTTTCAGAGCGGGTGCATTTTGTGCGTGGCGGTAAGCTGGCGGGGCTGATGAATTTTGCGAAGTCCGTTGTGACGGTGAATTCCACCGCCGCCCAGCAGGCACTGTGGCGCGGCCTGCCGGTCAAGATATTCGGGGCCAGCGTGTATCGCAAGCCGGAATTTGTGTCAGAGCAACCACTGGCCGATTTTTTCGCCGATCCGTGGAAGCCGGATGCCCGTGCCTACCGTGACTACCGGCATTATCTGTTGGAAACCTCGCAGGTAACAGGCGGGTTTTATTCGGCCAAAAGCCGCCGCCGTCTGATCCGCGGCGTGGTTGATATGGTGCTGGCCAAGCAAGACCCATACGACAGCCTGCAAACCTTTAACGCGACCCCAAGGCAACAGTTGCGGGTGGTGAAGTAGGAAACAATAACCTTTTATTGGCAATTTTGTCTTTTATTGTGTAGGTTTACAAAAAAATAAGAGGCAGTGTTGGCAGTAAAGGGGCGATAACCTTGTCAATTTATAATGTGAAAAGGGCCAGGGTATTGGCTCTGTTTGTGCTTGTGGTATTTGTGGCATCCTGTGGATTGCCGCGCTCCGGGCCCAACAAACGCG
Organism: uncultured Rhodobacterales bacterium; assembly: GCA_964480735.1. Classification (GTDB taxonomy): domain Bacteria; phylum Pseudomonadota; class Alphaproteobacteria; order Rhodobacterales; family Rhodobacteraceae; genus UBA5972. The sequence continues at coordinate 26,831 of CAYZQS010000020.1, forward strand.
AAATTTTCGATGGGTCTGTGCAGCGTAATGGTGACGCGTTTATCGTGACCGTCAACGACCGTGTGATCCAGCATACCAGCGTGGCGCCGATTATCGGGTTTGACCGTGATTTTCTGCGCGCCGGCAAGATTGGCTCGGATGTGATCCGCCCTGGCGACGTTCTGGGGCTGACGGTTTTTGAGAACGTCGAGGATGGATTGCTGACAACCGTGGCAGGTGCAGCCGCGGTGTTGGAAGAAATTCAGGTCGACAGCACAGGCAGCATTTTTGTGCCTTACGCCGGGCGCCTGAAAGCCGCCGGAAATACGCCAGAACAACTGCGGCTGTTGATCACCCGCAAGCTTGACGCACAGACGCCTGATCCGCAGGTTTCTGTTCGCCGGTTGGCGGGCGATGGTTCGTCGGTCAACGTGATGGGCGGTGTTGCGGGGCAAGGTGTTTATCCGATTGAATCGGCAACCCGCACCCTGACGGCCATGCTGGCAAAAGCGGGCGGGATCACGGTAGAGCCAGAGGTGGCCCAGATCAAAGTGACACGCGGCAAAAAAACCGGCGTTGTCTGGTTGGCCGATCTTTACGCGCATCCTGAATCTGATATTGCCCTGCGCCCGGGTGACCGGATTTTTGTGGAAGAGGACACAAGATCATTTACAGCACTTGGCGCCACCGGAACCCAGACCCGCGTGCCGTTTTCCAGTCAAACGATCACAGCGATTGAAGCTTTGGCCCAGGTCGGCGGCTTAAGCAGCAGTCTTGCAGACCCAACAGGTGTGTTTATTTTCCGCGAAGAGCCGGCCGCAATTGCCAACGCTTTGCTGGGACGCAACGATCTGGTGGGCAACCAGCGGTTTGCCTATGTGCTTGATCTGACAGAACCAAACGGCATGTTTGTCGGGCGTGATTTCATCATTCGTGACGGAGACACGGTTTTTGTGACCGAAGCACCCTTTGTGCAGTGGAACAAAACATTGTCCGCGGTGAACAGCAGTATTGCCTCTACAGCAAGCATCAACACGGCGGTCAACGGAACATAGCGGTGTCAGACAACGGTTGGTCCGGCCCTTCTGGAAACGGCAATGACCGACAGCGGGTGCTGGCTTTTACCGGCGGGTTTTTCAGGCAAAAACAGATTAGGCGGATCATGTCCCTTGCCGGGTATGACGTAAGCCTTGGCTGGCCTGCCAAGGATGATCTGGTTGCAGTTTGGGGCCGAAATCCCAGATCCCGGCGTGGCCGCCGCGTTGCCAGAATGCGCGGCGTCGGTGTGTTGACGGTGGAAGATGCGTTCCTGCGCTCTGTTCACACCGGGCGGGACGGCGAACCGCCGCAGGGGCTGATTTTTGACCGCACGGGCGTCTATTTTGACTGCAATCAGCCCAGCGATCTGGAAAACATTCTGAATTCGAATGCTGTGGATGCACCCGATATTCTGGCGCGGGCGGCTGCGGCCAGCGGGCGGATGCGTGCGCTGCATCTGACCAAATACTGTGCGGTTGACCCCGGATTAAAGCCGCCAGCCGAAGATTATGTTCTGGTGATCGACCAGACATTTGGCGATGCCTCAATTCGCTATGGCGGCGCTGACGCCGGGACGTTTCAGCGGATGCTGAAGGCGGCGAAGCAGGAAAATCCACATTCCAGAATACTGGTGAAAACCCACCCCGAAGTGAAGGCCGGGCACCGGACCGGTCATTTTGGCCTTGATGTCGCAGATGATCAAACCCGTCTGATAGACCGGCCCTATTCACCGTGGGTTTTGCTTGCGGGTGCGGCAAAAGTATATTGCGTGTCTTCGCTGATGGGTTTTGAGGCCATTCTGGCAGGTCATCGGCCACAGGTGTTTGGCCGTCCGTTTTACGCCGGTTGGGGGCTAAGCGACGACCGGCAAGAAATGGCGCGGCGTCGGCGGGATTTGTCCGTGGATGCGTTGTTTGCCGGGGCCATGATTTTATACCCCAGGTGGTATGACCCGTTTCGTGACGAACTCTGCCCGCTTGAACGGGTGTTGGACAATCTGCAGGCGCAATCAAGGGCGTGGCGCGAAGACCGCCACGGGTATTCGGCCCTGGGCATCAGGCTGTGGAAGCGCCGTCATTTTGGCCGGTTTTTTGCCGCCAAAGGTGCGGCCTTCCGGTTTGTTTCAGACGATGCAAGCCCCACGACCGGGCGCCCGGGGTTGGTTTGGGCCGGCAAGGAGACGGATAATATCAGGCAGGTCTACGCGGACCACAATACACCGTTGATCCGGCTTGAAGACGGGTTTTTGCGCTCTAACGGACTGGGAGCAGAGCTTGTGCCGCCACTTTCGCTGGTGGCCGATGATCTGGGAATTTATTACGATCCCAGTCGCGAAAGCAGGCTGGAGCGGCTGATCGCGAAAGCCGCATCACGGTCGGCGACCGAATTGCTTGGGGCGACCGAATTGCTTGAAAATCTGCGCCGTTCCGGGATCAACAAATATAATATCGGGCGGACTGCTGACGACGTGGATTGGCCGCAAAGACAAAAAAAGATTTTGGTGCCGGGGCAGGTGGAAGATGATGCCTCGATCCTTCTGGGCGCGGGTGAGATCAACACCAATCTTGGGCTGTTGCGGTTTGTGCGCGAGAAAAACCCGGACGCCTATATCGTTTATAAACCGCATCCTGATGTGGAGGCAGGCCTAAGAACCGGCGTGATCGCGCGTGCGGACGTCCTTGGGCTCGCGGATAAGTTTGTCAAAAACAGGCATCCTGCTGAATTGATCAAAGCCTGTGATGAAGTTTGGACCATGACCTCGCTCATGGGTTTTGAAGCGTTGCTGCAGGGCAAAGGAGTAACCTGTCTGGGCGCGCCGTTTTTTGCCGGGTGGGGGCTGACCAGTGATCTGGGGCCGGTGCCAAAGCGACGGCAGTCCAAAGTGTCTTTGGCGGCACTGGTGCAGGCGGTATTGATTGATTATCCGCGATATTTTGATCCTGAAACCGGGCTTGCCTGTCCGCCGGAAGTGGTGGTTGCACGACTGCAAAGCGGCGCGGTTCCCGCCACGGGTCTGGCCAACCGAAGCTTGTCAAAACTGCAAGGTGTGTTTGCGTCTTACTCTTGGCTGTGGCGCTAGGCGACAGACCGCTGCCAGATGTGTAAAACATCCCCGCCAATCTGCCGGGTTTCGCAGAGGTCAAAGCGCGGATGCTCCGCCAGCTTTGCAATTCCCAATTCGCCAACAGACGCCATTCCGCTGGCCCCAAGCGAAAGGCCTGCCGTGTAACCGATCAACCGGTCAACCATGCCATTCTGTAACAGCGACGCCGCCATTTGCCCGCCGCCTTCACAAAATACCCGCGTCAGGCCCTGTTGCGCGAGGGTTTTCAATACGTCGGTGATCTGAAGACGCGCATTTTGATCCAGCGCACAGGGCAGAAGTTTTGCACCGGTATTTTGCCAGCTCTTAATCGCGGTTTCCGGCGCGTCCGGCCCGTGACACACCCAAACCGGCGTAACACGTGCGGTGCGGCCCAGTCGGCAGGCGGGATCAACCGAAAGGCGTGTGTCACAAAAAACCCTGACGGGTCGGTCTGTTGTTTTTGCATCATGCAGCGAAAGACCGGGATCGTCGGCGCGCACCGTTCCCGCCCCCACCATCACCGCGTCATGAGTGCTGCGCAGATGGTGCACATAGCGGCGGGATTGTCCGCCGGTGATCCACTTGCTTTCACCTGATGCCGTTGCGATGCGACCGTCAAAGCTGCTGGCCAGTTTCAAGGTTACAAGGGGCCGCCCGATTTCAGTGCGCAGCGCAAAGCCCATGTGATCCTGACCGGCGTCTTTGTTCAGGCATCCGGTTTCAACCTTCACGCCATTCTTGCGCAGCAGGCCGTGGCCTTTGCCGCTGACCCTTGGGTCGGGGTCGGTCATGGCGGTGACAACCCGTGCAATACCGGCGCGCACAAACGCCTCCGCACAGGGGGGTGTTTTGCCCTGATGAGCGCAGGGTTCCAGCGTCACATAAGCCGTCGCGCCTTTGGCCTGTGATCCGGCCTGGGCAAGGGCGACGGTTTCCGCATGCGGGCGGCCATTATCCTGGGTCCAGCCGCGGCCCATGACACGGCCATTTTTGACGATAACACAACCCACCGCCGGATTGGGCCATGTGCGCCCCATACCGCGCCGCCCAAGCGATAGCGCAAGTTTCATCCAGCGCACATCGGCCGGACGGGTGTTCATGGCTAGCTGTCGTCTTCAGCGGCGGGTGGGCGCAATTCTGCGACGAATTCTTCAAAGTCGTCGGCTTCCTGAAAGTTTTTGTAAACGCTGGCAAAGCGCACATAGGCAACCGTGTCAATTCGGGCCAACGTCTCCATTACGATCGCGCCGATCTTGTCTGAATGCACGTCAGGTTCACCCAGCGACTCCAGCCGGCGCACGATACCGGATATCATCTGGTCAATACGCTCGGGTTCCAGCGGGCGTTTTTGCAGGGCGATGCGGATCGAACGCTCCAGTTTATCGCGGTCAAATTCTTCCCGCTTGGCGTTTTTCTTGATCACCACCAGATCGCGCAGCTGCACACGCTCGTAAGTTGTAAAACGCCCGGCACAGGACGGGCAGGCGCGCCTGCGCCGGATGGCCACGTGATCCTCTGCGGGACGGCTGTCTTTGACCTGGGTATCGATATTCCCGCAAAATGGGCAACGCATGATGGTATCCTTGATTTCCGCCGAATGCTTTCCACCGGTCACTATAAACAGGGTTCCAGCATTTGGGTAGAGGATTTCGTGACCCACAAGATGAAGGCGGGACGCCAAGGAAACGCGGCAATAAATCCTCTGCTGTTTTCAGCTTTCAAGACGGAATGCGTTAACCAAACGTTAATAAAACAATAACGATTTTCGCGGTTTTCGCCTAAACTTGGCGCGATATGGAGTCTGGATGGGGACAAAATAATGTTAAAAACCTGTGTGTTACTGGCCGGGGGGCTGGCCATGATTGCCGGATCGGCACTGGCCCAGCCGGACGGTTTTGTCGATCGCTTTGCAACAATTGACCAAAGCCTTTGGTATGCTGCGAATTATCAGTGGAACAACCCGGCGTTTGATACCGACTGGCGTGCGGACAACGCAAAGGCAGGCGGCAGTCTTTCGCTGCGGCTGAAACCGTCATCTGAAGGAATAAACCGGTTTGTCGGGGCTTCGGTTCGGCGACATGAACCAAGTTCTTATGGCCGTTACGAAGTGGTCATCAAACCGGCGGTGGGGTCCGGGATTGTCAGTGGCTTTTTTCTTTATACCGGCGAATATTTCGGCGCGCTGCATAATGAAATAGATATCGAGTTTTTGGGGCGTGACACCCGCAAAATCAACCTTGCGGTTTTCGTAAACGGAACAAGGTGGGAGCGTTTGATCGATCTTGGTTTTGACAGCGCCGCAAAACCCAGACGGTACGGGATAGAATGGACCAAAGACAGCATCCGCTGGTTTACGGGCGATAAAATGCTGGCGGAATACACCCATGCGGACGGCCCGATTCCGGACCTTCCAATCTATCTATACAGCAACATCTGGGCGACCAGCGCGAAATTGCACGGCTGGGCGGGCAAAGTTGACAGGCAGGCCCGCGGGCTGACAGAAATTTCCTGCATTTCATTTATGCCTCAGGGAAAAGACGGGGTTTTCAGCGGAACGGATCGCTGTGTTGATCCGGATGGCGGTGTGTTGGCATCCAGCGCTGCTAATTAGCCAGATATGCCGCCACGCTGCGCTGGTGCGACGCATCGCGGTGTTCAAACAGAAATATGCCCTGCCACGTACCAAGGGCAAGCTGCCCGTCGGTTACCGGAATTGACAGGGACACCGGCATCATTGCGGATTTGATGTGGGCGGGCATGTCGTCGGGGCCTTCCTGTGTATGGGTGAGGTAGGACATCGACGGATGATCGGTTGGCGGCACAAGGCGGTTGAAATAGTTTTGCAGGTCTAATTGCACGGCAGGATCAGCGTTTTCCTGAATCAACAGGCTGCTGGATGTATGCCGGACAAATAATGTCAGCAAACCGGTCCCAGTGGCCCAATCGGCAACTTGTCCGGTGAATTCGTAAAGGCCGGGGCCACTGGTCGTTATGGTAAAGGTGGTTTGCATTGATTGGCCTCAATTACCGTTGCCCTGCGGTTTTGCCGGAAAAAATCACCATTTCCAATAGCGTGGTTCCATCGCTAAGCTTAGCTGACCAAAAGGGAATTTAACCATGACCCATGCCCGCGTGAGCCGCCTGCAGCATTTTGCGATGGAAGTCAGTGACACCGATCGTTCGATAGAATTCTACCGTCAGGTGTTGGGGTTCAAGCTGACGGAACGCCACGCGGCCTATGAGAGCGCCGAAATCCCCGTAGAGTTGACGTTTATGCGCGTGGGCGAGCAGCATCACGATCTTGTTTTGGTGCATAATCCGATAAAAACCTACCACCAAAAACCCATGCCACAGGATGACGGCAGTGGCGCGCCGTCGTTTCATCATTTTGCGATGGAATGTGACAGCCGTGCGGACTGGCTGGCTGTGCTGGCCCACGTTCAAAAACTGAACATCCCGATTGTGCGCGGACCGGTGGTGCACTCGTTTACCGACCCTCTGGGTGACGGCACATGGGGGGAGAACGAGGCGTTTTATTTTCTGGATCCGGACGGCCACCGGATCGAGATTTTCTGTGATATGGCGGCGATTGATGCCGACGGCGTTTACCGCAATGCCAAGGGCGAGCGGTTGGAAGGTGTGCAGGTTGACGAGGTATGAGCTTAACCGCGCAGGTTGCCATTGTCGGCTGCGGGCCGGTTGGCGCGCTGCTGGGCAATCTTTTGGGCAGGCGCGGGATATCCTGCCTGATTGTTGAAAAACAACCATCGCAATATCCGCTGCCCCGCGCGGTTCATTTTGACGGTGAATCCATGCGGGTGTTCCAGGCGGCAGGGCTGGCCGAAGAGATTTTGCCGGATGTGCTGGTGGGCAAGGGCATGCGGTTTCAGGATGGCAGCGGCAAAGTTTTGGTGGACTGGCCGCGCGCACAGGACATCGGACCGCTTGGCTGGCACGAAAGTTACCGGTTTCATCAGCCTGATCTGGAGGCGGTTTTACGGCGCGGGCTGGCGCAGTTTTCAGATTGTGTGCTGATGTCCGGTTGCGCGGTCACGGCACTTTCCCAGAACGCCGATGATGTTTTGCTGTCACTTGATGACGGGCGGACGGTTGCGGCGGATTATGTGGTGGGGTGCGACGGTGCGCAGTCGTTTGTTCGTAACGCCCTCAATGTTGAGTTTGACGATTTGGGCTTTAAACAGGACTGGCTGGTGGTGGATCTGCTGATCAACGGGGCCGCTGCGGATCGCGGTGATTATACCATTCAGTTTTGTGACGCCGATCAACCGGCCACCTATGTGCGTGGCCCCGGCAGGCGGCGACGGTGGGAATTGCGGCTGGAAGATGGTGCTGCGCCTGAAACTGAGGCTAAGGCCTGGGAGATGTTGCAGCGCTGGGTTTCACCTGAAGATGCTGAAATGGAACGCTTTGCGGTTTATACGTTCCGGTCGGCCATCGCCAAAGACTGGCGGGTGGGCCGGTGTTTTCTGGCGGGCGACGCCGCCCATCTGACGCCACCATTCATGGGGCAGGGAATGTGCGCGGGCGTGCGCGATGTGGCCAATCTGGCGTGGAAACTGGCAGCGGTTCTTGGCGGTGGGCGGGCGGGCGTGCTGGACAGCTATCAAAGCGAACGGTTTGCCAACGTGCAGGAATTCATTGCGCTGGCGGTGGATTTGGGCCGGCTGATCAGCCAGACGACGGCCGGGGTGGCAGCCAAGGGCAAGATGAAATCCATCTGGCCGGCACTCGGCGCTGGGCTTGGTGCGCGTGACGGGCTTGGCGGAACGCTTGCGCCGCAGGTACGGGCGGCTGACGGGCGGCTGTCTGATGAGGTGGCGGATGGTGGGTTTTATGTGCTGGCGCAGGCGCGGTTTGACGCTGCAGTGCCGGTGGTTGTGGCGGCAGAGGGGTGGCTTTCGGACCGAGGCGTATTTGGCGTGGTCGTGCGGCCGGACGGGTATGTTTTTGGCGGGGCTGAGGATCAGGCCGGGGTGTTGGAATTGG
>CAYZQS010000021.1:0-23579 GCA_964480735.1 uncultured Rhodobacterales bacterium
TGGACGCCGGTGACAAAGGCGGCTCGGCCTTTGGTGCCTATGTTCTGGGGCTTGCCTTTGCCTTTGGCTGGACGCCCTGCATCGGCCCGATCCTTGGAACGATCCTGTCGCTGTCGGCTCAGGAAGACAGCATCGGACGTGGCACGTTCCTGATGGCCATGTACGCGGTGGGCCTTGGGGTCCCGTTTATTCTGTCGGCGGTTTTTATCAACCGCTCAATGACCCTGATGAACAGAATGAAAAAACATATGGGTGCGATAGAAAAGGGCATGGGTGCGTTACTGGTGCTGGTTGGCGTACTGATGGTCAGCGGTGCTTTTAGTCGCCTGTCTTACTGGTTGCTGGAAAACGTGCCGGTTCTGAGTGCCATCGGATAAAGGCTTAATTTCGCCGGAATTTTGTTTTAGGGTCCGCATAATCGAGACGCGGCAATAAAACAGAAGAAAAAAGTGTCCACCAAACAGGCCAGCTTATTTGCGCAAGACGTGCACAAACGCGCGGTTTTCTATTTGCCGGGCTACGACCCGATGCTGCCGCGCCGCTACCGCGAACTGTACCGTACCGAGGGAGCGCTGCAGGCGAAGATTTCAGGATATGACCTTGCAATAAAAGGTAAAACTGGCAACGACAATTACAGCTGGTCAGCGGTTTCGGATATCGGCGGCAAGGAAACCCAATGCGAAATAGAGTTTTTGCTGTGGTCTGATATTGTCAGTGATTCAATGGAACGCTCGATCCCGGGCACGTTTTGGCTGCTGGCCAGGACCGTCTGGATATACCTGCGCACCGGTGCGTTGTTGCGGTTGATGCGCCTGCGCAAGGGGCCAATTTATGCCGCCCTTTATCCGGTTTTCATGCTGTTGGCGCAATTACTGCTCAGTGCTGCAATCGGCGGTCTGATTGCCGTCGGTATCAACGTTTTGGCACCTGCCTGGGTTGGATTTATCGCCGGGATGTGGGTGCTGGGCCGCCTGATGATGTGGTTCAAAAGCAAAGACAACAAGCTGTTTGCCTATTATCTGCTGCATGATTACGCCTATTCAGCCCAATATCTGGGGGCAAACCCGCCCGAACTTGAGGCGCGAATGGCAGAGTTTGGTGAACAGATTTTCACTGCCCTGCAAAGCGATGTGGACGAGGTTTTGATTGTTGGCCATTCTTCCGGCGCGCATCTGGGGGTTTCGGTTCTGTCTGATCTTCTGCGAAAACACAGCCTTAATCCCAAAGGCCCAAAACTGGCGTTCCTGACGCTGGGGCAGGTGGTGCCGATGGTCTCTTTCCTGCCAAACGCGCATCGTCTGCGGGCCGATCTGCAGTATCTGTGCCAGCGCGACGAAATCACCTGGGTTGACGTGACCGCCCCCGGCGACGGCTGCAGTTTTGCGCTGTGTGATCCGGTGTCGGTCAGCGGAGCGGCACCGCAAACCGGTAAAAAATGGCCTTTGGTGATTTCTGCAGCTTTCACCCAAAGCCTGAAACCTGCCACGTTCAAGCGCCTGCGCTGGCGGTTTTTTCGCCTGCATTTTCAATACCTTTGCGCCTTTGATCAACCCAAAGACTATGATTATTTCCAGATCACTGCCGGGCCGGTTTCGCTGCGGGAACGTTACCGCAACCGCGTGCCGTCACGTTCGCGCATCGAGGTGGCGCATTCGTCCTATCAATCGCTAAGGGCTGCACAATGAGGCCGCCAAAGCCCACACCGCGCCCGGACAAAGTCTCGTTGTGGCGCTATATGGCGTTGTTCAAACAGGATATTCTGTCCGCCCAACCGGCCCGGCTGTACCGTGCGTGGATGGCGGAATTTCGCACGCCGTTTTTCCGGTCATTCATGGTCAACCAGCCGGATCTGGTGAAACATGTGCTGGCCGATGCGGACGGACATTACCCAAAATCTGACCGAATCAAAGAGGGGCTGCTGCCCCTGCTTGGAAATTCAGTTTTTGTAACCAACGGTGAGGTCTGGAAACACCAGCGCCGCATCATTGATCCGGCGTTTGAGGGCGGGCGGCTTCGGTCTGTTTTTCCGGCAATGCTGGACGCCGGGCATGCGGCGGTGGCACGGATGCGCGATCTTGCGGGGACCGGGCCCGTTGAAATTGAAAGCGTCACCTCCCACGCCGCTGCCGATGTGATATTTCGCACTTTGTTTTCCATTCCGATCACCGATGATGTGGCGGCGGAAGTATTTTCCGAATTTCGCAATTACCAGCGCACGCAGCCAATCCTCAATCTGGCGGCATTCGTACCGCTGCCGCGCTGGCTGCCGCGTTTCTTTGCGCCGCGCACCAGACAAACCGCCAAAACCATTCGCACGTTGATTACGCAACTGACCAACCAACGTTTGCAGGCAATCCGTGACGGCACGGCACCCGATGATCTGGCCACAAAGATCATGACCACCAAAGACCAGCGCGATGGCACGGTTTTTGACGCGCAAGAAATGGTCGATCAGGTGGCGATCTTCTTTTTGGCGGGGCACGAAACCAGCGCCTCTGCGCTTGGCTGGGCGTTGTATTTGCTTGCAATGCATCCGAAATGGCAGGACAGGGTTGCAGCCGAGGGCAAGGCGCAGCTGAACGATAAAAATATCGAATTTTCAGCGGTTTCCAACCTAAAGCTCACGCGCGATGTGTTCCGCGAGGCCTTGCGACTGTATCCGCCGGTGCCGATGATGGTGCGTGAAAACACCTGTCCCAAACAGTTCCGTGACCGGACTGTTCCCAAAAAATCCCAGATCGTCATCAGTCCCTGGCATCTGCACAGGCACGAGCGTCTGTGGGATGATCCCGATGATTTCAACCCGGCGCGGTTTCAAACCGATAACGGCAAAAAATGTATGCGCGAGGCCTATATTCCGTTTTCTGCCGGAGCGCGGGTCTGCCCGGGTGCCGGATTTGCCATGATCGAGGGACCGCTGCTGCTGGCCATGCTGGTGCGCGACTTTCGCTTTGAACTGGTCAAAGACCGTCCCGCGGTGCCGGTGGCGCATCTGACGGTCAGGGGCAAAGACGGCATTTGGCTGCGGGTCACGCCCCGCGGCGGTACCAGGCCAGAACATACAGCCTGATTGCGCTGGCCAAACCCAATTCCATCCCGCGTTCCGCATCAATTTCTGCGGCCAAGGCGTTGATTGGTTTGTGTTTTATTGCAGCAATTTCCTTAAACGCCAGCCAAAACTCATCTTCAAGCGACACGCTGGTGCGGTGGCCTTTCAAGGTTAAGGAGTGCTTTTTGGGGCGCCCGTTATGCGGCATCGTTCACTCTTTTGCGCGGTCATTCCTTACACACAGACGCTATAGGCCTGATCTCGCAAGACGCTGGATTCGCGGGTTTTCAAAACAGCGCGGGCGGTTTGGCCGTATTCGTGCGGACAATTCTCAAGCTGCGGAAACAGCGTGAACAGCTCCTGCCGGGCCGCGTGTCCCACGGCATCCAAGCCCACATGACCGGGGTGAAAACTTTCGGTCGGAATGCCGTTGGAAAAGACGACCTCGTGCCGGTCAAACAGCATGTGGATATAATCAATCTTGGAACACGAGTGATCAACCAGAACAGAATGATCATTAAGCAGACCTTTTGCCGGGGCCAGCATTTCATGTTCGGCAAAGTTTAGCTGAACCTTGTCACCAGAGACAAGAACACGATGTTGCGGCGATACACGCAGGTCTCGCTCTGGCAGCCCCGGCCCAAAGGCGTCTTTGCGAATCACAATTGGTCGCAGGTTATGACGGATCAGCAGGTCTTTGCGGCTGACCGCACTGCACCCGATCCAGCGTATGTTTTGATAGCCGTTGTCGGCCGTCAGAACCGCATCCCCGGGTTTCAGAGATTCGATCGGTTTTTTTCCGTGTCGCGTGTGGATCAGGCTGCCGGGAGTAAAACACACGATTTCTGTGTAGGGCACGCCGTTTGTGTCTGTCCAGCCGTTGGGACCGAAACCGGTGATCGTGTCGCCGACCGTAAAAACAGATCCGACCGGCGGTGTAAAAACCCAACCCACACCGCTGACAAAGTAAAACGCCAGATTCTCGGTGACCGCATTTCCGGTCTCAGAGTCGATAAATTCGGTTTCCAGATAACCGCCACCAAGAACGGTATAAGTGTTAAAGCCGTCGTTTATAGTCTGTGGCGTTCCAGTGTCCTGGCCAAACCAGTCCAAGTCCGGATCGTCATCTGACAGCGTGACGGCGACCGAAGAGTTATAGGTTGTGAATCCGGCCCACTGAAAAGCGGTGGCGCTGTAGTCAACCATTGATGACCGTCCTGTTCAGAACCGTAACACCCTCCGGTGTTACAGTTTGTTTACTGCACCTCATTCAAGCAACCGACGTGAAGCGGCCAATTGAACATCTCGTTTCGCTGAAAAATCCACCTGTTTAACCGCGTTTACCCGGCTTTTCACTGTCGTTGTGTCGTAAATATGGTCTTTTTTTGCAAAAAGCCACGTTTTTTTTAGTTTGTCGTTTTGGTCACAACTGTTTTGGACCGATCATTTTTTCGGGCCGCACGATGCGGTCAAATGTTTCGCCATCCACAAAGCCCAGATTTATGGCTTCCTCGCGCAGGGTTGTGCCGTTTTTATGGGCGGTTTTGGCCACTTTGGTGGCGTTGTCATAGCCGATTTCAGGTGCCAGTGCTGTCACCAGCATCAGGCTTTCATTCATCAGCTTGGTGATTCTCACTTCGTCTGCCTTGATGCCAACCACACATCTTTTGGCAAAACTATCACTGGCGTCGCCTAAAAGTTGCAGTGATTGCAGCACGTTATAGGCCATCATGGGTTTATAAACATTCAGTTCAAAATGCCCCTGCGAGCCGGCAAATCCCACTGCGGCGTCATTGCCCATCACCTGCGCACAGACCTGCGTTAACGCTTCCACCTGCGTCGGGTTCACCTTGCCCGGCATGATCGAGGAACCCGGTTCGTTTTCCGGCAGGATCAGTTCGCCAAAACCACAACGCGGGCCGGAGCCCAGCAGGCGGATGTCACCGGCGATCTTGAACAGGCTGGCAGAAACGGTTTTTAGGGCACCGGAAATTTCCACCAGCGCGTCATGGGCGGCAAGCGCCTCAAACTTGTTTTTAGCGGTCACAAACGGCAGGCCGGAAATTTTCGCCATATTGGCGGCGACCATTTCGTCCCAGCCAACCGTGGTGTTCAAGCCCGTGCCAACCGCCGTGCCGCCCTGCGCCAGCGCATAGATGTTGTTCAGCGCCTGTCGGACCCGCGCGATGCCCATGTCCACCTGACAGGCGTAACCGCCAAATTCCTGCCCCAGCGTCAGCGGCGTTGCGTCCTGCGTGTGGGTACGACCGATCTTGATGATGTCCTTGAATTCTTCGGCTTTGCCGGCAAGCGCCGCGTGCAGCTTTTCCAGCCCCGGCAGGGTGATGTCATGGGCGGTTCGGGCAATGGCGATATGCATGGCCGTAGGAAATGTGTCGTTGGAACTTTGGCCCATATTGCAGTGGTCGTTGGGGTGCACGGGCGATTTGCTGCCAATTTCCCCGTTCAGCATTTCGATGGCGCGGTTTGAAATCACCTCGTTGGCGTTCATATTGCTTTGGGTGCCAGATCCGGTTTGCCAGACCACCAGCGGAAAATGATCGTCCAGCTTGCCGTCAATCACTTCGCCCGCAGCTGCAACAATCGCCTTACCAATGCTGGCGTCCAGCTTGCCCAGCGTCATATTGGCCTGCGCACAGGCCTTTTTGATCACCCCAAGGGCGTGCACGATGGCCACGGGTTGTCTTTCCCAGCCGATGGGGAAATTCATCAGCGAGCGCTGGGTTTGAGCGCCCCAATATCTGTCTTGCGGCACGTCCAAAGGGCCAAAACTGTCGCTTTCGGTGCGGGTGTCGGTCATGGGAAAGTGCTTTCGATCTTGGCTTTTGGTTTTGTCTAAGGCTGCAACCGGGCTTTATCAATGGTATGGCCGCGCTATTTCAGCGGACAGCGCACTTGCCTTGCGAAAACACATATACCCGCGCCGGGGGCAGGTTGGGCCAGATTTTTTTACCTTTGATCCATGTCAGCCCAAGCGCACGACGCACAGGTTCCACAATCGGCGGGCGTGGGCCGTAGGTGAATTGAACAAACACTCCGCCGGGCCGCAACGTGTTGAAAACAGAAGAAACAATATCAAACTGCACGTTTTGTGGCATATTCAGCAACGGCAGTCCGCTAAGAACCGCACCCACGTTATCCAGCGAAAGCTGCTTCATTTCCTGCGCCTTCAGGTTCTCAACTCGAACGCCGGGAAAAGCCAGGCGCAGACCGTCGCAAAACGCCGAATTCATTTCCAGTAAACTTAATTTATCCGGTGAGATAGTTTTCAAAATTTCCTTGGTGATCGCGCCGGTCCCCGCGCCGATTTCGATCACCTGTCCGGTTTTCGGCCCCAAACCCTGACACATCGAATGTGCCAATGCCCGCCCTGATGGCGCAACCGCGCCAACGTGGGTTGGATCACGCAGCATCTGGCGCAGAAATGTTTTTAGCGTGGAGTCTGCCAAGTGACCGGATTTTGACTATTTACGAAAACTGTCAAGACTGACGACCTCTGCATCGCCGGGTTTTTCGGCGTCATCCTCTTCCACCACGATCATCGGGCTTTCTTCAACATCCGTGGATTCCCCGCCGTCTTCCACAGAATCAAAGCGCAGGCCAAATTCCACGCTGGGGTCAACAAAGGTGCGGATGGCGTCAAACGGGATCAGCATCGGCACCTCCTCGTCGCCAAAATTAAGCGTGACGGTGAAATGATTGCGCGTGACGGTCAGATTGGCAAACCATTCCTGCATCACGATGGTCATTTCCTCTGGATAGCGCTCTACCAGCCAGGGAGGGATCTCGACGCCCTCGTATGTGGTGTCAAATGTGATAAAAAAATGATGCTCGCCGGGCAGGCCGTTCTTGCCGACATCGCGCAAAACCTCGGCCAACAGCCCGCGCATGGCTTTGTGCATCATCTGGCCGTAATGGATGGTGTCGCTCATTTTGTACCTTTGGTGGTTGTGCGCCACTTTATGGGTTTTGGCGGTTATGGAAAGACCCGTTTTGGCAAATTCCGCTATTGCACCAGTTTTGGAAAGCCTTCGTAGAATTCTGAATGATCACCACTCCAATTTTCCATCCCCCGTTTGGTCAGCGTGCCGCGGGGTGAAATATAGCTTTTGATGTTCCGCTGCGGTTTTTCGTGCCACGATATGTTAAACGCGCACAGGATCGGGTGGAAATACAGTTCCGAGTACGGCAAATGGTCGTGGATCCACCACGCCAGCCCGCGCCAGTCTGCCCCTTTGGCGTAGCGGTCGGCAAACCACGGCACCACGATGCAGGACATGGCACCCATGTGGCCGTTTTTATCCGGTTGCCCCCACAGATGCCGCGCGCCTGCGTTTTCGTTCCTGGCGCAATTGTATTGATTGTTGTTTTCTGCCCCTTTGGCGTTGACCGCTTCGCCGCGCAAGGAGCCGCGAATGTGGATACGCCCGAATGTTGCGTTCAGAGGTTCCAACAGCTTGCCGCACAGATTGGAGCCCGCTTTGATCGCCAGTTCGGGATTGGCGGGGATGTTGGGAATGCCATGTATTTGGCTGATCTCGCTGTACAAAAAATCCCGCATGAAAAAGTTTTGCGACAGGCGCGTGCGGCCATAATTTTCAAGGGTCTTGACAGAGGTTGGTTGTTTCATATCAGGCAGTATCAAAGATTTCGGTCAGACCGGATTTGAACGGGACGAGAGCGGATTGTAAACAGCAGGGCCAGTTCCGTCGGTCGTTTGGCGCTAGAGTCGGTGCAGATTGAGAGTGGCGGTTGGCACTGAAACCTTGGCGTGCCTCAGGTTTTAGTGCGTCTTGCGAATTGACGGAGGCGGGTTTTTGCGCCTTGATCATCAGATGCTAAACAGGGTTTTCAAATGCAAACTCCCAATGCCGCCAGCCTGCAGGCCCAAAAACGCGGCGCATGGATTCTGGCCGCCGGGCAAACGATTGTTTGGGCCGGTTTGTTTTACGTGTTTGCCGCCTTGTTGTTTGCATGGGAGCAGGATTTGGGATGGGCCAAATCGCAGCTGGCCATCGGGTTTACCGGTGCCTTGTTGGTGGCCGCGATCGTCTCGCCTATTGGTGGGCGGTTGATTGATGCGGGGCTGGGGCGGTTTTCGCTGACCGGTGGCGCAATGCTTGGCGCGGTGGCGCTGGCCGTCCTGTCCCGCGTGCAGTCACCTGTGCAATTTGTTGCGGTTTGGGCGGCAATCGGTGTGGCACAGGGCGCTTGCCTTTACGAGCCGTGTTTTGCTTTTGTCACCCGCAACAGTGGCGCGCTGGCGCGTGGGTTTATCACCCGTATCACTCTGATGGCCGGGTTTGCCTCTTTCATTGCTTTTCCGTCCGGTGCGCTGCTGGCAGATGCCTTTGGCTGGCGTGGTGCGGTTATGATCTTTGCGATGGTTGTCGGGCTGTTGGGTGCGCCTTTGCTGTTTGTCGGCGCCTCGTTGATGCAGCAGGGCGTTGTGCAGCCCGCAACGAGAGACCGTAAGACGCTGGACGGGCATGCGTTGCGGCTGGCATTCCGAAATCCGGTTTTCTGGCTTCTGGCAGTTGCGTTTTCGCTGTTGGCGGTCAACCACGGCCTGCTGATCAGTCACATCGTGCCGTTGTTGGTTGAAAAGGGGTTGGGTCAGGCGTTGGCTGTCAGCGCGGCCTCGGTGGTTGGGCCGATGCAGGTTGTCGGACGCTTGGTGTTGTTTGGGGTCGGTTCAAAAGCAAGCACAATGACCATCGCAATTGTTTGTTTTTGCGGGGTTATTTTCGCCTCTGTGTTCTTGATGCTGTCCGGCGGTGGCGTGGTTTTGATCTTTGCCTTTGCGGCGACACAGGGTGCGTCTTACGGGCTGGTCAGCATTGTAAAACCTCTGGTCATCGCCGAGGGGCTGGGACGGCAGGCTTTTGGGGCCATTTCGGGTTGGCTGGCGATGCCCTATCTGGCAGGGGCCGCAATAGGCCCGCTGGTGGGTGCCGTGTTGTGGAGGATCGGCGGCTATGATCTGGCGATTGCCGTGGCCGCAGCACTGGCCTTTGCCGGGCTGATCTGCATTGTCGTGCTGGCGCGTCTGCGCCGGCGCGCTATTGCGTCCACTTAGGATCGCGCTTTTCAAGAAATGCCGCGATGCCTTCCTCGGTCTCTTTAAACAGCATGTTTTCGGCCATAACGTCACCGGTGAACGCATATGCCTGATCCAGCGGCATGGTCAGTTGATCGTAAAACGCGCTTTTGCCGATTTTGACGGCAGCGCCCAGCTTGGCGGCGATGGTGACGGCCAGATCATCGACCGCAGCTTGCAGATCATCCGGGGCTGCCACTTTGTTTATCAAACCCAGCGCAACCGCCCGGTCTGCATCGATAAACTGCCCGGTCGTCAGCATTTCAAAGGCCTGTTTTCGGGGGATGTTGCGGGACAAGGCCACCATCGGGGTGGAACAAAACAGCCCGATATTTACCCCGTTCACGCCAAACCGCGTGCCTTGTGCCGCCACAGCCAGATCACAGGAGGCCACCAACTGGCACCCGGCCGCCGTGGCAATACCGTGGACTTGCGCAATTACCGGCTGGGGCAGGCGGGTGATGGCCTGCATCATGGCACCACAGCGGGCGAACAGGTCTTTGAAATAGGCTTTGCCGCCGTCAGCACCTGTTCGTGCGGCCGTCATTTCTTTTAAATCATGCCCCGCGCAAAAGGCTTTGCCCTCACCTTTTAGGACCACCACGCGGATGGTGTTATCAGCCGCCAGCTTGTCCAGTTCCGCGATAAGTGCCGCCAGCATGGCGTCTGACAGGGCATTCAGCGATTTGGGCTGGTTTAAGGTAAGCGTGGCCACGCCGCCGCTGTCACTTCTTAGCAAATGACGTTCTGTCATCAGGAAAACCTCTTGTAGTTCGCAGTTCCTGCAGCAACTCTACCGGTGCTGACGGGGACACGAAAGGGCCGATATGAAACCGGTTATGGATAAGGACGAATTGCACGAATTGATCGAGCGGGTTTTTCCGCAGGTGACCGGACAGTTTGAAGTGATCAAGGTCCGGCCTGACGGCGTGGATGTGCGGATGATCATCAACGACAGCCACCTGCGCCCGGGCGGCACGGTTTCGGGGCCATCGATGTTCGCGCTGGCCGATTGTGCCTATTATCTGGCCACCCTGGCGATGATCGGGCCGCAAGCCCTGACGGTGACCACCAATTGCTGCATAGACTTTATGCGCAAACCCGACCCCGGTGATTTGATCGCCAAGGCCCGGATTTTAAAGCTGGGGCGGACGCTAAGTGTTGGGGACGTGATCATCCAATCGGTTCACAATGACACGCCGGTTGCGCGTGCCAGTGTGACCTATTCGATACCACCAAAATCATGAATAATTATGAGGTATTATAGTACCTTATTTATAAACAGTTGTTTTAACAAAATAAAATACGATTAATTACACTTGACGCTGTACGACAGATGCTTAAAACCCACCCATCAGTTTTAGCGGAACCGGACCATACGGTTCTGTGGTCCCTTATGCCCCGAACAGGTGGAAAAACATGAAAACCTATACAGCAACACCTGCTGATATTGACAAGAAGTGGTTCATTATTGACGCGCAAGGCGTCGTTTTGGGCCGCTTGGCGTCAATCATCGCAGCCCGCCTGCGCGGCAAACACAAAGCCAGCTTTACCCCGCATATGGACATGGGCGACAACATCATCGTCATCAATGCGGACAAGGTACAGATGACCGGGCGTAAGCGTTCGGACAAAATCTATTACTGGCACACGGGCCATCCCGGCGGCATCAAGCAACGCACAGCAGAGCAAATTCTGGAAGGCAAGTTTCCAGAGCGCGTTTTGACCAAAGCGGTCAAGCGCATGTTGCCCGGCGGGCCGCTTTCGCGCCAGCAAATGACAAACCTGCGCATATATGCGGGCGAAACCCACCCGCATGAAGCGCAAAATCCCGAAGTGCTGGATGTTGCCGCCATGAACCCTAAAAACACACGGAGCGCTTGATCATGGCTGATGAAATCAATTCTTTGGAAGACCTGAAGGCCGCCGTGACCGGTGAGGAAGCGGTTGTGGCCGAAGTTGTGGCCGCCGCAATCACCCGCGAGGCGGTGCGCGATGATCTGGGTCGCTCTTACGCCACCGGCAAACGTAAAGACGCGGTGGCGCGGGTTTGGATCAAACCTGGGTCCGGTAAAGTGACAGTCAACGGCCGCGAAATGGACAAGTATTTCGCCCGTCCGGTTCTGCAGATGGTCCTGCGTCAGCCGTTTGAAGTGGCCGGTGTCAGCGGTGAGTTTGACGTGCAGGCAACCGTTAAAGGCGGCGGTCTTTCGGGTCAGGCCGGTGCGGTCAAGCACGGCATTTCAAAGGCGCTGCAGCTTTACGAACCCAGCCTGCGCACAGCCCTGAAAGCCGCCGGTTTCCTGACGCGCGACAGCCGGGTGGTGGAACGGAAAAAATACGGCAAGCGCAAAGCGCGGCGCAGCTTTCAGTTCTCTAAACGCTGATATTTCCCGGAAAGCCCGCCACGCAGCGGGCTTTTTCTTTGGGTCAGTAAAACCAGTATCAAATTCAATTGGATTTCCCGGTCTGATCCGCGTACACAGACACTCTAGGGCTGACCACTTCATTTAGGGCAGAAAATGGGCAAGCACAGCGCGGTTGCGCGTGAAATCAGTTACGCCACCACCGCAAAAACCAGACGCGGGCGGGTGCTGATCCGGGCGGTTGAAAATGCCACCGGGCGGCTGCGGCTGATCAAGCGCGTGCGCGGGTACGAACAGGAAGTCGCCAACGGGCGTGATTTCTGGGAAGTGATGACCGAGCGCTACGGTTTGCAGCTGGAAATCATCAAGGGCGCGTTAAGCAATATTCCGCGCGACGGGCCGGTGGTGGTTCTGTCCAACCACCCTTACGGCATTCTGGACGGGCTGATGATGGGGCGCATCCTGTCCCAAACCCGCGGTGATTTCCGCATTCTGGCCCACCGGGTGTTTCGCAAGGCCGAAGACATCAACAAAGTAATTCTGCCGATCAGTTTTGATGAAACCAAAGAGGCCGTGCGTACAAATCTGAACACGCGCAAGGTTGCCTTGGAATATCTGCAAGACGGCGGTGCAATCGGAATTTTCCCGGGCGGTTCTGTGTCTTCAGCCCGCCGTCCGTTTGGCTTTCCGATTGATCCTGAATGGCGCACGTTCACCGCCAAAATGATCAGCAGGTCAAACGCCACCGTGGTGCCGATCTTTTTTGAGGGTTACAACTCGCGGCTGTTTCAGATTTGCAGTCACCTGAACCTGACGTTGCGCACCGCGTTGCTGATCAACGAGTTCAAGCGCCGCGTCGGTGGCCCTGTGCGGGTGGTGATTGGTGAACCGCTAAGTCATGATGCGATTGAGGCATACACCAAAGACCCCAAAGCAATGATGGATTTCCTGCGTGAAGAAACCTATGGCCTGTCACCCAGGAAAGTGAATATTGATGAGTATGGCATTGATTTTTGACGGGGCAAGCTAGGCATGGCGGTCGGGGTATTTGACAGCGGGCTTGGCGGGCTGACGGTGTTTCGCGCCATTACCAAGAAGCTGCCGGATGTGCCGCTGGTCTATTTCGGCGACAACGCGCATGCGCCTTACGGGGTGCGTGATGCTGACGATATCTATGAATTAACCTGTCAGGGCTGTCAGCATCTGTTTGATGCGGGCTGTGATCTGGTCATATTGGCCTGCAACAGCGCGTCCGCCGTTGCCTTGCGGCGGATGCAGGAAAGCTGGGTGCCCGAAGACAAGCGGGTTTTGGGTGTTTTTGTCCCGCTGATTGAAGCCTTAAGCGAGCGCGGATGGGGCGATCAATCTGCCCCGCGGGAGGTCAACGTCAATCATGTGGCGCTGTTTGCAACCCCGGCAACCGTGGCCAGCCGTGCTTTTCAGCGCGAACTGGCGTTTCGCGCCATCGGCGTGGATGTAGAGGCGCAGCCCTGCGGTGGCTTGGTGGACGCTCTGGAGGACGGCGACGTGATATTGGCCGAAGCGTTGGTGAAATCCCATGTGGAGGCGTTGCTGCGGCGGATGCCAAAGCCCGACGCGGCGGTGCTGGGTTGCACCCATTATCCACTGATGCATGATATTTTTCAAAAAGCGCTTGGTGACGACGTGCAGGTGTTTTCGCAGGGCAAAATCGTGGCCAACAGCCTTTCTGATTATCTTGAAAGGCATCCGGAAATGGCCGGGCCCAGCGTCAAAAGGCGGTATTTGACAACTGGGGATGCGGCGTCTGTTACCACCCAGGCGGTGCGATTTTTGAAGCACGATATCCGATTTCAGAGCGTGTGATTGCACAAAGCTGAAATTTCGCCTACATCCCCCGCTGTACCACCTTAAGGCCGTCAAATGTCCAAAATTCACAAGATCGCGATTCTCGGTGCCTCTGGCTATACCGGCGCGGAACTGGTGCGATTGATCGCCACCCATCCGGGTATGGAAATTGTGGCGCTGAGCGCGGACCGCAAGGCCGGGATGGACATGGCGGCGGTTTTTCCGCATTTGCGGCACCTTGAATTGCCGGTCTTGTGCAAGATTGACGAGGTTGATTTTTCGGGTGTTGATCTGGTGTTTTGTGCGCTGCCGCACGCCACGTCGCAGCAGGTGATTAAGGTTTTACCAGAGAGTGTGAAAGTTGTTGATTTATCAGCTGATTTTCGGCTTCGTGATCCTGAAATCTATGCCAAATGGTATGGCCAACCGCACGGCGCAACGGCGTTGCAGAAAACGGCGGTTTACGGGCTGAGCGAGTTTTATCGTGATGATATAAAGGCCGCCCGGCTTGTGGCGGGCACGGGGTGCAACGCGGCGACAGGCCTGTTTGGCGTTTTGCCGCTGGTTCAAGCCGATGTGATCGATACGGACGACATTATTATCAATTTGGCAACCGGCGTGTCCGGTGCGGGTCGTGCGGCAAAGGAAGGCTTGCTGCATTCTGAAGTGTCAGAGGGTTTTCATGCCTATAATGTGGCCAAGCACCGGCATCTGGCGGAGTTTGATCAGGAATTGTCGCGTGCCGCCGGGCGGGATGTCTGCGTGACCTTCGTTCCACATTTATTGCCGCAAAACAGAGGCATACTGGCCACTGTTTATGTCAGTGGCGCGGCTGAGACGATCCACGACACGCTGAAAAATCGCTATAACAACGAGCCATTCATCGTGGTTTTGCCTCTGGGCGAAGCCCCGGCAACCCGCCACGTGCGGGGGTCCAATTTTTGTCACATTGGGGTGATTGCGGATCGCAAAGCCGGACGGGTTATGGTATTTTCGGCGCTGGACAATCTGACCAAGGGTTCCAGCGGGCAGGCGGTGCAAAACGCCAACCTGATGCTGGGACTGGACGAGACAGCGGGGCTGATGTTGCCCCCCCTGTTTCCATAAGTATTTGATATGGATTTGATATGGCAGGACTAAAGAAAAAGCGCCGCATGCAGCTGATTGGCGCGGCTGTGGTATTTTTGATCACCGCAACGGCGTTGGTTGGCTACGCGTTCAGGGACGGCATCTCTTATTTCCGCTCTCCCAGTCAGGTGGCCGAAGCGCCGCCGCCGGCAAACGAGACTTTTCGCATAGGCGGTCTGGTGGAAGTGGATTCGTTGATACGTGGGCAGGGCGAGACAATCAGGTTCAACGTGACAGACGGCGGAGCGGCCATTGCCGTTGCCTATACCGGCATTTTGCCGGATTTGTTCAGCGAAGGCACCGGCATGATTGCCACTGGAAAACTGGTGAATAACGTTTTTGTGGCCAGCGAAATATTGGCCAAGCACGACGAGCAATATATGCCAAAAGAAGTTGCGGACGCGCTTAAGGAACAGGGCGTTTTTCGCGAACAGGACGGTGGCTAGATAAAATTTTAATCAATTGATTGCAGTTTTACCGGCAGTTTTAACGGCTGTGGGTGATCGCGGTGAAATCTGTTGATGAAATTGCACGGGATATCGTGCGCCGCGAGGGCGGGTATGTGAATGACCCGGACGATCCCGGCGGAGCCACCAATTTTGGCGTGACCATCGGCACCATGCGAAGGCTGGGGCTTGACCTGGACGGGGACAACAGGATCACGGCCAAAGACGTC
The DNA here is from genome assembly GCA_964480735.1 of uncultured Rhodobacterales bacterium. GTDB lineage: Bacteria > Pseudomonadota > Alphaproteobacteria > Rhodobacterales > Rhodobacteraceae > UBA5972. Next base: position 15,168 of record CAYZQS010000021.1, read on the forward strand.
AAGAAGCTGACGGCAAAGCAGGCCACCGACATTTTTCTAAAACACTATTATATCCGGCCCAAAATCGACCGCCTGCCGGAGGTTTTGCAGGCCTCGGTATTTGACATGCAGGTGAATGCGGGCGCAGGGGCGATAAAAATCCTGCAACGATTGCTGCGCGAATTTGGACAGAACGTTTCAGCGGACGGGGTGATCGGGCCAAATACCGTAAAGGCCGCCAACGAGGCCTACCGGCAGGCGCCGGATCATATTGCCGACGCCTACGGTATTGCGCGTCGCAACTATTACTATGCCTTGGCCGACGGGCGGGTGAAATCGCGAAAATATGCCCGGCGTAAGAACGGTGGCAAAGGTGGCTGGATTGTCCGGGCCGAGGAATTCATTGATCCGCGCTTTCACTTAAGCCGCGCCGAACACGCCGAAAGGACAGCAAAATGGGGCTGATCACGCGCCTTTTGGGCCTGTCCCGCGCCACGTCAGAAATCGGCGCAGCGGTCGAGGGTGTGGCAGAGGTTTTTGTACCCAACGCCACCAAGAAAATGACACTGTCCCACGATGCCTATATGGGCGCGCTGGATGAATTTGGCAGCGAGTTTGCCTATATCCGCGATGGCTGGTTTGATCGTTTTGTCAATGGTTTGAACCGCTTGCCTCGTCCGGCGCTGGCCATCGGCACGCTGGGGCTGTTCACCTATGCCATGATCGCGCCGGAACATTTTTCTATCCGCATGCAGGGGCTTTCGCTGGTGCCCGAACCCCTGTGGTGGCTTTTGGGGGCGATTGTTTCATTTTATTTTGGCTCGCGCGAAATGTTTTATTTTCGCGGCGGCAAGGGTTTGCCCACCTATAAACCACAAAAGCCGCTGCCCGTGACCCCGGCCGTCAACGACAGATCAAACGACAATGCCGCCCTAAGTGAATGGCGCAACACCACCGCCAACTGAGGCAATTGGCCCCGAAGATCACACGGATTGTTATTTGAATTAGGCGGCCATATCCCTATGATCCCCCAAGGATTTCAGGGAGATTACCATGACAGCCGAACTGGGGCATTTTGCGCTGATATTCGCCTTTATGGTGGCGATCGTACAGATGGTTGTGCCGCAGGTGGGTGCGTATAAAGGGTGGAACGGCTGGATGCAGATGGCGGTGCCCGCTTCCATTGTCCAGTTTTTGATGACCCTGCTGGCATTTGGCGCGCTTACCTATGCCTTTGTAGTCTCTGATTTTTCCCTGAATGTGGTGGTGGCAAACTCTCATTCCGCCAAGCCGATGTTGTACAAGATTTCCGGCACCTGGGGAAACCACGAGGGATCAATGTTGCTGTGGGTGCTGATCCTAACGCTGTTTGGGGCAATGGTTGGGGTTTTTGGAAGAGGCCTGCCGCCCAGTCTGAAGGCGCGGGTGTTGTCGGTGCAATCGACAATCGCGGTGGCGTTTTTTGCGTTTTTGCTGTTCACATCCAACCCTTTTGCACGTCTGGCATTTCCACCCATGGACGGACAGGGATTGAATCCGCTGTTGCAGGACCCGGGACTGGCCTTTCATCCACCGTTTTTGTATCTGGGTTATGTGGGTCTTTCCATGTCGTTCAGTTTTGCGGTTGCAGCGCTGATTGAGGGCAAGGTCGATGCGGCGTGGGCCCGCTGGGTGCGGCCCTGGACGCTGGCGGCGTGGATTTTTCTGACCATCGGCATCGCGCTTGGGTCCTGGTGGGCCTATTACGAGCTGGGCTGGGGCGGCTGGTGGTTTTGGGATCCGGTTGAAAACGCCAGCTTCATGCCGTGGTTGATCGCGGCGGCGCTGCTGCATTCAGCCATTGTAGTTGAAAAGCGCGAAAGCCTGAAAAGCTGGACTATATTGTTAGCCATACTGGCGTTTTCGTTTTCACTGATTGGCACGTTTATCGTGCGCAGCGGTGTGATCACCTCAGTGCACGCTTTTGCCAATGATCCCACCCGCGGCGTGTTCATTCTGGCGATTTGGGGCGTTACGATCGGCGGGTCGCTGACGCTGTTTGCCGCCCGTGGCGGGGTTATGACCTCCAAGGGGATATTTTCGGTGATCAGCCGTGAAAGCGGGCTGGTTTTGAACAACGTGTTGCTGGTTGTCGCTGCTTTGGTGGTTTTTGTCGGCACCGTTTGGCCGCTGATTGCCGAACTGGCGTTTGGGCGCAAACTGTCGGTGGGTGCACCGTTCTTTGACACCGCATTCACACCGTTCATGATCCTGATTGCAATTGCTTTGCCCGTTGGGGCGATGCTGCCGTGGAAACGAGCGTACATCGGCAAAACCGTCAGGCCGCTTTACGGTGCGCTGGCGCTGTCTGTGGCGCTGGGTCTGCTGATTTGGGTGCTGCAAACAGGTGGGCGGATGATGGCGCCGATTGGCTTGGCGCTGGCGGCTTGGCTGGTGATGGGGGCGCTGATTGATCTGGCAACGCGGGTTCGGGTTGGTAAAATCCCGCTTGGGGACAGTCTGCGCCGCCTTGGCAATCTGCCAAGGGCTGACATCGGCAAGGCCACAGCCCACGCGGGGCTTGGGCTGACGATATTCGGGATCGCTGCGATCACCGCCTGGGAAACCGAGGATATCCGTGTTGCCCACATCGGGGATACTTTTGCGCTGCAGGGTGCCGTCACGTCCTATGACATCCGCTTTAACAACGTGGAAAATCTGCAGGGGCCAAATTACCGCACCACAAAGGGTGATTTCACGGTTTTGGTTGATGGAAAAGAAGTGGCGCATCTGCGGCCAGAAAAACGGTTTTATCCGGTGGCCGGAATGCCGACCACGGAAGCTGCGATTGATATTGGCGTCACGCGGGACGTTTACGTGGTGATTGGTGATGCGCAACAAAACGGTGGCTGGGCGGTGCGGTCTTACGTCAAACCCTTTGCCAACTGGATTTGGTTTGGCGCGATTGTTATGGCGCTTGGCGGGTTGCTTAGTTTGACCGACCGGCGCTACCGCGTGGCGGCGGGGGCAAAACGAAAAGCGGCCCCGATGGCACAGGCGACACCCGCAGAATGAAAACCATGCGCGCATTGGTTATTCTGACCGTCTTCCTCGCCGCGCCGCTTTGGGCGGTGCAACCGGACGAAATATTGCCGGATGCGCAACAGGAGGCGCGTGCAAGGGTGATCTCCAAGGGATTGCGCTGTCTGGTGTGCCGCAACGAAAACATCGACGACAGCAATGCCGGGCTGGCCCGTGATCTGCGGCTTTTGGTGCGCGAACGCATCGTCGCCGGTGACGATGACGCCGAGGTTTTGGATTTTGTGGTGGCGCGGTACGGTGAATTTGTGCTGCTGCGGCCAAAAACCACCGGCAGCAATATAGCGCTTTGGGCGGCTGGTCCGGTGATGTTGCTGCTGGGCATTGGCATGGGCATTGCCTTTGTGCGCCGCCGCAAAGGAAATATACCGGCAAGCCTTAGCGACAAAGAAAAGGCGCGTCTGGCGCAGCTTTTGCAAGATTGACGTAATGTTTGCCCTTTTCCTTGGGCGTCGCGGTATCTAACTGTGTAAAAACACTGTACCCGCAAAGGAATTCCGTCATGGACTATACCACGCTGAAATTTTCAGTTGCCAATGACATCGCCAGACTGACCCTGAACCGGCCGGATGTGCTGAACGGGCTGAACACCCAGATGCGGGCGGAAATCAAGGACGCGGTGCGCGAGGCGGGCAAGCTGGCGCGGGTATTGCTGATTACCGGCGCGGGGCGGGCCTTTTGTTCCGGGCAGGACCTTGGCGGGGCCGCTGACGTTACCAAGATTGATCTGGAAGGTGTGCTGCGTGAAGAATACGTGCCGATGCTGCGCGCCATCTACGACTGCCCTGTTCCCACGATTTGCGCGGTCAACGGTGCCGCCGCCGGTGCCGGGGCCAATCTGGCGCTGGCCTGTGACGTGGTGGTCGCCACGGAAAGCGCCTATTTCATGCAGGCGTTTTCGTTGATCGGTCTGATCCCCGACGCCGGGGGCACGTATTTTCTGCCGCGTCAGATGGGATCGGCCAAGGCGATGGGTGCCGCGCTGTTTGCGGATCGGATCAGCGCACGGCAGGCCTCTGACTGGGGCATGATCTGGGAGGCCTTGCCGGATGCTGATTTTGAAGCCGGTGTCGAGGCCCGGCTGGCAACGCTGGCAAATGGCCCGACGGCGGGATATCACCTGATCAAACAGGCGCTGCGCCAAAGCCCTGAAAACTCGCTGGATGATCAACTTATGGTCGAGGCGACGTTGCAGGGTCAGGCCGGTAAAACCCGCGATTTCGCAGAGGGCGTGCTGGCATTCGTGGAAAAGCGCAAGGCAAAATTTGAGGGGCGCTGAATGAACACAGGACAACCTCCGGCTTCTTTGCGGCTTAAATATCCAATTCAGAATTATACCGGCTGCGCGGTCTCAAAACGCCAAAGTTGATCAACGGCGCAAACAGAGCTTTGCGCTGTTTGCGCCGCCGCCCGGCCCAACAATTTGTGATCGAAGATCACCAATTGGCGGGAGCTCGCCGTTGCTTATAGATGAACATCATAAAGGGGTGCTCCCGCCTGAAACACGATCTTCGATCGGTTTCAGTTGGGCCAGGCCGACGACGCCAAGGCGGCGCGTCGGCAGGTGAGTATTTTTGCAAAGATGAAGCGGAAGATGGCGGCATTGACCCCCGTTAATGTTGCCATGCCGTGGCGGGGCAATCTGATCGGAAAACAGATTGAAAAATTGGCTGTTGATCTGTCAGCATTTTGTCTTTGATACATCCGGAAAAAGTGCCCGGATCTTGATTTCGCGGGCCTGCGGCAGGGCGATTATTCTTGACAGTGCGCGCGCTGCGTAACAACCGTTGCGCATGGTTGATTTGCGACCCATAGGCTATGTGATCGGGCTGTTGGTCTTTGCTTTGGGAGCGGCCATGTTGCTGCCCTTGGGTATGGATATCTTTGACAACAACGGCCATTGGCAGGTCTTTGCCTCCTCGGCATTCTTAACCGGTTTTGTTGGTATCGCGCTGGCGCTGTCATGCGCCAATTCAACCAGTAAAGAGTTGAATATACAGCAGACTTTTCTTTTGACCACCGGTGTTTGGCTGGCGTTGCCAATCTTTGGTGCCTTGCCGTTTTGGTTGGGCGCGACCCAAGCGCGGTATGTGGATGCGTTTTTTGAAGCCATGTCCGGCCTGACCACCACCGGTTCTACCGTTTTTTCAGGGCTTGAGGACCTGCCGCGCGGGCTGTTGTTGTGGCGTGGACTGTTGCAATGGTTTGGCGGCATCGGCATCATCATTGTCGCGATGGTGTTTCTGCCGGTGTTGAAAATCGGCGGCATGCAGTTTTTCCGCACCGAAAGTTTTGATACTTTTGGCAAAATCCTGCCGCGCGCCGCGGAAATTGCACGTTCAATATCATCTATTTATGTGGGGCTGACGATTGCCTGTTTTCTGGTGTATCTGGCTGTCGGTTTGCCGCCGTTTGATGCGGTTGTGCATGCTTTGACAACCCTGTCCACCGGCGGGTTTTCAACCTCTGACGCCTCTTTCGCAGTCTATTCCGGTATCGCGGAATATGCCGCTGCGGTGTTTATGATATTGGCCAGCCTGCCGTTTGCCCGCTATGTGCAGCTTTTGGCCGGCACCGCACAGCCGTTGTTGCGCGACAGCCAAATCAGGGCCTATCTTTCACTTATCGTTTTGTTGGTTTTGGCGCTGACGGTTTATCGTTTGCAAGTCAACGGTGACCGGCTGGAACACTCGGTCCGCGAAGCATTGTTCAACGTCACCTCGATTATTTCCGGCACCGGCTACGCCAGCGTGGACTATCAGTTGTGGGGCAGTTTTCCGGTGGTGATTTTTTTCCTTGTTGGTTTGATCGGGGGGTGCGCTGGTTCCACCTGCTGTTCCATTAAAATCTTTAGATATCAGTTATTTATCGCGTCAATCCGGGCGCAGATCAATCGTATTCACAGCCCGCACGCGGTGTTTTCCCTGCGCTATCAGGGGCGAAAAGTGCCGGACGAGGTTCTGTCGTCTGTCATGGCGTTTTTCGTCATGTTTATGGTCAGCCTTGGGGTTTTGGCCGTGCTGCTGGGTTTGACCGGGCTGGATACTGTGACCGCGCTTTCGGGTGCGGCCACCGCACTGGCCAATGTGGGCCCGGGTTTGGGCGCGGAAATCGGCCCTTCGGGTAATTTCAGCGGGCTGAACGACCCTGCAAAATGGTTGCTGGCCGCCGGGATGTTGATTGGGCGGCTGGAACTGATGTCGGTCTACGTCATTTTGACAATAGGATTTTGGCGGCGGTGAAATGAAAAACCAAAAACCCCTTGGGGCCCAGATATCCCATGCGCTGCGAGCGCGTGGTGTGGAGGTGATTTTCGGCATTCCCGGCGTTCACAACGTTGAAATGTACCGTGGCATTGAACAGGCCGGTATCCGGCACGTTCTGGCGCGGCACGAACAGGGCGCGGGGTTTATGGCGGACGGGTATGCACGGGCCACGGGCAGGCCAGGAGTGGCATATGTGATAACCGGGCCGGGACTGTGCAATATCATGACGCCGATGGGGCAGGCCTATTCTGACTCTGTGCCGATGCTGGTGATGTCCAGCTGTTTGCCGGATGACGGCGGAGGTTTTGCCGGGGGACGCCTGCATGAAATGAAGGATCAGCAGGCAGCGGCGGGCTGTGTGTGTGACTGGTCCCATACGGCGCTGGATGCGGATGCGACCTTTGAGTTGATCGACCGGGCGTTTGATGAATTTTCCGGCCAGCGCGCGCGGCCAAAGCATATTCAGGTGCCCATTGATCTGTTGGGCGCGCTGGCCGATGAACCGCCAGAGGTTCCAAATCGACCCGCCCTGCCGCTGGCGGACAATAAACACGCCGCAATCGTTGCCGGGCGGCTGAAATCGGCCCGAAGGCCGTTGTTTGTCTTTGGCGGCGGCGCGAAATCGTCAAGCCATATTGCCCGCAAACTGGTGGCCCGATGCGACGCGGCGGTGTTTTGCACCTACGCCGGCAAAGGCATAATCGCCAGCGATTACAAGCTGAATTTTGACGCCCACCTCAGCCGCCCCGCAACGGTGAAGATCATCGCCGCTGCCGATCTGGTGCTGGTGATCGGCTCTACCCTGTCAGAGGTTGACCTTTGGCGCGAAGATCTGGGCCAAACATCCGCGACGATTGCGGTGAACATCGATGACATTGATCTTGATTTCAAAGAACCCGGCGACATTGCGGTGCGTGGCGACGCGGCGGCGTTTTTGCGCGAGGTTGGCAAAGCGCTTGGGTCCCACCAGCACCGCAGCGACTGGTCCGCCGCCGCGGTTCCAGCCGCCAAGACCAGCTTTGTGGCGTCCTGTGACACCGAACGACCGGGGATTGTGCCGGTTCTGAGCGCCATGCACGAAGTTTTGGATCAGACCACAACGATTGTCTCTGACATGACCCAGTTTGCCTATGTGGGCAAGGAAGTTTATGACCTGAACCTGCCCAACCGGTGGCATCATCCTTATGGTTTTGGCACGCTCGGCTACGGGTTGCCAGCAGCGATCGGGGCCAAAATCGGACTGGGAAAAGGGCAGGTTGTCTGCATTGCCGGAGATTACGGGTTTCAGTATACGGTGCAGGAACTGGCGGTGGCGGTTGAACTGGAACTAGGTCTGCCGATCATTCTGTGGAACAATGGTAAATTGCAGGAGATCGAGGATTGTATGGTGCGCAGCCAAATTGCCCCCAATGCCGTGACAGCGCTAAATCCGGATTTTTGTGCGCTGGCCCGGGCCTACGGTGCACAGGCTTGCCGCCCCGGATCGTTGCGGGAATTTCAAACGAAATTGACCCGGGCGCTGCAAAGCGACGGCCCGACGCTGATTGAGCTTACGCCGCAAATGATCCTCTGACAGCCGCGCCCGCGCCCTGGTAAGGCCACTCGCCTCAACTTTTGCAGCATGTGAACCACGGTGTTGACTGTCCGAACGCCCACGGAAATATGAATTTCAGTAAAGCGTTTCCAGTTGTTGTGGAATCATCTGGCCCACCAAACGCCCATGAAAACATAGGCTGCCTCGGTGGACCAAATGAAACCCTGTTTCTATGTAAACTGGAAGCGCTGTAAGTGCTGATTTATAAGCGATTGGGGTGGCAATTGAGGCAAGGCGCAGTGACAACCCGTGTGCGGTTTGATCGAGGAAAGACGTTTCCAGCCTCAAAGTGCTGTCCGAATAAAATACAGCCCGGTCGGTCAAAATAGGGTGCGGGACCGGCTGGTTTGGTGCAATCCGGAATAGGCGATCCAAAGCAGGAAATCACGGCCAATGATTTTTCACCCGGCGCGCCGATCTTGCCGTAACCCATTGTAATAAAAGCGAAACACAGGTCCAATTTTCCGGTGCACTGGTGCACTGGTGCACTGGTGC
>CAYZQS010000021.1:23679-28927 GCA_964480735.1 uncultured Rhodobacterales bacterium
AATCATTTCATTCTAAACGGGAAAACCGGCTAAATGCTCCTTAAGAACGGCGGGTAACCGACTGCAATTAAACTGTTTATATTACAATTTCAGGAAAACGGAGGACAGGTTTTCCAGCCCGATTTTTCGCCAATCAGCCCTTTTCGCTAATTCCAACAGGACAGTTTGACGGTAAAATCACCCGCCATATGGATCAGATCCTCCGGAGCCACCTCGTCAAACGCGGTTGAGCGGCCATAGGCGATCTGGTGCTGGTCCAGCAGCGCCATTATCGCCGCCGCCTTGGTGGCAAAATTAACATATCCGGGCAGGGGATTGCTTTCGGCCAGCTGCAGGCGCTGCATGCCAAGGATCGCGCCACGGTCATCCAACACCGGCCCGCCCGCGTCGCCATCCTGCAGCTCTGCGTTCAGACGCAGCAATGTTTCCGCGCCATTTGGGCCAAAAAGCCCGGTCAGCGTGCCAAAACTCAGCGACGCATCGTCCATGACACGGGGATAGCTGAAACCGGCCACCGAGATATTGTTGCCGATTTCCGGTTTTTCGTCGGAAAACAGGGCAAATGAATTGGGGGTATACAGGCTGGTCGGTTGCAAAACCGCCAGTTCCAGCGCCGGATTGTCCGCTACAATCCTGAAGTCAACCTGATCGTCAAGGCTGATCCGCTTGCACTGTTTCACAGCGGATGTATGGGTCAATATTGTGCCCTCTGCGCTGATGATAAACCCGCTGCCCTGGCGATCGGCGGTTTCAGTGTCAATTCCGGCGGTCAGATCAACCATCTCGTCTTCGCCCTGACCATAGCCCAGCGTTTCGTCCAGCACGTAATCCGCAATCGGTGAAAAACTGTCAAACATGATCTGGGCGGCCTGCCGCATATCGGCGTCAACCTCGGGCTGCCAGACCAGGCTGAAGCCCTTGATCAGGCCTTTGTTTAGGCGCGCATACGTAAAAGAGCCAACGGTGCCGTCGCTGCCGGTCAAACGAAACCAATCGCGTTTTTTGGTGCGCGTCCCGTCTGCAGGCACGAAATCAAACGTCTCCATGATGTCAAACAGGCTGGTCAGCACCGCCCGGTCTCCTTGCTGAGAGATCAGCATCATCCTGACTTTTTTGCCGTCCCGCGCCTTGTAATGCACAAACGGTGGCTCAAAACGTTCAAATTCCACAAGGGCGATTGGTGCCTTGATCTCAATCCCGGCGTCCAGATCGCGCAGCAGATCAATGCCCAGCCGGGCCAGAAATTCGCCATACTGGCCTTTCAGCAGATCAACCTGCGTTTGGGTCAGATAACCGGTTGGCTCGTACCCCTGGCCCTCTTGATAGGACCTGATCGCCCGGCGTGTGCCCGGACCATACGCCCCGTCAATCGCTGACGTATAGTCGCCGGTCCAGACCATATAGGTCTGGTATTCTTTCTTTTGGTCGCGGGTCCAGGATTTTTCCAGCGCCCGGGTGGCCTTCAGATCCTCATCCGGGATCAAAACCACCACTTCTTCCGCTTCTTCCGTTTCGGGTTCTGAGATAACAACGGTATTGGCCGGTGTGTCGGTGTTCAGGGCCACAGGCCACAACTGGGCCAGATGGGTGGCACCATCGGTGACAAAAGAGTCAAACGGGATTTGGCCGGACGCTTTCAAGGACAACATCGCATCATTGGCCAGACCGCGGGCCATTGGACCAATCACGATGGCATAAAGCCCGGACGTGGTTTGAAACGCGTGGGTGTCAGCAAAATCCCGGGCAAAAAATTGAGCCCGTTCCTTGGTTTCGCGAATGTTCTGGTGGCTTTCGACCTGAATCCAAACTTGGCCCTGCGCCAATATCGGCGCGGAAAATAAAAGTATCGCGGCAATTGACAGAAAAATTATTCGAACAAAAGAAACTATACTTTGCAATTTGGCCCCCCAAAAGACTCACCTAATATATGGCCAGCAACATGACCCAATTGCCGTTCAATTGCACGAAGGTATTTGCCCATCTGTGATTGACGCATAAACCTGTGTTGCCTATTGAGAACGCGCATCCTGCGGCGGCGAATCCTTGTGCGTCTGCGGGCAAGGACCAAGGCCATGAGCACCGCAACCAAACCCGTCTGCTTTCAAGACATCATCTTGCGTTTGCAGACCTATTGGGCGGCGAATGGCTGTGTTATTTTGCAACCATACGATATGGAAGTGGGGGCCGGTACGTTTCATCCGGCCACGACATTGCGTGCATTGGGGCCGCGGCCCTGGGCGGCGGCCTATGTGCAACCGTCGCGGCGTCCCACCGACGGGCGGTATGGTGAAAACCCCAACCGGCTGCAGCATTATTACCAGTTTCAGGTGCTGATGAAGCCCTCGCCGCCCAATTTTCAGCAGCTTTATCTTGGGTCGCTCGCTGCCATCGGCATAAACATGGACATGCACGATATCCGCTTTGTAGAGGACGACTGGGAAAGCCCGACGCTGGGCGCCTGGGGATTGGGCTGGGAAGTCTGGTGTGACGGTATGGAAGTCAGCCAGTTCACCTATTTTCAACAGGTCGGCGGGCACGACTGCAAACCGGTGTCAGGCGAATTGACCTATGGGCTGGAGCGGCTGGCGATGTATGTGCTGGGCGTGGATCATGTGATGGACATGCCGTTTAATGCGCCAGGTACGGCCAGGTCTCTGTCTTACGGCGATGTCTTTTTGCAGGCGGAACAGGAATATTCGCGCTGGAATTTTGATATTGCTGACGTGGATACGCTGTTGACTCATTTCAACGACGCAGAGGCCGAGTGCGCCCGTATTCTGGCAGCCCCGGCGAAAGACCCGCGCAATGGTGCGCAGATCGTTATGGCGCAACCGGCCTATGACCAATGTATCAAAGCCAGCCATCTGTTCAATCTGCTGGATGCCCGCGGCGTGATTTCGGTGACCGAGCGTCAGGCCTACATCGGGCGGGTGCGGGCCTTGGCAAAATCCTGTGCGGACGCGTTTTTGCGCACCGAAGTTGGCGGGGCGGCAGCATGAGCGGGCGGATTTTTGTTATCGGGCTGTTAAGTTTCGCGGCCGTTTTCGGCGCGGTTTTGTACTTTTTCCAAACCCGCGCCTATTATGAACCGGTGTTGCTGGAGCCTTCCCTGCCGCAGCTTTCGACCATTGTGCCGTCCGCGGTTGTACCAAATGAAACCGCTGTGCAATCAGCCGAAGTTGCGGACGGAACGCCAAACGCCACAACACCGGCGGCATTAAATGACACACAAATCGCCAGCCTGCCGGACATAGACACAACACCTGCGGCTGAAATCGCGCCGTACCGCACAGGACAGGTGCGCATCCGCATGACCCGGTTTATTGACGGTCAGGCAGAGGCGATACTGTTGAAGAATTTTCAGGGTATAGACGCGAACACCAGCCCGCTTCGGTTCAAGGGTTGTTTCACATCCGTGAACTCTATCCCGTTTTTGACCGAGACCTACCAGATTTACGACAACGCGACACCTCTTGGAGGGCCAAGCTGGTTTGAGTGTTATGACGTGGAAGAAATTACCGACGAGTTGGATACCGGCGCGGCGATTGCGTTCTTGGGAGAGCGTAACATCAAACCGGGTGTGGACCGGGTGATTGCGGTGCTGTCTGATCACCGTGCCTTTGTGTGGCACCAGTTTAACGATTGCGGGCAAGCGGCGTATTCAGGTGAAACCGCACCAGCCGGTTGCGCACCCCAGGCAGATAAGTAGCCATGTCCGATCTGTTGCTTGAACTGTTCAGCGAGGAAATCCCGGCAGGCATGCAGGCCAAGGCGGCGGATGATCTGCGGCGTCTGGTGACCGAAGGGCTGGTAGAGGCGGGGATCACCTATGGCGGGGCGGCGACGTTTTTTACGCCAAGGCGGCTGTGTCTGGCGGTTTCGGGTGTTTTGGCCCGTTCGCCTGACCAATCCGAGGACCGTAAAGGCCCGCGCGGGGACGCGCCGGACAAGGCGATTGCGGGGTTTTTGCGCTCTACAGGGTTGACCAAGGAACAACTGGAACTGCGCGAGACTGAAAAAGGACCGGTCTATTTTGCGGTGATCGACAAAAAGGGGCAGGCGGCGTCTGATGTTGTGGCGCAGGTGGTGCCGCAGGTCTTGGGCAGGTTTCCGTGGCCAAAATCCATGCGCTGGCGGCAGGGCGGCTTTCGCTGGGTGCGCCCGCTGCACAGCATTCTTTGTATTTTGCATGATGAGGGCGGCGCGGAGGTGGTGCCGTTTGAGGTGGGCGGTTTGCCGTCTGGTGACAGCACAGCAGGGCATCGTTTCATGGCGCCGGTGGGGTTTTCGGTGGCCTCTTTTGATGACTACCAAGCCAAACTGGCAGTCGCCTTCGTGCGGCTGGACGCAAGCGACCGCGCCGATCACATTTGGGCGGATGCCACAAATCTGGCCTTTGCCCAGGGCATGGAAGTGGTTGAGGACAAAGCGCTTTTGGCAGAAGTTGCCGGGCTGGTGGAATGGCCGGTGTCGCTGATGGGCGACATCGCGCCTGATTTTGCCGACCTGCCGCCGGAGGTTTTGCAGACCTCCATGCGAAGCCATCAAAAGTTTTTCAGCGTGAAGAACGCTAAAAGCGGCCGGATCGAGAAATTCATCACCGTGGCCAACCGCGAAACGGCGGATGGCGGCGCGACGATACTGGCGGGCAACCAAAAAGTGCTGTTTGCGCGCCTGAGCGATGCGCGGTTTTTCTGGGAGAATGACCTGCGGGTGCCCCTTGCGGATATGGCCGAAAAGCTTGCGAATGTCACCTTTCACCGCAAATTGGGCACGCAGGCCGAACGGGTGGCGCGGATTGCAGCACTGGCCCGCGAAATCGCGCCGCTGGTGGGGGCGGACGCTGATTTGGCTGAGGCTGCGGCGAAAATCTGCAAAGCCGATCTGAGTTCGGAAATGGTTGGTGAGTTTCCGGAACTGCAGGGGCTGATGGGGCGGTATTATGCGCAAGTGGCTGACTTGCCGCAGGAGGTGGCTGACGCCTGCGAGCAACATTATTCACCGCAGGGGCCAAGCGATACCGTGCCCACCGCGCCGGTTTCCGTGGCCGTGGCACTGGCCGACAAGCTCGACACGCTGACCGGGTTCTGGGCGATTGATGAAAAACCCACCGGTTCCAAAGACCCGTTTGCGCTTAGACGGGCGGCGTTGGGGGTTATTCGCCTGATACTGGACAATCGGGCCCGACTGTCACTTTTGATGCTTTTTGAAAGAGGCAATGCAGATGCCGACGCGTCAAATCTTTTGT
>CAYZQS010000021.1:29027-33300 GCA_964480735.1 uncultured Rhodobacterales bacterium
TCCCTTGCCTCGGTGGCCAAAGCCATTATGGTGCCAGCCATAAAACGGGTATGACGTGACGAAGCGACCGATATTTCAAAGACTTGGCAAAGACGCCGATGTGCCGGCACACCAGTATGGTGCCCGTGCGCGCAGGCTGGCCAAGCTGCGTTCGCTCGATCTGCCGGTGCCATTGGGTTTTGTCATTTCGGTAGAAACCGTGCGCAATATCGCCGAGGGCCGCATGCCGGATGTGGCGCCGCTGCTGGCGGAATTTGGTGCCAAGGGCATCGTTTCGGTGCGTTCCAGCCCGGTCATGCGGGATTGGGGCGGGCCTGAAAGCCAGTTGAACATCGGGCTGAACGAAAAGATTTACCAGCTTTTGTGCAACCGGCTGGGGCAGGCTGCCGCAACCGCGCTGTACTGCCGGTTTGTTCAGGATTATTCCATCAATGTGGCGCGGCTGGACGAGGCGGCCTTTGCCGGGCTTGGCAATGCGGAAGCTGGAAGTGCAAAAACGCTTAGGGCCAGTGTTGCCATATACGAGGAAGAACTTGACGAGGCGTTTCCACAGGACCCCAGGCACCAGTTGACACAGGTGCTGCGCTCGATGGCGCGGGCCTGGCAGGGCACCAGCGCGCGCATCCTGCGCCAAGCCAGGGGCGCACCGGCGGACGCAGGTCTTGGGTTGATCGTGCAGCGCATGGCACTTGGGCTTGGCGCCGGCGAAAGCGGGGCGGGGGTGGTTCAGTTTTCTGATCCTGACACCGGCAAAGTCGGTGTAAGCGGGCGGTATCTGACCCAAAGTCAGGGCCGCGATGCTTTGATCAAGGGTCAAAAAACCGGATATATCGCCATTGACGCCCGGGGCGCGTCGCTGCAGGAGGCCAGCCCGAATGCGCTGAAGAACCTGCGGTCTTACGCCAAAACCGCCCGCATCGCGTGCCGGGACGCGGTCAGGTTTGATTTTACGCTGGAAGACAACAAGGTTTGGCTGCTGGACGCGACACCGGCTGTGCGCAACTCTAAAGCTGCGGTTCAGATCGCGGTTGATCTGGTTAAAGACAAGGCCATCAGCCAGCAATCTGCACTATTGCGTCTTGAGCCGCGCAATCTGACGGAACTGCTGCATCCGCAGGTCGACGCCAAAGCTGAATTTGAAATTTTTGCCAGCGGTATTGCCGCCAGCCCCGGCGCGGTGACCGGGGCCATCGTGTTTACCGCCACTGCCGCCCAGGCCAGCGCCGCAAGGGGTGAGCCCTGTATTTTGGTGCGCCGTGAAACCGGGCCTGAGGATATTCGCGGATTGCACTCTGCCAATGGTGTTCTGACAGAACGCGGCGGCATGACCAGCCACGCGGCGGTGATCGCCAAGGGTCTTGGTCTGCCCTGCGTGGTTGGGGCGTCAGGCATCAAGCTGCATTTAAAGGCAAAAACCGTCATCTGTCAGAATGACACGCTGTTGGCAGAGGGTGATATCATCACGGTGGACGGCACCACCGGAAAAGCCATGATCGGCCCGGTCGCCATGTCTCAGCCTGATCTGGGTGGTGCCTTTGCAACGTTTATGGGCTGGGCGCGAACCCACTGTGACATCGGCATCCGCACCAATGCGGATTCACCAACAGACGCGCGGCTGGCGCAGCGCTTTGGCGTGGACGGAATTGGGCTGTGTCGCACGGAACATATGTTTTTCAAGGATGATCGCCTGACCGTCATGCGTGAAATGATCATGGCGGATAATGAAAACGACCGGCGGGTCGCCCTTGACCTGTTGCTGCCGATGCAGCGCAGCGATTTTATCGAGCTGTTTGAAATTATGGGCGACAATCCGGTGTGCATTCGTCTGTTTGACCCACCGCTGCACGAGTTTCTGCCCCATTCCCGCGATGAAATGCGCGAGTTGGCAGAGGCGATGGGCTTGCCGATTTCCCGCATCATTGCCCGCACCGAGGATCTGGCGGAATTTAACCCGATGCTGGGCATGCGGGGCGTGCGTCTGGGCATTACCATCCCTGAAATTTACGAAATCCAGGCCCGCGCGATTTTTGAAGCTGCCGTTCATTGCACTAAAAACGGTTCAAAACCGGTGCCCGAGGTGATGATCCCGCTGGTTTCAGCCCATCGCGAGGTCGAGATGGTCAAGGCCCGCTTGGACGGCATCGCCGCAGCCGTGCAAATCGAAAGCGGCGTTGGGTTTGATTATCATCTGGGCGCAATGGTGGAAACACCGCGCGCCGCACTTCGGGCCGGCGATTTGGCCAGCAGTTCCGCGTTTCTTAGTTTTGGCACCAATGATCTGACCCAAATGGCCTATGGCCTAAGCCGCGATGACTCCGGGCGGTTCATGCGCGACTATGTCAACCAGCAGGTGTTTGCCGAGGACCCGTTCCAGACTTTGGATATCGACGGTGTGGGTGAATTGTTGTTGTTGGCCGCAAAACGCGGGCGTGCGGCCAATCAAAGCATCACGCTGTCTTTGTGCGGCGAACACGGTGCCGATCCGGCGTCGATTGCCTTTTGCCGGGAAGCGGGATTTGATTATGTGTCCTGTTCCCCGTTTCGGGTGCCCATCGCCCGGCTTGCCGCCGCCCAATGCGCAGTGCGCGACGGGGCGCTGGGTGATGACGGCGATTATTGGGTCTGAATTGGTTCAGCGGCTGTGCGCTATCTGGTTTCATATCATTCTGGTTTATCGCCAAATCAGGAACAGTTTGTTGCCAATTAGGCACAAATATGGCATGGACATTTCCATCGATCTTTCTATTTGGAGGCAGAATCTCTAGTTCCGGTCGCAACAGGCACTGGGCACAACCAGAAATTGGAAAACAGTCATGCAACCTTTTCGGGCAGCTGTATTGGCAGGCGTTGTGGCGACAACTTTCGGTGCCGCTGCGTCTGCGGAAATTTATCTTAGCAATTCCAACAACTTGAACGAAGAAGTTAATGATCAGATCGTTACGATGCTGGGTCAGGAACTTTCTGTCATCCGGCGCATTCCAAAAGATCGGCTTAATCAGCTGGCCAGCCCGGCCCCAAAATCCGCCCGTCGCGGGTGGCTGTTTGGCAAACGCAAATCCAACGTGGACGGCGTGTTTAAATACTCCAGCGCGTCTTTGTCGCACCTGCCAAAAGCCCGGGGCGGCACCCAGCATAAATGTCTGTCTGAAGCGCTGTATTTTGAGGCCCGCGGCGAAAGCGTAAAAGGCCAGTTTGCGGTGGCAGAGGTCATTTTAAACCGGGTTGATTCCCGGTCTTTTCCCGGCAGTGTCTGTTCGGTCGTCGGGCAGGGGGTCGGTCGCGGCCGGAACCAATGCCAGTTTTCTTACAATTGCGATGGCCGTTCAGAAATTGTGACGGAAAAAGCTGCTTTTGAGCGGGTGAAAAAGGTCGCCAAGATCATGCTGGACGGGGAGCCCCGGATCCTGACCAAGGGTGCCACATATTACCATACCACCGCCGTCAGCCCAAGCTGGTCACGGAAATTCACCCGGACCGCGAAAATCGGCGTGCACCTGTTTTACCGCGACGCGCGGCAGTTCACCAGCAACTGACCCTGATTTCGTTTTACGATACGCTCCGGCGCTTTAGCCGGAATAATCCTGCGTGATGAAATAAGCACCGCAGTGAGGGGCAGAAAAATCAAATCCCAGTCCGGCCCCGGATAATTTCATTCGTCTGTTCAGCAGATTTTTCCTGTGTCCGCTTGATCCCATCCAACCGTTCACCACGTGACGCGCCAGGCTAGCATAGGAATGTGGCAATATATGTTTGCCGCCGCGTGCAAAGTGGCAGCGCTGCCCGTCCTTTATTCTAAAGTGTTTGGTGCCCAGCTCGTATCGCGGAAAACGGGCGATATTTTCCGCGGCGGTGCGGAACTTAATGCCGGTTGACTTCATCCGTGACGAAAATTTTGAAGTGCCCGTGTGGCTGAGTTTGCGCGATCTTGCCATCCACTTGCTGTGGGACGTCGCGATTCTGGTGATGCCCTGTTTTGCTGAAAGCGCGTTCAATCCGCGGCGACAACGCACAAAGCTGGCTTCAATCTGCATGGCTTCGCTAAATAAGGCCTGGTTGATATTTTGGGTCGGAATAGGTTTTAAATATTTGCCCGTCAATTTTGGAACCGTGCAGGCGGCGTTGGCGATGGACGGGGCAAACTGAATAGTTAAAAGGACCGCTAATGCGGTAGATTTGAGAGACATGGCATTCTCCTTGGCGGAAATTGAAGCAGATTCGCCTAAAAGAATGCTCAATTTTTACAGCTTGGTCGAATAAAAAATGAACGAGACAC
>CAYZQS010000022.1:0-7083 GCA_964480735.1 uncultured Rhodobacterales bacterium
GTGTTTGACAGCAGTTGCATAACCGCGATGCCCGCAATGATCAGGGCGATGCCGGTGAGCGCCCAGATATCCATCGCCTGTTTGAAAACGAAGTATCCGATGGCGGCAATGAAGATGATGCCAAGGCCGGACCAAAGCGCGTAAACCACGCCAACCGGCATGTATTTCAGCGTCAGGGTCAGGAAATACATCGCAACGCCAAATCCTGCGACCACAAAAAGCGACGGCCAGAGTTTGGTAAATTGCTGACTTGCCTGCAGGTTTGCGGTGCCAAATGTTTCTGCGGCCACCGCAATCAGTAAGAACAGGTAATGTTTTGGCATTTTAAGTCCCCTTTTTTATCCCGCCAGTGCCGCGTTCAGGTTTTCGTCAATTTTTTCAAGGAAGCCTTCGGTGGTCAACCAGGATTGATCGGGGCCCACCAACAAGGCCAGATCTTTTGTCATATGGCCGCTTTCCACGGTGTCTACGATCACGGTTTCCAGTGTTTGTGCAAAATTCAGCAAGGCCGGGTTGTCGTCCAGTTTGGCGCGGTGTTTCAAACCACCGGTCCAGGCGTAGATCGAGGCGATGGAATTGGTGGATGTGGCCTCGCCCTTTTGGTGCTGGCGAAAGTGCCGGGTGACCGTGCCGTGGGCGGCTTCGGCCTCTATAATCTTACCATCCGGCGTCATCAGTTGGCTGGTCATCAGACCAAGCGAGCCAAAGCCCTGCGCCACGGTATCAGACTGTACGTCACCATCGTAGTTCTTGCAGGCCCAGACAAATTCACCCGACCATTTCATCGCAGCAGCGACCATATCGTCGATCAGCCGGTGCTCGTAAGTGATGCCAGCGGCCTTGAATTGATCCGCGAACTCCTCGTCAAACACCTGCTGAAAAATGTCTTTGAAACGCCCGTCATAGACTTTCAGGATGGTGTTTTTGGTGGACAGGTACACCGGCCAGCCAAGATTTAGGCCGTAATTCAGCGAAGCGCGGGCGAAATCTGTGATCGAGGCGTCAAGATTGTACATGCCCATCGCCACGCCTGCGGCAGGGGCGTCAAAAACCTCGCGCTCGATCAGGTCGCCGTTGTCGCCCACGAATTTCATGCTTAGCTTGCCCTTACCGGGAAAGTGAAAATCTGTGGCCTTGTATTGGTCACCGTAAGCGTGCCTGCCGATCACAATCGGCTTGGTCCAGCCGGGCACAAGACGGGGGACGTTTTTGCAGATGATCGGGGCGCGGAAAATCGTACCGCCAAGGATATTGCGGATGGTGCCGTTGGGGCTGCGCCACATCTGTTTAAGGCCAAATTCCTCTACCCGCGCCTCGTCAGGCGTGATGGTCGCGCATTTGACGCCAACCCCGTGTTTCTTGATCGCCTCTGCCGCATCCACGGTGATCTGGTCGTCGGTTTCGTCGCGCACCTCCATGCCAAGATCATAGTATTTCAGGTCGATATCCAGATAGGGCAGGATCAGCTTGTCCTTGATGAATTGCCAGATAATGCGGGTCATTTCATCGCCGTCGATTTCGACAACCGGATTGGTGACTTTGATTTTGGTCATTTTTGCGCGGGCCTCAAATGGAAACGGGATTCTGACCACTGGATAGCGGAATAATTCCGGATTGGAAAGACGGTATACAACTGTATACAGTTTGATGTGCAGAGACTAAAGCGCGAAGGCCAGTCCAACCGCGAAAGCCACAACCGCGCAGATGCTGCCGACGAAAACGGTTTCAATCACGCAGCGCCAGACGTTTACGGTGGTGGCGTACCAGCGCAAAAGACCAAGAGTGACCAGCGCAAAAAACGTTGCAATAACAGAATAGTTGAACGTCGCCGGGACTGCCTCGAACATGAAATAAGGCAGCAGGGGCACCACACCGAAAATGATGAAGGCGATGAAGGTGAAAAAGCCTTTGACGGCCGGGTTGTCGCCGGTTGCGTCGGCCATGCCAAGTTCATAGTTCATCATGAAATCGGCCATCATTTCCGGATTGCGCTGCAAAACATCGGCCATGATGATCGCATCGTCACGTTGGACGTTGTGTTGTTTCAGAATGTCCAGCACCTCTTGGCGTTCGTATTCCGCATTATGCTTGATCTCGTGCAGCTCTTTTTCCCGGTGCGACACATAAAGATCGCGTTCAGCGCGAGAGGACAGAAACTCGCCCAGCCCCATTGATGTGGCATCAGCCAACAGGTTGGCCACGCCAAACAACAAAACCGCGATGCTGCCGATTTGCAAAGCGCCTTCGGTCCCGGCACCGGCAAACCCGGCGACGATGGCAAATGTGGTGACGATCCCGTCGTTACCGCCAAATACGATCTGCTTTAAAAATTCCTGCAGCGCGCCGATTTCATGCTCGTCTTTGCGGTGCTGGGCGAGGTCTATGGCCATGATGTTCCAACTGAAAAGGGTGTCTGATGGTTACCAGACACCCCACTTGATTTCAAACGACGCTTTGTCGCTGGTTGGCTTTAGTCAGGCGATGTCAAACCGGTCAAGGTTCATCACTTTGGTCCAGGCCTGCACAAACTGTGCAACAAATGCCGCCTGTGCATCGTCGCTGGCATAAACTTCCGCCAATGCACGAAGCTGGGAGTTTGAGCCAAACACCAGATCAACCCGGCTTGCCGTCCATTTCACCTGACCAGTGGCGCGGTCGCGGCCTTCAAACCGATCATCGGCAATCGGCGTCCAGACGTTGCCCATATCCAGCAGGTTCACAAAATAGTCGTTGCTCAGGGTGCCCGGATTGCCTGTCAAAACGCCGTCCGGCGACTGCCCGACGTTGGCGTCCATGCTGCGCAATCCTCCAACCAGTACCGTCATTTCCGGCGCAGTCAGAGTAAGCAACTGCGCCCGGTCAATCAGCAGTTCCTCGGCAGAAATGCTGTATTTGGTTTTCCGGTAGTTGCGAAACCCGTCTGATGCGGGCTCTAGCATCCCAACACTGTCAACGTCGGTGTTTTCCTGCGTGGCGTCTGTGCGCCCCGGCGTGAACGGAACCTCAATGTCATGCCCGCCGGCCTTGGCCGCTGCCTCAACCCCCGCACAGCCGCCAAGCACGATGATATCGGCCAGCGAGACCTTTTTGCCGCCAGACTGTGCGGCGTTAAACGCGCTTTGCACGCCTTCCAGCGCTTTCAGCGATGTCGCCAGTTGGGCGGGCTGGTTAACCTCCCAGTCTTTTTGCGGTGCCAGACGAATGCGGGCGCCGTTGGCCCCTCCGCGATTGTCAGAACCCCGAAAGGTGGCCGCGGACGCCCAGGCGGTTGACACCAGCACTGACACTGACAGCCCGCAATCCAGCAGTTTGGCTTTCAGATCAGAAATATCCCCAGCATCGATCAGATCGTGATCAACAGCGGGCACGTTGTCCTGCCAGATCAGCTCTTCCGTCGGGGCTTCCGCTCCCAGATACAGCGAGCGTGGACCCATATCACGGTGGGTCAGCTTGAACCAGGCGCGGGCAAACGCATCGGCAAATTCATCCGGGTTTTCGTGGAAACGTTTGGCGATCGGGCCATAGATTGGATCCATCCGCATGGCCATATCCGCTGTGGTCATCATGGTTTTGACCTTCTTTGCACCATCATGGGCGGCCGGCGCCATATCATCCTCGGATACGCCAACAGGGGACCAGATGTTGGCGCCGGCCGGGCTTTTGTCCAATTCCCATTCATAGCCAAACAGCAGGTCAAAATAACCATTGTCCCATTTGGTAGGATTGGACGTCCAGGCGCCCTCAATACCGCTGCCGATTTGGTCATCACCCTTGCCAGAGCCAAAGCTGGAGGCCCAGCCAAAACCCATACTTTCAATCGGTGCCGCTTCAGGTTCCGGCCCCACAAGGGCCGCATCACCGGCACCGTGGGCCTTGCCAAATGTGTGGCCGCCAGCGGTCAGGGCCACGGTTTCTTCATCATTCATCGCCATCCGGGCGAATGTTTCACGAATATCGCGACCCGACGCCAGCGGATCCGGCTCGCCGTTCGGCCCCTCCGGGTTCACATAGATCAGGCCCATCTGAACGGCGGCCAGCGGGTTTTCAAGGTCGCGTTCGTCCTGGTGACGGCCATCCGCAAGCCACTCGTCTTCGGCCCCCCAATAGATGTCTTCTTCGGGCTCCCAAACGTCGGCCCGGCCACCGGCAAAGCCAAATGTCTTGCCACCCATGGATTCAATGGCGCAGTTGCCCGCCAGGATCATCAGGTCGGCCCAGGAAATGGATTTGCCGTATTTCTGTTTCAGCGGCCACAACAGGCGGCGTGCCTTGTCCAGATTTACGTTGTCAGGCCAGCTGTTGAGCGGGGCGAACCGCTGGTTGCCGGTGCCACCACCACCGCGACCATCCGCGGTGCGGTATGTGCCCGCGCTGTGCCACGCCATGCGGATAAAGAACGGGCCATAGTGGCCGTAATCGGCGGGCCACCAGTCCTGACTGTCTGTCATCAGGGCAAACAGGTCTTTTTTCAAAGCCGCAAGATCAAGTTTTTTGAACTCCGCCGCGTAATCAAATCCACGCTCCATCGGATCGGATTTGGATGAATGCTGGCTGAGAATGCGCAGATTAAGCTGGTTTGGCCACCAGTCGCGGTTTGAGCGAACGCCAGCGTTCGTGTGCATCACCGGGCATTTTGCATCGCCGTCCATAATCATTCTCCTGTTGGGTTGTTTTCGGTCAGTTTCCGCCGCATTTATAACGATTCTAAGAGTCCCCTCAATGGTTGATCTGTCGCACAGCTTCTAATTCTGGAAATTCCTGAAATCGGTTTTCTTCCCGTTTGGGAGTGATTATATCAAAGCAAAGCGAGGAGCGAATGCGCGATCTAAAAATCCCCGGCCAGCGCCATCCCGAAAAAGCCCACAGGGCAGACAATCCGCAACCCAAGAAACCGGATTGGATTCGCGTCAAAGCGCCCAACTCAGAGGGTTTTAAGCGCACGCGCAAGATTTTGCAGGACAACGCGCTGGTCACCGTCTGTCAGGAGGCCGGATGTCCCAATGTGGGCGAATGCTGGAGCCAGGGCCACGCGACCATGATGATCATGGGCGACATCTGTACGCGGGGCTGTGCGTTTTGCAACATTGCAACCGGCAAACCCGGGGCACTGGATGTGTTTGAACCGGGCCGGGTGGCCGATGCGGTGGCCAAGCTGGGGCTGAACCATGTGGTGATCACATCTGTTGACCGGGATGATCTGACAGATGGCGGAGCGGATCATTTTGCCCAGACCATCCGCGCCGTGCGGCACCGTGCACCGAAGACGACGATTGAAATTCTGACACCGGATTTTTTGAAATGCCCGCCGTCCGCCCTGGAAATGGTGGTGGCAGCAGGGCCGGATGTGTTCAACCACAATCTGGAAACCGTGCCGGGCCTTTATCCGGGCGTGCGCCCGGGCGCGCGGTATTTTCACAGCCTGCGATTGTTACAGCGGGTGAAAGAACTTGACCCCGCGATGTTCACCAAATCCGGCATCATGGTGGGGCTGGGCGAAGACCGCCAATCGGTGCATCAGGTGATGGACGATCTGCGGGCGGCGGATGTGGATTTCATGACCATCGGTCAATATCTGCAACCAACGCCCAAGCATCACGCCATTGAAAAGTTTGTGACGCCCGATGAATTTGCGGCTTTTCAACGTACCGCATTCAGCAAGGGGTTTTTGATGGTGTCTGCCACGCCATTGACCCGCTCCAGCTATCATGCGGGTGATGGTTTTGCGCGGCTTCGGGCGGCGCGGCAAAAAGCGATTGCTGGACGGTAGCGGGCCGTAAAGATCCCGATCCCTATTTTTTTACGCCGAAGAAAGGGCGATTTGCGGACCGCAAAGTTAAACCATTAAACCGGTTTAATGGTTTAACGAGACCTGCGTGAAAAGCGTTGTTTATCAATGGGTAAAGCGGAAATATGGCAAGATTATTTGGTTAGACTATGACCACCATTAACCTATTTCCAAAGGATTATTAGCGCAATTTGGCATCGGTCATATTAGTGGCTGCCGCTACTTTTTCTTTGCCACCTCCGGCAGCACTTTCAAATAGGCCCCAACCGCCAGCCTGTCAGCGTCACTCCAGTGTGCGCTGTTGTCAATCACATCCGCCATCAGGCTGCCGGCCGTGTCAAATTCCGGTGTAAACCCGCTTTTCAGATATTCGGCGATGTCGCTCTGGCTCCAGGCCAGGCCATCTTTGTGCGGCGTCAAGTTGGGCACTTTGCCCTTGCCTTCGGGATTGGGCGCGCCGCCCATCCAGCGGGATTTGATCACGCCGCCCAGAATATTGCGCGGCGTGTGGCACTCTGAACAATGGCCCAGACCCTCGGCCAGACGTTGGCCGCGCAGTTGCTCGTCAGTCATATCGCCCGCGTCAACAACCGGCTTGCCGGACAGAAACAGCAACTTCCAGCCGCCAAGCGAGCGGCGGATATTAAACGGAAACGGCACATCGTGGGGCTGGTTCGGGTTATCTACGGCAGGCAGGGTGTCCATGAACGCTTTCAAATCAACCATGTCTGCCACCGGCACCCGGGCGTAAGACGTGTATGGAAACGCCGGAAAATAATGTCGTCCCGTAGGTGACGTGCCAAATTTCATGGCGTTCACCAGATTTGCGGTTGTCCAGCTGCCAATGCCGTTAACCGGATCCGGTGAAATATTTGGCGCAAAGAACGTGCCAAAAGGCGAGGGAAATTTTCGCCCGCCCGTCAGTTTTAGCTTTTCGTCACCCTCAGCGTTCGGCGCGGAATGACATGACGCACAGCCACCCTGATAAAACACCGCTTCGCCGCGTGTAACATCGCCTGTCAATCCGGCAATTTCTTCGGGATCAATGGTCCTGGGTATGGTCAACACATAAAATGCGGCAAGACCAATCAGCCCCAGCACCGCAAGGGTCAGAAAAATTCTGCGCATAACCCACCGTCAGTTCAGCCTGGGCTGACCCGTCTCCGGATCAGCCCGAGATATTATTCTTTTGGTGCGCGGTATGCCTTGTGACAGGCAGAGCACGCCTGGCCCAATGGCCCGATAGCGCCGCGCAGGCTGTCAAGTCCACCACCGGCAGCTTCGGCCATCGCCACCGC
>CAYZQS010000022.1:7183-9054 GCA_964480735.1 uncultured Rhodobacterales bacterium
ATAGCGCTCGACCAAAAACAGCACCAGACACACAGCGATAATTCCAAACACCAGTATCACCCGCCGCATGGGTGGCGGTTTGTGCGACCACCGCGCCATGCGAAGCAACCATCTGGGGTTCACTGTGCCGCCTCGCCGGTAAAGCGTACCGCGCCGATATGATCCAGATTGCGGTTTCTCTGGGCGTAATCAATGCCATAGCCAACAACAAATTTATCCTCAATCTCAAACCCGGTAAAATTGACGTCCACCGCAACCTCGCGCCGCGAGGGTTTGTCCAGCAACACGCACACGCTCATGCGTTTTGGTTTGCGCGAGGCCAACAGGTTAATGACGTGGTGCAACGTGTGTCCGGTGTCAACAATATCCTCCACCACCAATATATCGCGGCCCTCGATCTCGCCGCGAATGTCTTTTAGAATGCGCACTTCGCGCGAGCTTTCCATGCTTTCGCCATATGACGAGGTTTCCAGAAAATCGACCTCCACCGGCAGGTCCAGTTCACGCACCAAATCGGCAATAAACACAAATGATCCACGCAACAGACCGATCACCACCAGCTTGTCAGTGTCTTTGAACTCCGCGGAAATATCCGCAGCCAAAGCCTCTACCCGGGCCGCAATCGATTTGGCCGAGATCATATTGTCGATCACATAGTTTGTGTGGTCCATTTTGCCCCCTTGAATTTCAATGCCCATATTAGGAAAAGCAGCGCAGATGTCACCCGTCTAATTGCCGTAGTTTCAAAGTCCGCTCTATGCCCACCCACAGCGAAAACCGAACCATGCCTTACAGCGCCCGTCAGATGTATGATCTGGTGGCCGATGTTGCGGCCTATCCGCAGTTCCTGCCGTGGTGTGCGGCTGCGCGAATTCTTTCGTCCAGCGACGAAGGCGATACAAACATTATCACTGCCGAACTGGTTGTGTCCTTCAAAGTATTTCGTGAAAAATTCGGCTCGCGCGTTACACTGCGCCCAGATGAAACCTCTGTGGATGTGGAATATCTGGACGGTCCGTTTCGATATCTGAACAACCACTGGCGTTTTAGTGACCTGCCGGAGGGCGATTGTGAGGTTGATTTCTTTGTCGATTTTGAATTCAGATCAGCTGTTCTGCAAGCTTTAATCGGCGTGGTGTTCAACGAGGCCATGCGGCGGATCGTTCGGGCCTTTGAGATGCGGGCCGACGCGCTTTACAGCACTAAGCACTGACTTACGAACGCATGTCATAGGCCCGTTCGCCGTGCGCCGTCAGGTCAAGACCGGTAATTTCGTCCTCCTGACCGACCCGCAGGGGCAGCACCAGACCAACCAGCTTTACCAGTATCGCAGTGGCGATCAATGTAAAGACGCCCACGATCGCCAACGAGCCAAGCTGCGCACCAAAGCCGCCAAATCCGAAAGCCGCGATCATAACCGTGCCAAAGATGCCGCCAATACCGTGTACGGCAAAAACATCCAGCGTATCGTCGATGTTCAGCCGGTTCTTCACGAAATTCACCGCTTCCTGACACAATATTCCGGCCACGCCACCAATAAACAGCGCTTCCAGCGGACCAACATAGCCCGACGCGGGTGTGATCGAGGCCAGACCCGCGATGGTGCCAGTGACCAGTCCAACCAGCGACGCACGCCCGTATTTTATCCGCTCCCACAAAGCCCAAGACAGGGACGCGGCAGCGGCAGAGATATGGGTGACAATTATGGCCATCGCGGCGGTTCCATCCGCGGCCAGTTGTGATCCCCCATTAAAGCCAAACCAACCGACCCACAGCATCGCGGCCCCCAACATCACGTAACCGGGATTATGCGGCGGTGTGGTTTTGCTTTTGCGCGGGCCCAAAAAGAACGCGACCACCAGGGCGGCGAT
>CAYZQS010000022.1:9154-10679 GCA_964480735.1 uncultured Rhodobacterales bacterium
GAGCCAAAGGCGATGGAGTACCCGGCAGCCAGCCACAGGATGCTCATCAAACAGGCGATGGCGAAACACTGCATGAAAACGGACAGCACATTTCGCGCCCGCACCAATCCGCCGTAAAACAGTGCCAGTCCTGGCAGGGTCATGAACAAAACAAGGGCGGTGGCGGTCATGATCCAGGCGGTGTCTGCACCGTTCATCGGGTGTCTCCTGTGAATGGGTTAAAGTGCAGCACCCATAGAGGCGGCGTTGATCAATTGTAAAAGCATTGCCGGTTAAGAATGCGGCAAATACCGGGAGCGCCCAAAAAAGACTCAGAATATCGGCGTATTGCCCAAAATCTAGGCAACTGATGTATCGGTCGGATCAGTGAATTCAGAATTAACCGGGACGAAAGGAGGCATCGTAATCCTGACCGGCTGCCGTTCGCGCGGTGTTGATCAGCATGGTCAGGGCGCATCGAACCGAAGATTTGCGCACCTTGTCCCGCCCGATTGCGCCAAATTCGCGGGTCAGGCATTCGGCAGGATTGTCGCCCTGAATCAGGGCAAAGCATACCCGCCCCTCGGGCTTGTTTTCACTGGCACCGGGACCGGCCACACCGGTGATTGAAATCACCAGATCGGCCTGGCTGGTCCGGGCGATACCGCGTGCCATTTCCAGCGCCACTTCCGGCGATACCGCGCCAAATTCGTCCAGCTTTTCGTTACTGACCCCCAACACTGCGGTTTTGGCGGCGTTGGAATAGCAGACGATGCCGCGCTCAAACACATCTGATGAGCCTGCAACCTCTGTCAATGCCGCCGCCAACAGCCCGCCGGTGCAGCTTTCGGCCACGGCGATTTTCCAGCCAAGTTTGCGGCACATCTGTAAAATGTCAGGCACCGCAAGATTGGCCATCAAATCAATACTCCATGTGCCACGGCGGCCAGAGCGCTGACGCAGATTGCCGCCAGCAAACCGGCCAGAACATCGTCCAGCATCACCCCCAACGGGCTGTGCATGCGGTCCGCCCACCCAACGATCCAGGGCTTGTAAATATCAAAGGCACGAAACAGCACAAACGCGCCAATCCAACCGGGGTAGGGAAAAATCGCCGGATCAAATCCGGCGTGCCACAGACCGGCCGAAAGCGGCCACAGGGCAATCCATTGGCCAACAACCTCGTCAATCACAATTTCGGATGGATCGTGGTCGTCGGTGTTGGCGGTGGCACGCGCAGTGGCCAACCACCCAAGCAGAAAAACCCCCACAGTGATCAGGGCAAAAGCCGGAAAGCCCAAAAACCGGTGGATCAGATACGCCAGCGGGATCGCCACAGCAGAGCCAAAGGTGCCCGGCGCAAAAGGGATGCGGCCCACATAAAACACGGTTGTGATTATCTGGTTCACAGGCTGACCAAACTGACGCTGGCCTGCGCGGCGATGCCCTCGCCACGTCCGGTAAAGCCCAGGCGTTCGGATGTGGTTGCCTTGATTGAAATTCGCTGGACCGCGATACCGGTGATATCGGCGATATTGGCCTGCAT
>CAYZQS010000022.1:10779-21480 GCA_964480735.1 uncultured Rhodobacterales bacterium
CCACATAAAACCACCGAATTTCCATCCTTAAAGGCGTGCACATCAAAGCCGGTTCCAATTCTTACATCCATAGCCTGACCTAACATCCCGGTGGCAAGGGCGAAATCCTGCGGATGGGTAATTTTGATGTTTTTCTCGTCACCCGGCACGATCCTGACGGACATTCCGGCGCGGGTTGCGACCTCCACATCATCTGACGCACTGGTCTTCAGGTTGTCATAGGCCGCCAGTAACCGTTGCAAATCAAACCCTTGCGGCGTTTGCGCCCGATACAACGCGCTGCGGTCAATGGTGTTTTTAACGGTATCGTTTTCACCAAACCACAGCGCCTCTACGATCGGCAGGGCCGGGGCCGCACCTTCACTCTCTTGCAGCGCGGCAATAACGCTTTGGCAAATGTCTGCAGAGGCCAGGGGGCGCGCGCCGTCGTGAATAAGAACCTTTTGGATTGCAACTTTGTCAATCGCCAGCAGCCCGCTGCGAACAGAATCGCTGCGCTGCCGGCCCCCGGTGACGACCTGCACCTGATGCGCCCCCAAATGCGGCCTGACGGTCTTGTCAAACAAATCGCGGTCGTCCGGATGGATGACAACAATGCTGTGGGTAATCTCTGGCTGCTGCGCCAATACCAGAATGCTGTGGGCCAATACAGGTTTGCCGGTAAGGTCCTGATATTGCTTGGGCAGAACCCCGCCCGCGCGGGTTCCGCGTCCGGCGGCAACGATGATGGCGGCAATGCTCAATCTGACCTCTTTTCCTTGCAACGTCATAGGATTGCCAAAGCCGCTTGGCAACGCGCTGCTTTGTTGTCATTCCGACGCAGTTGGGCTAGCAGGGGCTAAATGTGCTTAAGGAATAGGCATTTGGTCATTGA
Organism: uncultured Rhodobacterales bacterium; assembly: GCA_964480735.1. GTDB lineage: Bacteria > Pseudomonadota > Alphaproteobacteria > Rhodobacterales > Rhodobacteraceae > UBA5972. The sequence continues at coordinate 11,654 of CAYZQS010000022.1, forward strand.
ATTGGCAGATATTCAACTTCACCCGCCGGTGTTTCTGGCCCCGCTGGCCGGAATAACCGATTTGCCGTTTCGCAATCTGGTGTCATCCTTTGGCGCCGGGCTGGTGGTTTCTGAAATGGTTGCCAGTCAGGAAATGGTGCAGGCGCGCCCATCGGCGCGGGCGCGTGCGGAACTGGGTTTTGATCAGGCAAATACCGCCATTCAGATTGCAGGCCGCGAAGCCCATTGGATGGCCGAATGCGCCCGCATGTGCGCGGCAAACGGCGCACGGATCATCGATATCAATATGGGATGCCCGGCAAAAAGGGTGACGTCGGGCTATTCCGGTTCTGCTTTGATGAAAGACCCGGATCATGCTTTGCGGTTGATCGAGGCGGTTGTCAGCGCGGTTTCGGTTCCGGTGACCCTGAAAATGCGGTTGGGATGGGACGCGCACAGCATGAATGCGCCGGAACTGGCCCGTCTTGCGCAAGATGCAGGCGTTAAGATGATCACCATTCACGGCCGGACCCGGTGCCAGTTTTACAAAGGTGCAGCCGATTGGGCCGGTATCGCAGCTGTCAAACAGGCGGTTAGGATTCCGGTCATTGCCAACGGTGATATTTTGGACAGTGAAAACGCACGGCAGGCGCTGCATCTGTCAGGGGCTGACGGCGTGATGATTGGCCGGGGTGCGCAGGGCAGGCCGTGGCAACTTGCGTCAATCGCAGCAGATCTGTTTGGGCAAAACAAACCGGACATTCCGACGGGTGCAGCACTGGCAGACATGATCTGTGGTCATTATCAGGATATGCTGGCATTTTACGGCACGGATTTGGGCAGCCGGGTGGCACGAAAGCATCTGGGGTGGTATTTGGATGCGGTTTCCATTTCCCCGCCCGCCCGCCGCGCAGTCCTGACTGAACGCGATCCGGATCAGGTGCAAAGAATGATCCGGCAATATGTTTCCTGCAATTCCGGCCAGTGCGCGGCATGAGTGAAATGTCAGATGACGATCTATGGAACGCAATGCCCGTGGCGGCGGTGCTGGTGGATGCCGGTGACCAGATCCTGCGGATGAACCCGGCGGCCGAAGTCCTGCTGAACGTTTCTGCAAAATCCCTTGCCGGACAGGATTTCAGCACTAAGATTCAAGTGAACACCGACACCAGTGCTGCATTGACCCGCGCCCGCGCGGGGCACGGTATGTTGGTTCTGCACGACGTAAATATTGCGTCCGCCCGCCGCGCGGATGTCAATTGCTCGATGCAGATTTCACCTATTGCAGACGGCGGTGGGCGGGTCATGATATTGATGCAGCCCCGCCATATCGCCAGTCAGCTGGATCAGGCCCTGCAGGCCGACAGCGCACATAAAACCGCAATCGGCCTGTCCGATATGCTGGCCCATGAAATCAAAAACCCGCTGGCCGGCATTACAGGGGCGGCCCAGTTGCTGGCCATGAACCTGACCGGCGATGATCTGGAGATGACCGATCTGATCGTGCAAGAGAGTCACCGGATATTGGGGCTGTTACAACAGGTTGAACAATTCGGCGATCTGCGCCCGCCCAAGCTGGAGCCGCTGAACATCCACGATCTGCTGGAGACCGCACGGAAATCGGCAGCCGTTGGTGTTGCTGCGGATATGGCGTTTCAGGACAGCTATGATCCCTCGTTACCCGCCATAAACGGGGACGCTGAACTGCTGCTGCAGGTGTTTTCCAACTTGTTTAAGAACGCGGCTCAAGCTGCTGAAAAAAGTGGGATAATCCGCATCAAAACCTTTTTTGAGGTTGGCTTGCGGCTGCACCGGGCTGATGGTCCCGGCACGGCGGTTCCCCTGCAGGTGGAAATATCTGACAACGGCCCCGGCATCGCGCCCGCCGTGGCGCAGCGGCTGTTTGAGCCGTTCATAACCGGGCGCGAGAGCGGCACCGGGCTGGGCCTGGCTTTGGTTTCAAAAATCGTGGCCCAGCACCGGGGATCAATCGGTGTAAGTGCCAAAGACGGCTGGACCACGTTTAAAATCTCGCTGCCGGTCGGCGAAAGTCAAAAAGGAATTATCTGATGGATGGCACAGTTCTGGTTGCCGATGACGACCGTACAATCCGCACAGTTCTAACGCAGGCCCTGACGCGGGCCGGATGCAAAGTGCACGCCACAGCGTCCCTGACCACCCTGATGCGTTGGGTGGAAGAGGGCCGTGGTGATTTGGTAATTTCCGATGTTGTTATGCCCGACGGCAACGGTCTTGAAAGCCTGCCAAGGATTGCCGAGCTGCGCAAAGACCTGCCGGTCATCATCATTTCGGCCCAAAACACCATTATGACGGCCATTCAGGCGGCAGAGGCGGCGGCCTATGATTATCTGCCAAAGCCGTTTGATCTGCCGGATTTGATGAAACGGTCGGCCCGGGCGCTGGAGAGAAACCGGCAGCCCCGGGGCGGCGTGGCTGGGCCGTCGCGCGAGGACGAACTGCCGTTGGTTGGGCGCACGCCGGTGATGCAGGCGCTATATAAAGTGCTGGCCCGGGTGATTAACACCGATCTGCCGATGCTGTTCACCGGCGAAAGCGGTACGGGTAAGTCGCTGATTGCAAAGGCTATTCACGACAACAGTGATCGGCGCGGCTTGCCGTTTGTGGTTGTCAGCACCAGTGATCTGACCAATCCCAGCGACATCGCGGCGGCCTTTGCGCGGGCCAAAACCGGCACAATCGTATTTGACGAGATCAGCGATCTGCCACCGGAAGTGCAATCCCATCTTGTCCGCGCCGTTGACGGGCTGGGCGAGACCGCACCGCGCCTGATGGCGACCAGTCAGGTTGATGTGGACGCCCAGACCCAGTCCGGGGCCTTTCGGCAGGATCTGTTTTACCGGCTCAGCACGATATCCCTGAACGTGCCGGCGCTGCGACTGCGTGTCGATGATATTGCGCCGCTGACGGATCATTTTTTGCAAAAACAGGACCCGGCCAACCGGGAGGTCAAAACGCTAAGTCAGGAGGCGCTGAAAATTCTGGCAGCGGCCACGTGGCCCGGAAACGTCCGGCAACTGGAAAATGCGATCCGGCGGTTGGTTGCCACCTGTCCCGAGACCGAAATAACCGCCGAAGACGTGACGCTGGTGTTGGGCCAGTCGCTGCAACCGGCCAGCCCCGGATTTATTCACGGAACCGACAAGCTGTCAGCGTCCATCCGGGCGCATCTTGAGCATTATTTTGATCTGCACGGCGGAGAGTTGCCGCCATCGGGATTGTACGGGCGCGTTCTGCGCGAAATGGAATACCCGCTGATCGAATTGGCACTGGAGGCGTGCAACGGAAATCAGGCCAAATGCTCCGGTCTTTTGGGGATCAACCGGAATACGTTGCGTAAAAAAATTACAGAGATGGATATTCGCGTGACTCGCAGGCGCAAGTTGATGTAAGAATACCACAGTACCTGTGATATTCGAAAGCACGTCGGTGATCTTTGGCTTAGAATTAATCCGGTGGGGATGTTGCGAAAACGCTATAGGCGGACGTGCGCGTAAGGGCGCGTCATGAGCGCAAGTACCGGAGATTCCGGCTGGCACGCGGTCAACCAGTGGCGAAAGCAACGTAAAATCCGCAATCTGGGCACCCTGTCGCTGGTGGTTCTAGGGCCGGTATTGGCCCTGATCACCTTTAGCACCATCAGCATTTTTGAACAGGGCGCGGCCTCGCGCAGCCTGCGATTCGTATTGTTGACGGATCTGGTTTACGTTTTGCTGGTCGCGGCCCTGGTTATTCAGACGGTGGGCCGGATGATCGCGGCACGCCGGGCGCAATCGGCGGGCTCGCGTCTGCACCTGCGACTGACCGGTGTGTTCACGATTATCGCGCTGATCCCAACAATCCTTGTGGCGGTGTTTGCGACGGCCACCCTGAATTTCGGGCTGGAAGGCTGGTTTTCAGGCCGGGTCAGCCGCGTTGTCGGCAATTCCGTGGAGGCGGCGCAGGCATATGAGGGGCAAATCCGCGACGGCCTGACCAGCGATGCGGTGGCGCTGGCCGGTTTTTTGGACGAGTCCAAACGGACCACGCCGCTGTTGCAGGACGGCGATATCCGGTCGCTGCTGGCGCAGGGCCAAAGCCAGATCCAGCGCGGGTTGCGCGAAGCCTACGTCATCGACAGCGCCGGAGAATTGAAAGTAAGGGGCGAACGCAGTTATCTGTTTGATTTTGAAAAACCAAATCTTGAGGACATCCAGCGTGCCTTTGAAGGCGAAACCGTGGTCATTCAGGATTGGGACAACAATGAATTTCGCGCGTTGTTGAAGTTGAATGCCTATGTGGGCCGCTATCTTTATGTTTCGCGAAACGTCGATGGAAAAATCCTGAACCTGCTGGACGAGACCAAGGAAACCGCGTCGTTGTACCATCAACTGGAAAGCGAGCGCGGAAGATTGCTGTTTGAATTTGGCCTTATTTATCTGGGTTTTGCGCTGATTGTGATATTGGCGGCGGTCTGGCTGGGGCTGTGGTTTGCCGAAAGATTGTCCCGCCCGGTGGGCCGTCTTGCCGGTGCCGTGCAACGTTTGGGGGCCGGGGATTTCAGTGTGCGCGTGCAAGAAGAAGACGGCGATGACGAGATCGCGATGCTCAGCCGCGTGTTCAACCAGATGACAAAGCAGATGCAAACCCAACGCGACGCTTTGGTTGAAACCAACAAGAATACTGAAATTCGCCGGCGGCTGTTTGATTCTGTCCTGACCGGTGTGACGGCGGGTGTGATCGGTCTGAATTCCAAGGGCGAGATTGATTTTATGAACGCCTCGGCCCTGTCGTTGCTGGGGCTGGTTTATGATCAGGACACCAGCATGACGCTAAAGGATGCGGTGCCGGAATTTGCGGGTCTTTACGATGATTTGATTTCAGGCAAGGCGCGGGTTGCGCAAAAGGAAATTCAGCTGACCCGGGCGGGTACAGGTGAAAACCTGCTGGTGCGTATCGCCACCCGCCACACGGACAACGGGCGGCTGGAGGGCTATGTTGTCACCTTTGACGATGTTACAAATCTGGTGTCTGCCCAGCGTATGGCGGCCTGGGGCGATGTGGCCCGGCGGATTGCCCACGAGATTAAAAATCCGCTGACACCCATTCAGCTGTCAGCAGAGCGCCTAAAGCGCAAGTTTTCCGATGTTCCGGGTGTCGATGTGGAAGCGCTGGAGCAATATACGGATGTTATCGTCCGCCAGACCGGCGATCTGCGGCGCATCGTCGATGAGTTTTCAAAATTTGCCCGGATGCCCGAACCGGAACGCCGGGTGCACGATATCGTCAAACTGGTCAAAGACGCTGTAGTGTTGCAGGAACCTGCATTAAACGGGATCACCATATCCTTAAACACCCGGCACAAGGAAATCTGGGGCAATATAGACAGCACAATGATTTCTCAGGCGGTTATAAATCTAATTAAGAACGCTGGCGAAGCCGTTGAAACTTATGTGGATAATGGCAAATCGAAAGGTTTCAAAGGCACGATAAAGGTTGACATTGCGATCGAAAACAACATCACCACAATCAATATTGCCGACAACGGCAACGGCCTGCCGCAAAACCGGTCGCGCCTGTTTGAGCCCTACGTGACACACCGCGACAAGGGCACCGGGCTGGGTTTGTCGATCGTCAAAAAGATCATCGAAGAACACGACGGCACGCTGCAATTGCTGGACGCGCCGGTGTTTGACGCCAGTGGCGATGACAAGCATTTCGGCGCACTGGCCCGCATCCGTTTGCCAATGACAGCCGAAAATATTCAAGATATCAACAACGCAAAAAATGGCCAGAAGGCCTGAGTTAAGGACAAAATATGGGCGATATTCTGGTCATCGACGACGAAAAAGACATCCGCGAGCTGGTATCCGATATCCTGAAGGACGAAGGTTATACAACGCGGCTGGCGTGGGACAGCGACAGCTGTATGCGTGAAATCAACGCTGATCCGCCTGATTTGATGGTCCTGGATATTTGGCTGAAAGACAGCCAGATGGACGGTATTGATATTTTGAAGGCCACGAAACGGGACAATCCTGACATTCCGGTGGTCATCATTTCCGGGCATGGAAACATCGAAATCGCCGTGGCCGCGGTTAAACAGGGTGCGTATGATTTTATCGAAAAACCCTTTAACATTGACCAGTTGATGGTGGTCATCGCCCGCGCGATGGAGGCCTCGCGTCTGCGTCGTGAAAATTCCACGCTGCGCACATCCGAGGTAACGTCTTCGGTGATGGTTGGATCATCTTCGGCCTTTAAGCTGTTGAAAAGTCAGTTGGATAAAGTCACCAAGACCAACGGTCGGATTATGCTGACGGGGCCTGCCGGGTGCGGCAAGGAAGTTGCGGCGCGTTATATCCATGCGAATTCGGACCGCGCCAAATGCCCGTTTATATCGGTCAGTTCGGCCTCGATAGAACCAGAGCGCATGGAAGAGGTGCTGTTTGGCCGGGAAAGTGCCGAACGCGGATTTGAGGCGGGGCTGCTGGAACAGGCCCACGGCGGCATCCTGTTTTTTGACGAGGTCGCGGATATGCCGCTGGGAACCCAATCCAAAATATTGCGGGTACTGGTGGATCAACAGTTTCAGCGGGTGGGCGGGACCGACAAGGTGCGGGTTGATCTGCGGGTCATTTCGTCAACCAACAAGGATCTGTTGCTTGAAATAGAGCGCGGGGATTTTCGCGAAGAGCTGTACCACCGGCTGAACGTGGTGCCGATTTCTGTACCGTCACTGGAAACCCGTCGCGAGGATATTCCGGAACTTGCGCAATATTTCATCGGCGAACTGAACAGCGCGCAGGGCCTGCCCAACCGGCCGTTTTCCAGCGAGTCAGAGGCGCTGTTGCAAACCATGCAATGGCCGGGCAACGTGCGACAACTTAAGAATGTTGTGGAGCGGGTATTGATTCTGGGGCCGGATAGCGGGGCGATAGAGGCGACTGAATTGCCTGCAAGCGAGCCGGTTGATTCAGATAACGGCTTGGGATTAAACAGCAATCTGGCAACTTTGCCCCTGCGCGAGGCGCGTGAAATGTTCGAGCGCGAATATCTGATGACTCAGATCAATCGCTTTGGCGGCAATATTTCCCGCACCGCCAATTTTGTGGGCATGGAACGGTCTGCATTGCACCGCAAACTGAAATCACTCAGCGTTGTCACGTCCAACCGGTCCGGCACGCGCATAGCCAAGATCGAAGATGCAGACCCAATGGACCTGTAGGCAGGAGACACCCCATGAAGGTCATCATATGCGGCGCCGGGCAGGTGGGCTGGCAAATCGCCCGCCATCTGGCCGCCGAAAAAAACGATGTGACCGTGGTTGACAACAACCCGGAACTGGTGCGCCGGGCCACGGAAACGCTGGACGTTGCCGGGATCACCGGTTTTGCGTCTTATCCAAATGTTCTTGCCCGTGCGGGGGCTGCGGATGCTGATATGATCATCGCCGCGACGTTCTCTGACGAAGTGAATATGGTGGTCTGTCAGGTCGCCCATTCTGTGTTCTCGATCACCCGAAAAATTGCACGGTTGCGGTCGCAATCTTATCTGGACGCGATTTATTCTGATTTGTACCGCCGTGAACACCTGCCGATTGACGTGGTGATTTCGCCGGAGAAAGAAGTGGCAGAGGCCGTTCTGCACCGCTTGCAGGCGCCTGCAAGTTTTGACGTGGAACAGTTTATGGAAGGGCAGGCCCAGCTGGTGGGCGTGGTGCTGGAAGAAAACTGTGCCGTGCTGAATACACCGCTTCGGCAATTGTCAGAGCTGTTTTCGACCCTGCGCGCCATCGTCGTTGGCATTCGCCGCGAGGGCACGCTGTTTACCCCGGAAGCCGGGGATCAGCTGTTTGTGGGTGATCAGGTTTATTTGTTCACCCATACCGAGGACATGGGCCGGGCGCTGGAGATTTTTGGCAAATCCGCCAAAAAGCGCGAGCGCGTGATCATTATCGGTGGCGGCAATGTTGGCCTGATGGTGGCACAAAATCTGGAAAGCCGCACCGAGCGTATCCGCGCCAAGGTGATAGAGCGTGAACGCGAATGCGCGGAATATGCCGCAGACGCGCTGGAACGCACGATCGTGCTGCACGGTGACGGCATGGACATGGATATTCTGGAAGAGGCGGGGATAGACAAGGCAGACGCGCTGTTGGCGATCACCGATGATGACAAAACCAACCTTTTGGCCGCGACCCGGGCAAAAGCCGCGGGCTGTCCGATGGTGGTGGCGCTGATCAATGATCCAACGCTGTCCAATCTGATGGCGCCGCTGAAGATTGACGCATTCGTCAATCCCCGCGCCACGACCGTATCCTCGATCCTGCGCCACATTCGCCACGGGCGGGTGCGCGAAGTCTATTCGATTGGCGATGCCGAGGCCGAGGTGATCGAAGCGCAGGTGTTGTCACCTTCACCCATCGCAGATCAGCTGATCCGCGACATTCCGTTTCCCGAGGGCGTGCTGGTTGGGGCGGTGATGAAAGGCAAAACCGTGGTCGCCCCAACGGCGGACACAAGAATTGAGCAGGGTGATGTGGTTGCCCTGTTTTGCATGGCCGCGGATGTGCCCGAGGTTGAACGCCTGCTGCAAGTAAATATCGATTTCTTTTAAGCCATGCGCGCGATCCTGAAACTGCCGTTGTTGCTTAATCTGGTGGCCCTGTCCGCGCTGGCGATGTGGGTGCCAATGGCCCACGCGGTGCGCCTTGGCGACATGATGACCGCGCGGATATTCCTGCAATATTCCATTTTGATCCTTGTTTTTACCTCCCTGACAGCGGTTGCGGTTCTAAATTACGAACCGCCAAAAACCGCACACAGCCATCTATTTGCACTGCTGGCCGGATTTTTTGTGATGCCATTCGTTCTGGCGCTGCCATTTTCTTTTTTGATGCCGGATACGCCTTTTTTGGACGTCTATTTTGAAATGCTGTCCAGCCTGACCACCACCGGGGCCACGGTGTTCACGGACCCCACGGTCTTGTCTGATCCCCTGCACCTGTGGCGCGGGCTGGTTGGTTGGCTGGGTGGATTTATGATGTGGGTCGCGGCCATCGCCATCATGGCACCGCTTAACCTTGGCGGATTTGAAATTTTCGGCGAAGATCGGGCCAAAACCGCTGTGGCGCAGGGTTTGGGGTGGATCAAAGCGGCAGATCCCGCTGACCGGCTGATTAAATATACCGTGGCTCTGGCCCCCATATACCTGATCATCACCCTGTTTCTTACGCTGGGGTTGGTGCTGTCCGGAGAGCGCTTTTTCGTGGCCGTCATTCACGCCATGTCAACAATCGCAACCAGCGGAATATCTTCGGTTGCAGGTCTGCAAAACGCCCATTCAGGTTTGATGGGCGAAGTGCTGATCTTTGGGTTTCTGATCTTTGCGGTGTCGCGCCTGACGATCACACCGGCCTTATCCGGTACCGTTATCGCTAACATCCTGCGCGACCGCGAGTTTCGGTTGATGATGGTTCTGGTTTGCGGTGTTTCAACACTGCTGTTTTTGCGCCATTGGCTTAACCCGGCCGCACCAACCGAACCGGGGGAATTTACCTCCGGGCTGGCGGCCCTTTGGGGCAGCGCCTTTACAGTGATGTCGTTCCTGACAACCACCGGGTTTGAAAGTGCCAATTGGCAGGTCGCGCTTGACTGGTCTGGCCTTAAGGCACCGGGAATGATCCTTCTGGGGCTGGCGATCATGGGCGGGGGCATTGCCACAACTGCGGGCGGGGTAAAACTGTTGCGGGTTTATGCGCTTTACAAGCACGGCCTGCGCGAGATGCAAAAGCTCAGCTTTCCGGCCTCCGTTGGTGGTTCAGGCAC
>CAYZQS010000022.1:21580-32166 GCA_964480735.1 uncultured Rhodobacterales bacterium
TGGGCGTGGCCATGATCCTTGGCCGCCTTGAAACGCTGGCTATCATCGCGCTGCTAAACCCGGAATTCTGGCAAAAGTGACCAAACTGTGAGAATATTCCAACGCTTAAAGACCATTTGCGCTGGAAATTCGCGCAAAGCCACTCCATATAAGGCGTGTCAACAATAACAGCGGCCGTTTAAATCGGACGCAGAACCAAACTTAAGGCTGAAAAAAATGGCTGCCGACAAACAGAATCTTCAGGACGCGTTCCTGAACAATGTGCGCAAAGCAAAAATTTCCGTCACAATTTTCCTGATCAACGGCGTAAAGCTGCAAGGTGTGATCACCTGGTTTGACAGCTTTTGCGTGTTGCTGCGCCGGGACGGTCAATCGCAACTGGTCTACAAAAGCGCGATTTCCACCATTATGCCGTCCCAACCGGTCAGCCTTTATGACGGTGAAGACGCAACCTAGGCCGTGAAATGCCTGGTTCTGCATCCTGACATTGGGTTTCGCGATACCAGACGAACCCCTGAACACGCGCTGTCAGAGGCGGTTTCGCTGGCCGCAGCGCTGGATTTGCATATCCTAGACGCCTTGGTTGTGCGTCTGCCCAAAGCCCGCGCCGGATTGTTGTTTGGCAGCGGCAAGATTGATGAACTGGCGCAGATTATCACAGCAAATGACGTTGATCTGGTGATGATCGACGGGCCGGTCACGCCCATTCAACAGCGCAATCTGGAACGGCGCTGGAGAACCAAGGTGATCGACCGCACCGGCCTGATACTGGAAATATTTGGCGCACGCGCCCGCACCCGCGAAGGCGTGTTGCAGGTGGATTTGGCGGCGTTAAGTTACCAAAAATCGCGCCTTGTGCGCAGCTGGACCCACCTTGAACGCCAGCGCGGCGGTCTTAGTTTTGTCGGCGGGGCCGGTGAGACCCAGATAGAGGCTGACCGCCGTGCCATTGATGACGCGATTTTACGCCTGAAACGGCAGCTGAAAAAAGTGCAGAAAACCCGGGCTTTGCACCGCGCTGCGCGCGCCCGAGTGCCATTCCCGATCGTCGCACTTGTGGGCTATACCAACGCCGGAAAATCCACCATTTTCAACCGTTTGACCGGTGCAGGTGTGCTGGTCAAAGACATGCTGTTTGCCACCCTTGACCCCACCATGCGCAGCGTTGAACTGGCCAGCGGCAAAGAGGTTATCCTGTCAGATACGGTTGGATTTATTTCCGATCTGCCAACCCAACTGGTTGCCGCCTTTCGTGCCACGCTTGAAGACGTACTGGATGCCGACCTGATCCTGCACGTGCGCGACATTTCCCATCCCGACAGCAAAGCACAAGCCGCGGACGTGCTTGATATCCTAAACCAAATGGGCGTCAGGGACCCGGCGCAAAACACCATGATCGAGGTTTGGAACAAGGTCGACATGGCCTCTGATCTGGCTGCATTGCCCGCAAACGGTGCCGTCAAAACATCGGCCCTAAACGGTGCTGGTTTTGACGATCTGCAAAGCGCAATCGAGACTGCGCTTTTGGAAAAAACCACCGGCGAGGTTTTGACTCTGGGCTTTGAGGACGGCAAAAAACGCGCCTGGTTGTTTGATCAAAACATCGTCAGCCACGAGGACCAGACCGACAACGGGTTCACGCTGTCTGTTAACTGGACGCAAAAACAAGCCCGCCGCTTTTCAAAACTCTGATTTCATCTTTGTGCAAATACTCCCCGCGCGGAGCGCTTATTCAGACACCACCACCGCCGGACGCAGCCGGGTTATCCCCACCGCTGCCGCCCGCGCCAGATCAGGATCAAGCGTCATGGGAATATAGCCACCACGCCGCCACAGCTGCGCCAGATCATCATAGTGGCGCGACAGCGGATGTCCGCTTTGCCCGGTGGAAATGATAAAAACCGAGGCTTCGGGATCACCCAAATCGTAAACCCCGCGATACCCGGCGGCGTGCACATTGGCAAACGGCGCGTCTCCGGTGCCACGGGTTTTGCCGCGCATCAGCGTATTGTCCCCGCCGGACGTGGACTGCCGGATATTGACCAGCCAGCCAAAAAACCGCCGCTGGCCCAAAACCTCGTGGTCCTGAACGGCCTGATGCGCATCCCCCCAGCGCCAGGACAGAATGCGGGTGCCGTATTTTTCCGTCAGATCCTGCAAGGACTGATCAAGTGCCGCACGGGCAATGTCTGCGCAGGTTTCCGCTTTTTCCGACTGAACCACGTCACACCAGACAGCGGCCCCGTTTATGTCGCGAAACACCCGCTCGATAAACACCGGATCGGCATGGGTAAATTCGCGCACCAGCGGCCCCAGTTCATCCTGCGTCAGGCGTTGTTGCAACGCCCGCAGCCACGCGGCAAAAATAAGCGGCTCCGGCAGGTGCTCGTTCATCTGGCCGTTCCAGTCAGCAAGCAGGCCAAGGGCGGTTTTGCGTCGACGCTCTTGCGTGCCTGTGGCGGCCACACCGTCTTCAAACCACAGGTCCCGCGCAATCAGCGGCAACAACGACCGCGCGCTGAACGACACCTCGTCCAGCTGCGCCTCGATAAAACTTTCCCGCGTGTGAACCCGCCGGTTTCGCAGCAGCTTTTGCAACCGTTCAATGCGCTGGCTGTCACCCCAGTCAAAACTGACATGATCCGGAAACGGCCGGTCCACTGTTTTGTTGTTGGTGTTGGCGATCAACCCGCCGGAGGGGTCAATGATGCGGGGATTGTTCTCATACGGCAGATACCCCAGCCACTGGTTTTGCGCCCGCCAACCGGCAGTGGGCAGCCGCCCCTGACTTTCGTGATCAACCCGGCGCGCCGGCATCTTGCCGATCACCTGAAAGCCGATACGGGTCTGATCCACCAGCATCAGGTTCTGCGCCGGTGCAAAATACCCGCGCGTGGCATCTATGGCTGCGGGCACGTCCTGGGCCTGCATCAGCTGTAAAAGCGCGCTCATGGATGTATCTTTGGGGTCAAGACCGGTCCAGGACAGCGTGGCCACATGACCCTTTGGCGTGATGGCACCCAGATTGTAACGACCGGCGGGCAATACCGGACCGTTGTCACTCCAGCGCAGACGTATAGGCACAGGTGCGGCGTCTTTGATCCGGATGACATCCTGTCGGGTCTGAAATGGCTTAAACCCGGACAGGCCGCGATATTCGTCGGGATTTTGCGGGTTCAGCTCCTCTACAAACAGGTCCTGATCATCCAGATAGGCGGCGGTGATGCCCCAGCCAAGCCGTTGGCTACGCCCGCTGAACACGGTCGGCATGCCCGGAATGGTTGCCCCGATGACAGCGCCGCTTTTGAGGTTCAGCCGCGCCAGCATCCAAAGGGACGGCGCTGACAGGGGCATATGGGGATCATTGGCCAGCAGGCTGCCCTCGCGTGCCGCCCGGGTCGGGGCGGCGGCAAACGCATTGGATGCACCGGCCAGTTGCGGCAGGGGCACCGGATCCAAAAACCGCGATACCGGTTCCGTGTTCCCGGCAAAACGGGGCATGTTCGGAAACAGGCGGCCATATTCCGGCAAAGCTGCGGCCCCTGGCCCCGGCGCGTCGGGCAAAATATCGGCCAGCCGGGCCGGCGCAATCAGCAGCGACGTCCGCGCCCGCAGAACCTCAGACGTGATCTGGGATGACTGGCGCAACGCCATCAGACGCAGGATTGCCAGACTGTCAACCGGCCGCCACGGGGCAATTTTATTGGAAAAAAAGAAAAATTCCGGGGCACCGCGACCCAGCGCCTCTTGGCGGACCACTTTCAGCCACGCATTTACACCATCGCTGTAGGCCTGCAGGGCGCTTTTTGCACTATCTGATTGAAATTCCAAAGAAACATCAGCCAGATTATAAATATCCAGCCGCCGCAGCAAATCGTCAACGGGCAGGGTTTTAACGCCAAAAATCTCTGATAATCGCCCCTGGGCTGTGCGGCGCAACACCGTCATCTGCCATAATCTGTCCTGCGCGTGGGCAAATCCAAGGCCAAAATAAACATCCGGGTCAGAAGCGCCAAACACATGCGGCACGTTATGGGTATCGCGCACGATCTCCAGCGGTGCTCTGATGCCTGTGACGGCGCGGGCCATATCATAGTCGGGCAACGAGCGGCTGGCGAGGTAGTAAATCAGGCCAATTCCCACGGCCATCAGCCCGGCAAAAACCAGAAAAAGCCGCATCAGCCAGCGAAAAACAACCACCATAAACCGTCATCCCATTGACGCCCCCGCTATAGCAGGCCACATAATTGAAAACAAATAATCTTGGGTCACTGGGGGGTAAAAAATCATGGCAAAAACGGCGTTTATCGGACTGGGGGTCATGGGCTATCCGATGGCCGGGCATCTGGCGGCGAATGGTCACGACGTCACGGTTTATAACCGAACCCCCGCCAAAGCCGCAGCGTGGGTTAAACAACACGGTGGCGCATCCGCGCCCACGCCAAAAACTGCGGCGCAGGATGCGGATTTTGTATTTTGCTGCGTTGGAAATGATGATGACCTGCGCAGTGTGACACTGGGCGCAGATGGGGCCTTTGCCGGTGTGAAGGCCGGTGCGGTCTTTGTGGATCACACAACGGTCAGTGCAATTGTCACCCGCGAACTATCCACCCGCGCCGCAGAACTGGGATTTGCCTACGTGGATGCGCCGGTGTCCGGCGGTCAGGCGGGTGCGGAAAACGGCGCGCTGGGTGTGATGTGCGGCGGTGAACAATCCGCCTTTGACCGGGCCGAAGCCGTTATTTCGGCGTATGCAAAGGCGTGCAGTCGTATTGGCGACAGCGGTGCCGGGCAATTGGCCAAAATGGTCAATCAGATTTGTATTGCCGGGTTGCTGCAGGGGCTATCCGAGGGTTTGAAATTTGCCCAAAACGCCGGGCTGGATGGGCGGACCGTTGTTGACGTGATCGCGCATGGGGCCGCAGGCTCTTGGCAGATGTCCAACCGCTATGAAACCATGCTGGATGATGCGTTTGAACACGGTTTTGCAGTGGACTGGATGCGCAAAGATCTGGGGATTTGTCTCGAAGAAGCCAAAGCCAACGGGTCCAGCCTGCCGGTGACAGCGCTGGTCGATCAATTTTACGGCGACGTGCAAAACATGGGCGGCAGACGCTGGGACACCAGCAGTTTGATCCGCCGGTTGCCTTAAAGCGCTAGAGCGCAATCCGAAAACTGGGCACCGGTTTTCGGAATAAATTGCGCGCAAGATCAAAAGGATAGAGCCGCTCGGCTGAGTCAGAAAAAAAGGATGCGGCTCTTGATGCCTGATTAAACGCAAACCAAATTATATCCGCAAAACCAGCTCCTACACTCACAGATCAGACAAATTTGAGAATAAGTGCAGGCTTCTGTTGCCAGGTGCCTGCGAACCCCGCTTAGGCCAGCAAAGGCCTAAGACTAAGTTTTCGATATTTCGAACTGCTTACGCAGCCAGAGCCATCGGAGCTTTGTTGTCATTTGCAACTAGCTTAATTGGGTCGATAACAGCGACACCGCACCGGGCAAAAGCTAACATCTTTAGACGTCCGTCGATCCTGTTTCGACCCCGTGATCGCCAAATGAGCGATTTTGGTGGAGTCGCCGGGTACCGCCCCCGGGTCCGATCCGTTTATTACATGCGCGTTTATCACCATAGTTCCCAAGGGAACGACACAAACATATTGCACCTGCCTATTCAATTCAAGGGTGTCAGGCTAACCGTTGTCGCCGGGGTGTCGGATTTCTGACACGGCAATACTAAGTTCGCGCAGCAATTTTCGCCGCATGGCCTCCTGAAAATCCGCAAATCCCAGCGCTGTTTGGATAAAGGCGTTGGCGCCGAAAATCACCTCTTCAAGGTAATAGCCGGGCAGATCACCCGGCCGATAGTCGGTAATCTGGTTAACGATGGCAGCATCGCTGTCGATGACCAGCCCGTTGATGGTCGCGGATTGGAAAATCGCGTCTTTGTGGGCCAGCCGGGGAAAAAATCCGTCATTGTTTTTGCCGTCGCCTGAAATATCAAGCGTCAGCGTCCAGCAATCCGGGGCCCGCGCCAGCAGTCTGCCGCCATATCGAATGGCGTGGCCAAGGGCGGTTGAGCGGGTGATGGGGCTGTGGTGCCGCGCCTGCAAAACCGCTGCAATCTCTTGCAAATCTGTGTCACTTTTGATCAATCGCCAGTCCACAATCAGGTTTTGGTCGGATTGGCTTGACCATTCGTAAACCGCCAGCGCAACCGGTGCCGAGGGCTGCGAAAACAGCAGCGTCCGCACTTCGGCATCCAGTAAAGCAAGGGCCAGACCGCCCATTTGCAGTTTATACTCCTGAGGATCAACCGAGGACGACACATCCAGACCCAAAGCCAGCGCCTGACGACACGCGGCATTTGCCGTGCCTGCCGATCCGGCGGCCAGTATCAGAAACGCCGCTCTGAAAAATCGCTGGGAAATCATTGTGATTTACCCGTCCCCCCGCCGGTCATTTTGGCTTGCGCCTGAAACAGCCATGTTCAACTCGCGCAACAGTTTTTCACGCATGCTTTGCGCATAATCGTTATAACCAACAGCGGTTTGCACAAATGCCCCCGCGCCGTGGATCACCTCGTCGCGGTAATATGACGACAGTTCCGAAACGTCGTTGTCCGCGATCTGATCCCCGCCGGTAACATCCGCACCAATCACCAGCCCGTTGATGACTGCGGTGGCATAAACCGGATGGGTTTTGGCCGCCTTTGGCCTGTGACCATCGTTGCTTTTGCCATCCCCGGAAATATCCAGCGTTTGCTGCCAGCAAACAGGTGCACGCGCCAGCAGATTGGCACCATAGGTCAACGCCGCGCCCAGGGCCGTTGGGCGGGCACCCGTTGCCGGCAGTCTGCCCTTCAATGTGGCGGCGACGTCCTGTAAATCCTGCGGGCTTTGGATCAGCCGCCAGTCTGTGATCAGGTTCTGGTTAAACCTGCCACTCCAGTCAAATATGGCCAACGCCACCGGGGCGGATGGTTGCGCCAGCAAAACCGCCTGCACGTCCTTGTCAAGCAACGCCCCGGCCAGCCCACCCAGCTGCAGCGCGTATTCCTGACTGTCAACAGAGCTTGAAACATCCAACCCCAGCGCCAACGCCTGACGGCAATTCGCGCGTACCGATTGCGCCATGCCGCAGACAGCAACCAAAGCCGCAATCAGCGATAAACGCGGAACGCTCACATTGACCTACCCATCGGGCACGAATTCAATTGGCCCGACCCGGGAAACAGCGATCTGTAGCTCGCGCAGCAATTTTTCAGTCATCGCGGCACCGTAATCCTCGTATCCTCGCGCAACCTGAACAAAAGAGCCGGGACCGTGTATGACCTGCAGTTTGAAATAGTTGACCATTTCGGTCACCCGGGCGTGGGTTCTGTCCTGGCCTGATCCTTCGGGCGAGCCAATGATCAGCCCGTTGACCGTCGCCTGCCCGTAAACCGGATGCAGTTTGGCCAGCAGCGGTCCGTAGCCTTCGTTGTTTTTGCCGTCTGCCGATATATCCAGCGTCAATTGCCAGCATTCGGGCGACTGGGTTAACAGATTGGCCCCATAGGTGATGGCGCGGCCCATTGCTGTCAGGCTGGTGCGCACGAAAACTTTCTTGTTCAAAAACAAATCAACCACCCGTTGAATGTCTGCCGGCCCTTTAATCAATTGCCAATCCATCAACAGTTTCTGGTCGTTGTGACCGCCCCATTCAAAAACCGCAACCGCAACCGGCGTGCCGGGTGAGGCCAGCAAAATCTCCTGCACGTCACGGTTCAAAAATGCTTCGGCCAGCCCTTTCATCTGCTGGTCGTATTCCTTGCGGTCAACAGAGGAAGACACATCCAGTCCAAGCGCCAGCGCCTGTCTGCAGGCCGTCTGCGCGGTGACGGGGGCCACAAGGACAGCCAAAACAGCCAAAATCAGCGCTTGCGAACAAATGCGGGGCAGCGAAATCACAGCGGCTGTACCGGTTTGTTGGCGGTCGGGGCTTCTGACAGGCTGGGCGGCAGTTCGCGCAATAACTTCTTCAAAATAGCGCGGGGAAAATCGTCAAACCCGTCGGCAATTTCAACGAACGACAAAGGGCCGATGGCCATTTCATCGCGGTAAAACGGCAAAGGGTCAGGCCGGTCGCCGCGAATAACCAACCCGTTTATGGTAATGCCCTCCGCCGTCAGGGCCGCCGCCACTTTTAATGCCTCAACGCCGGTATTTTTCACCCCGTCACCGGCGATGTCGATGACCTGACGGCGGCAATTGACTGCGTTGTCACGCAGCAATCCGGCTGAAAACACCAGCGCGTTGCCGGGGGCGGTCAGATCAAACCGGTAGGCCCGGCGCATGTCTTCAACCTCTGCCGCGAAGGCCGCAACACTGGCGGCTGAATTTAACCAGCGCCAGGGCACCACCTGTTTTTGCTGGGTTGCGCTGCTCCACTCGACCACCGTCACCATCAACCCGCCGTCCAGCCAGCCAATAATCTCGATCACGTCGTCAGAACGAAAAGCGTCCGCCGTGCCTTTTTGCAGCAGGCGAAATTCTGTCGGGTTGACCGAGCGGGACACGTCAATGGCCAGAACCAATTCCAGCTCGCATTGGGTCTGGGCCTGCACCGGGGTGACCGCAAAGATCAGCGGTAATAATTTTGCCGGAATGGATGAGCGCACAGTCAAAGCCTTTGGGTCATGAAACTGCACTATGTGTGATCAGGGGATTACCTGTCAAATCACCGTTTTGACAGGCAATCTGGCGCGGGCTTTCTGCTGCGCAGCGCACCTTGTTTAGCCCGAGTTTTGTGGCGCCGCTGGCGCAACACTTTGCTTTGGCGGTTGTGCGTGTTCGACTTTCGGCCAGCCCATTTTGCGGCGTAATTTGGCCAGCGCCCGGCGGTAGGATTTATTGTCAAGATAACCCACATGCCGGTCGGTATCCTGCATTTTCAACCCGCCGGTCACGTTAAATCCCGTACCTGACACATATTTTCGCATTTGCAGATACGCAGGAAGGTCTTGCCCGGCCAGCCTGATGGCACGCCCGATGATCCAGCTCATCTGGTTAAACAGGCTAAAGCTGGAGCCGTTGCTTTCCACAAAACTAAGCAGAAACAGATTGGGCACCTCCGGAAAAATTGCCAAGGGCGGTGCCAGCCGTCCGCGCTCCCACGGCAGCAGGGCGTTATTGATATATGGCACCTCCCAGTCAAAACCGGTGGCGCAGATCACCTGATCAAATTCTTCGCGGCTGCCGTCATTGAACAGAACATGGGAACCGTCAAATCCGGCAATATCTCCCGAAATTTCAATATCACCGTGGCGCAGGTGATGAATGAACTGATCATTCAACAACGGGTGGGTTTCCATCAGCCGGTGATCAGGTTTGGGCATGCCGTATTTACCCAAATCCCCGACGATGACCCGCAGCAGGGTTTGAAATATCCGCTGGCGCAGCCAGAACGGCAGGGGCGGGCTGTCATTTGCAAAGACATCCGCCGGTTTGCCCAGAATATGTTTGGGAATAACGTGATAACCCCGCCTGATTGAGACGCTGACCTTTGCCGCCGTGCGGGCGGCGTCACAGGCGATATCCACGCCGGAGTTGCCAAGGCCAACTACAAGAACGCGCTTGCCCTGAACTTCGCCTGCGTTCCTAAAGTTGGCCCCGTGGCGCAGGATGCCGTCAAATTTGCCCGGCCATTCCGGAATAATCGGCTTCCAGTTGGACCCGTTGGCGGCGATCAGCCAGCCAAACTGCTGGGTCTTTCCCTTGGTGGTGGTCACCTGCCAGCCATCGGCATTGGGCACCGCAGAAACGATCCCTTCGTTCAGACGGGCGGAGTCTTTTATGCCGTAGTCCCGCGCAAAGCTTTGAATATACTCAAGAATATGGTCACAGGATGGATAATCCGCCCAGGTATCGGGCATAGGATATCCATCAAACCCGGTCATGGTTCGCGAAGAAATCAAATGCGCGCTGTCGTATATCGGCGAGGCCGGGTCATTGCGGTTCCACAATCCGCCAAAATCCGCGTTGCGCTCAAACAACGTGTAGGGAATTCCAAGTTCACCCAGCACCCGCGCCTGGGTCAGCCCGGCAGGACCGCCACCAACGATGCAAACGGCGTCACTCACCAATGGCCGATACTTTGCATGGATTTCCACGGCTCGCGCAATTCCTGCGCGCCGCCCTTTTGCAGCAACTCCACCGAGATATTGTCAGGGCTGCGCACAAAGGCCATGCGCCCGTCCCGCGGCGGGCGGTTGATGGTCACGCCGTTGTTCGCCAGATGCTGGCAGGTGGCGTAAATATCATCCACCTCATAGGCCAGATGGCCAAAATGGCGGCTGTCGCTGGGCAAATCATCGTCGCCGTCCCAGTTATACGTCAGCTCTATCGGCGCTTCGGACTGTCCGGGAGGGGCAAGGAAAATAAGCGTAAAACGCCCGCCCTCGCTTTCATGCCGCCGGGTTTCTTCAAGTCCCAGCAAATCACAGTAAAAATGCATCGCGGCGTCAAGGTCTTTCACGCGCACCATTGTGTGCAGGTATTTGATGGTCATTTCATTCCCCTCTGCCAGTTTACTTTCGGAGC
>CAYZQS010000023.1:0-31680 GCA_964480735.1 uncultured Rhodobacterales bacterium
CAAAAATCGACCGAAGGTCGCATTTTTGGCGGGAGCGCCCCGTCGGTCTGATTTGGCAAAATCAACGACGGACTTCCGCCAATTTGTCGATCTTCGATCGAAAATTGTTGGACCGGGCCGCCATCGCTGGACGCTCGGCGGTTGTTGAGTATTTGGGCAAAGGTGAAAATGCCGGGGTAGTGGTGCGTCAGCTGTTTTCGCGCAAAATCTGGCCCGCAAGATAAAGCGACCCGCAAATCAGGATACGCCCGTTTGGGTTTTGCGCGGCGGCAATTTGCACCGCCCACAGGGCGGTCTCTGCTGTCGTGGCACTAAACCCGACCTTTAGCGCGGCCAAAACAGTGTCTTCCGCTGACAGGGTGGCGGTTTCTCCGGGGATGCTAACTCCCTGAAAATGGCCGTTTAAATCTGCCAGTGGCCGCAAATACCCCGAAATGTCCTTGGTGTTCAGCATGCCGCAGATGATATGCAGCTGGCGTTTGGGCAGGCGGCCCAAGGCCTCTGCCAGTGCCGCGCCCGCCGCCGGATTATGCCCGCCGTCCAGCCAAATCTCGGCATTCGGTGCAGCGTCAACCAACGGGCCGCAGCGCAGGCGTTGCAGGCGGCCCGGCCAAACGGCGGCAGTTACCGCTGCCTCTATCGCCAATTCATCCAGCCGCAGATGACGCAACGCGGCAATTGCGGCCCCGGCGTTTTGCACCTGATGTGCGCCAATCAGATTGGGCAACGGCAGGTCCAGCAGCCCGGTTTCGTCCTGAAAGATCATCCGCCCGCGTTCCTCAGACACGTGCCAGTGCTGGCCGTAAACCAGCAGGGGCGCGCCCAGCTTGCGGGCCTGTTCCTCTATCACATCCAATGCTTCATCCGGTTGCGGCCCCACCACAGCGGTGACGCCGCGCTTTAATATCCCGGCCTTTTCGCTGGCGATTTCGCCAAGGGTATCCCCAAGAAACTGCTGGTGGTCGATCGAGATTGGAGTGATGACCGACAGGTCTGTCTTCGGGATCACGTTTGTGGAATCCAACCGCCCGCCAAGCCCGACCTCAAGCAGGCAAAAATCCGCAGGCTCGCGCGAAAATGCCAGCAGGGCCGCGCAGGTGGTGATCTCAAAGTAGGTGATCGGGATGTCACCGTTAATTGCCTCACATTCTTCCAGCAGGGCGGCCAGCGTGTCTTCTGTTATCAACTCTCCGGCCAGTCGAATGCGTTCGTGAAACCGGGCCAGATGCGGCGACGTATAGGCGTGAACCGTCTTGCCCGCGGCCTGAAGTCCCGCGCGGATCATCGCATGTGTGGAGCCTTTGCCATTGGTTCCGGCGATATGGATGACCGGCGGTAATTTGCGCTCCGGATGGTCAAGCGCTGCCAGCAACCGCTCCATCCGGTTCAGCGTCAGATCAATGATCTTTGGATGCAGAGACATCAACCGCTCAAGGATGACGTCGCTGTGTTGCCCGCTCAAGCCTTTTTGCCCGCTGCTTTTTTCTTTTTGGGCTCGGGATTGGCGCTCTCCACCACCTGCGGCTCTGCCGGTGCTTTGACTTCTGCACCGGGCTCTGGTTTTGGCAAATCACCTTTGATCGCCGGCTCCAGTCCTGTCAGCATCCTGACGATTGTGATGATCTCTTCCCTGATTTCGCTGCGCGGCGTCACCCGGTCCACCATGCCGTGGTCCAGCAGATACTCGGCCCGCTGAAACCCCTCCGGCAGTTTTTCACGGATGGTCTGTTCGATCACCCGCGATCCGGCAAACCCGATCAGGGCGTTGGGTTCTGCAATATGAATATCCCCCAGCATGGCATAGCTGGCGGTCACGCCGCCTGTGGTAGGATGGGTCAAAACCACAATAAACGGCAGGTTGGCGTCTTTCAGCAGTTGCAGCGCCACGGTTGTGCGCGGCATTTGCATCAGCGACAGAATGCCCTCCTGCATCCGCGCCCCACCAGCTGCGGAAAACAGCACCAGTGCGCATTTCTTTTCCACCGCGGCCTGACAGGCAGCGACAATGGCGTTGCCCACAAACATCCCCATTGACCCGCCCATGAATTTGAAATCCTGCGCTGCCAGAATAATCGGCGTGCGCCCCATTTCACCGCTTGCAACCAGCATCGCATCGGCCTCTCCGGTGGCCTGCTGTGCGACTTTTACGCGGTCTGGATATTTTTTCTGATCCTTGAATTGCAGCGGATCGGCGATGGGTTGGGGCACGTCAACTTCTACGAAATTGCCGCCGTCAAACAAATGCCCAAACCGTGCGCGCGGCGCGATGTGCATGTGGTGGTCGCAATTCGGGCAGACATTCTGTGCATCCGACAGTTCCCGGTGAAACAGCATCGTTCCACATTCCGCGCATTTGGTCCACAGGTTGTCCGGTGTTTCGCGGCGCGAAAAGATAGAGTTGATCTTTGGCCGGACGTAGTTGGAGATCCAGTTCATGCGGGGCGCACCTTTGCTGTGACTTGGGCGCTAGATAAGACTGCGTTGTGCGTTTTGCAATCTCTAGTATCCGCGCCGCACCATGATACGAAGGTAGATCAGATAGGCAATGGCCAGAAAGCCGATATCGACAAAAAGCAGGTTTCGCAGCACATCGGTATCGGCGTTTGAATAGGGCGTCACATGCAGCGCCAGCCCCGAAATGTCGCCATTGAGTGAAATAAACAAAACCGCAAAAATATTGTTGGCAAAGTGCAGACCCATCGCCGCGCCCAGATTTCCGGTACGACAGGTTAAATCGGCGGCGATCAGCCCCACAAGGAACGTGTCAAAAACCACCAGCCACGTGTTTGACCCGAATGTTGACGGGTCAAAATGCGCCATTCCAAAGAGGGCGGACGGCAACACCCACCAGATGACCGGAGACGAAAACCGCGCTGCAAGCTGCTGTTGAATATAGCCGCGAAAAACCAGTTCCTCTGATGTGGTCTGTACAAACACCAATATCAGCGCCAGCGGCAGCCAGCCAAGCCAGGTTAGGAAGGGCAGGTTTGAAAGTGGTGTGTAGACAAATATGCTGATGGCGGTGGCGGGCACCAGAATGGCAAAAACCACCGTAAAGCTGACAATAAAATGCTTTCGGACCATCCGAAGGTTTGGACCCAGCAAAGTGCGCGGCCCGCGATTTTGAAACAACTGTGCCGCCACAAAAATGCCCAGCGCCATACCGGTGAACGTCAGAAATATAATGGCGGTGGAGCCCGGCGAACCATAAGTTTGGTTGCCTTTGGCACCCGAATTGCCGATTTCCGAACTCAAAAAATCGCCTGCAAGCCGCAGGATGGCAATCACCACGCCCAAATAAATCAATGCCGCAACAACCAGCCCGCCCACCGCGCGCCAAGTCTGCGGGTGGGCTTTGGCGGGCGCAACAAATGCCGCAAACGCCGGGTTCATTTTGGGAAACATGCGGGCCTCGGACAGTTTTTTGCCAAACTGTAGTCGGATGCCCCATTCCCGGCAACCGCCAGTCTTGTGAATCTCCCCCGCCTGACCTATGCAAAATACAACTGAAGATCTTGGGGAACAGCCATGAACAAGCGCACATTTGACAAATCCAATCTGCCCAGCCGCTACGTGACCGAAGGTCCTGCCCGTGCGCCGCACCGATCTTATCTTTACGCCATGGGCCTGAGCGAAACCGAGATTCACCAGCCGCTGGTTGGCGTGGCCACCTGCTGGAACGAAGCCGCGCCCTGCAACATTTCCCTGAACCGGCAAGCACAGGCGGTGAAGGTTGGCGTGAAAGAGGCCGAAGGCACACCGCGCGAGTTTACAACCATTACAGTGACGGACGGCATTGCGATGGGCCACGAAGGCATGCGCTCGTCGCTGGTCAGCCGCGAGGCGATCGTTGACAGTGTGGAACTGACAATGCGCGGCCATTGTTATGATGCGCTTGTGGGGTTGGCGGGGTGCGATAAATCCCTGCCCGGCATGATGATGGCGATGATCCGCCTGAATGTGCCGTCGGTGTTCGTCTATGGCGGCTCAATCCTGCCGGGGCGGTTTGAAGGCCGCGATGTCACCGTTCAGGATGTGTTCGAGGCCGTGGGCCGTCATCAGGCCGGGAACATGTCAACCGAAGACCTTGAAGCACTGGAAGCGGTCGCCTGCCCCTCTGCCGGGGCTTGCGGTGGTCAGTTTACCGCCAACACAATGGCCTGTGTGTCAGAGGCAATCGGTCTGGCTCTGCCCAATTCCGCCGGTGCGCCCGCGCCTTACGTAAGCCGCGACGAATATGCCGTGGCCTCCGGCGAAGCTGTGATGAACCTGCTGGAAAAGAACATTCGTGCACGTGATATCGTCACCCGCGAGGCCCTGATCAACGCCGCCCGCGTGGTGGCCTGTACAGGTGGTTCCACCAACGCCGGTCTTCACCTGCCTGCGATGGCGCATGAGGCTGGCATTGATTTTGATCTGGCCGACGTCTGCGATATTTTCCGTGAAACGCCTTATTTCGTTGACCTAAAGCCGGGCGGGCAATACGTGGCCAAGGATCTGTACGAGGTCGGCGGCGTGCCGGTTGTCATGAAAGAACTGCGCAAGGCCGGGTTTATTCACGAGAATTGCATGACGGCCACCGGGCGGTCCATCGGCGAAGAACTGGATATCGTCACGCGCGAGGCGGACGGCAAGGTGATATATCCTGCTGCCACTCCAATTTCCAAAACCGGTGGCGTGGTTGGCCTGAAAGGCAATCTGGCGCCAGAGGGTGCAATCGTGAAAATCGCCGGTATGACCGACGATGAAGTTCTGTTCACCGGCCCTGCCAAAGTGTTTGAATGCGAAGAAGATGCCTTTGAGGCCGTGCAAAACCGCACTTACAAAGAGGGTCAGGTGCTGGTCATCCGCAACGAAGGGCCGCGCGGCGGTCCCGGTATGCGCGAAATGCTGGCCACCACTGCCGCTTTGTCCGGCCAAGGCATGGGTAAAAAAGTGGCATTGATCACCGACGGACGGTTTTCCGGCGCAACCCGTGGCTTTTGTGTCGGCCATGTGGGCCCTGAATCGGCAATGGGCGGACCTATCGCTTTGATAAAAGACGGAGATGTGATAACGCTGGACGCAATAAAGGGCGAAATCTCTGTCGATCTGACAGACGAGGACCTTGCAAAGCGCAAAAAAGCGTGGCGCGGCCCAAAAGAAACGATGTACGCTTCCGGCGCGTTGTGGAAATACGCACAGCAGGTTGGGGCGACAAATAAAGGGGCAGTCACCCATCCGGGTGCGAAGATGGAACAGCATGTCTATATGGATATTTGACCGGCACACACAAAAAATTGCGCTATGTGCGTTCCTTTTGCTTGGCCTGACCGCCTGTTCGCCCAACCGTCTGGGTGGCGTCAATCGCGCAGCACCGCAAAAAACCACGGTAAATCTGTCCAGCAAACAACTGGTCATTCAGGGTCCGCCGGGGTTTTGTGTTGACGAGGACATAACCGAAATTCACGGCGACAACGCCTTTTTGCTGTTGGGCAATTGTGCCGTTGTGTCGCCGTCATTTAGGGCCGTACAGCCAAACGTCAAGGCGCTGTTGACCGCGTCAATATCAAGCTCTGGCAACGGTCAGGCGTCGATCCGCGATTCCGCTGCGGGCATGGACAGCTTCTTTCGCTCTGAAACCGGCCGCACAGCCCTAAGCCGCAACTCTGATCCCGGAACCGTGCAGGTGCTTGACACATTCCACAAAGACAACACTTTCTTTATCCGCGCCACCGACACCAGCGAGGGCCTGGTCCCCGGCGCGTCAGATGATTACTGGCGGGCCTATTTTGATCTGGACAGGCAAATCGTTTCTGTCTCTGTCATCGGATTTCAGACGGAACCACTGGCCCCTGAAACGGGGCTAAAAACCGTCCGCGAGTTTGCGAATGCCATAAAATCAAGCAACGGCGTTGTGACAGCGCCGTTGCCGGTGCAACAAACAACAACAACGACGCCGCGCAGGCCCATACCGGCCAACACCACGCTGATGTCCATCGGTTTTTTGCGGCGTATATTCGGAATTTAAAGATTTTCGTGCAAATCATCCCGGAAATGGATACACCGCTCAATACAAACAATAAAAAGCATTCCTAATATGCTCAACCGACTGGCAGGCAAATTTTCTTCGATCAAACACGCGCGCGCGATGCGCCTGTGGCAGCGTGTAGAGTATCAGGCGGCCAGCGCCCCGCTGCAAGACCTGCGTAAGCTGCGGACGATGGCCCGGCAAATGCGCCGCCAGCTAAACAGGGTCAACCATATCGCGGACGGACGGCTGACGCTGCCGGTGCTGGGCTCTAACGCGATGAGCCTGCCACCGCAAACCGATTGGGCCCACCGGCCCGAGGTTTGGACCGGACCGATTTCGCCAATCGGCGTTGCCGCGGCGGCCAGCAAAACCAAAATTGGCGATGAAACAACGTTGTTTCATGACTGCCAGCTTTCCGAACTTTCGCTGCGGCAGATCAGAAATTCCCGCGCCGAAGACCTGGCGCCGTTTGGCCTGCGCATGGATGTTTTCAAGTTTGACGGCTCGTTTCTGTCATTGGTGATTGAAACACCCACCAGAGCCATGAAAGGGCTGCGCAAGTCCCATATCGTGCGGCTTGATCTGAAAATCAGCAGCGAAAAGTCGCTGGAAATCTTTGCCCGGCTCAACATCAAACACGGCCCAAATACCGAACAGGTTGTTCGGGAGCTAGAGCTTTCCAAAAGCGACACATGCGTTGAGTTTGACTTGACCTATACAAAATTCAACGAAAACCGGGCAGAGCGGATGTGGGTCGATCTGATTTTTGAAAGCCCAAGCATGAATCAGGTTACGATTTATGATTTGGTTTTATCCCGCAGACCGCGGGCACGGATTTAGAGGCGCTGATGGACAATCTTGTTTTGACAAAAACCCGCATTCAAGCCGGTGTTTACGAGGGCGTGCTGACCCAAACTGCAAAAGCAAACGGCGCACCACAGCTGGACATGCGGCATCTGGACAAGCCGGTTGGCCAGATCAGGCTGATACCGCACAAAAACGAACCAAATTCATGGTCTGTAAAGGCCAGCATTCCCTCGGGCATTCTGACCGACGGCGTGCAGGCATTTTTGATCGTTGACGGGAACACCGGCACAACGCTGGATCAATTTACCATCGTGACGGGCCAGCCGCTGGAAGACGACATCCGCGCAGAAATCGCCCTGCTGCGGGCGGAACTGGACATGCTAAAAATCGCCTTTCGCCGCCATTGTGTTGAAAGCGGAGAGTAACGCCGCGTTCCGCGTGACAATCCGAAACAAATTGACCATTCTGGATTGACCTAACCGCTCAACCAGAGGTCCGCCCGTGTCACATCCAGAATTCCCGCATTTGTTCACACCGCTTGATCTTGGATTTACGCAGCTAAAGAATCGCGTGTTGATGGGGTCCATGCACACCGGGCTTGAAGAAGTCGGCGATTGGGAACGCATCGCCACTTATTACGGCGACAGGGCCAAAGGCGGCGTTGCATTGATTGTTACCGGCGGCATGTCACCCAACAAAGAGGGCGGTGTATTCGCCGGTGCCGCCGGGCTGTTCAGCCAGACCGATATCGACAACCACAGCACTGCCACAGGCCGCGTGCACGATGAAGGCGGCAAAATCGTCATGCAGATATTGCACGCCGGACGCTACGCCTATTCGCCGGATTGCGTGGCGCCTTCACCGGTGAAATCGCCAATCTCGCCGTTTCCGCCCAAGGAACTGGACGAGGAAGGCATCGAAAAACAGATCGCCGATATCGCCACAGCTGCCAAACGCGCACAACAGGCCGGATACGACGGCGTAGAGGTAATGGGCTCGGAAGGGTATTTCCTGAACCAGTTTATCGTCACCCACACCAACAAACGCACCGACCGCTGGGGGGGCGCATATGAAAACCGCATCCGCCTGCCGATAGAGGTGGTAAAGCGCGTGCGTCAGGCGGTCGGGTCGGAGTTCATCATCATTTATCGCCTGTCGATGATCGATCTGATCCCCAACGGCTCCACCTGGGAAGAGGTTGTTCGGCTGGCCAAAGAGATCGAGGCGGCAGGCGCGACCATAATCAACACCGGCATCGGCTGGCACGAGGCCCGCATACCTACAATTGCCACATCCGTGCCGCGCCGCGCCTTCAGTTGGGTGACCAAAAAGCTGATGGGCGAAGTGTCAATTCCGATCATCACATCCAACCGCATCAACGCGCCGCAAGTGGCCGAAGATGTGCTGGCCGACGGCTGTGCTGACATGGTGTCCATGGCCCGCCCGTTTCTGGCCGACGCAGATTTCGTGGCCAAGGCGCGGGATGGCCGTGCCAACCTGATCGCACCCTGCATTGGCTGCAATCAGGCCTGCCTTGACCATACCTTTTCCGGCAAGCTGTCCACCTGCCTGCTAAACCCACGGGCCTGTGCGGAAACAGAACTGCAATATACCAAGGCCGAAACCACCAAAAATATCGCGGTTGTAGGTGCCGGTCCCGCCGGTCTTGCCACAGCCCTTGTTGCCGCAGAATGCGGGCATAAAGTAACGCTGTTTGAAAAATCCGACCAAATCGGCGGTCAGCTGAACATGGCGCGGAAAATTCCGGGCAAGGAAGAATTTGACGGTATGGTTGATTACTATGCGGCCAGTTTGGCCGATAAAAAGGTCAATTTGCGCCTTGGTTCGGCAGCCACCGCGCCTGATCTGCAGGATTTTGACGAGGTGGTCATCGCCACCGGCGTTGTTCCGCGCGATCCCGAAATTCCCGGACAGGACGCGCCAAATGTTGTGGATTACATCGATGTTCTGCGCGGTCAGGCGAATGTCGGACAACGGGTTGCCATTATTGGCGCAGGCGGCATTGGTTTTGATGTGGCCGAATATCTGGTGCATCAGGGCGAAAGCCCCACCACTGACATTGATCTTTGGAAAACCGAATGGGGCGTAGGTGACCCCTCCATCACCCGCGGCGGTCTGGCTGAAAGCGGTGCAAAACCAATGCAATCGGCCAGACAGATCACGCTGTTGCAACGAAAGGCGCAAAAACTGGGCAAGGGTCTTGGTAAAACCACCGGCTGGATCCACCGTGCGGCGTTAAAGATGAAGAACGTGGAAATGATCGGCGGCGTGAACTACGAAAAGATAGACACCGAAGGATTGCACATTACCACGGGCGAGGCCCGCGAAAACCCGTCAGTTCTGGCTGTTGATACCATCGTTTTGTGCGCCGGGCAGGTGCCGGAACGGTCACTGGCAGACGCTCTGATAGCGCAGGGCATCATCGCCCATGTCATCGGCGGCGCGGATGTGGCCACAGAACTGGACGCCAAACGCGCGATTGATCAAGGCTCAAGACTGGCCGCGACTTTCTAACATATCTCATTGTTCTAAAAAATACTCCCGCGCAGCGCGCACTTTAGAGCCACATCACCAGCGAGAAGCGCCCGCAAGGGAGCGCCGAGCGCCCGCTTGACTAACCCTCATCCGACCAGCCCTGGTCCTTATGCGAGCCATCACAAAACGGCTTGTGCCTGGACAGGCCACAACGACACAAAACATACTTCTTTTCTGTGGCCGCATCCGAGAATTTCGCGTCTGCCAACGAAATACCGCTGACCCGGTACGGTCCGTTTTTATCAATCTTGATCGACACGCCGTCTCCTTCAATGTGATTTGGGTCCGCATCTTTCAAATTATACCGCAATGCACCGGACGGGCAGGCCGCCACCACCGCCTTGATATCCTCAACCGATCCCATATCCGGATCAATCCACGGCCGCCTGTTCTGATCAAAGACCGCTTCCAGTCGCCTGCCACATTCCGCCGCGTGCGAGCACAGCAATATGGAATAGTGAATATCGATCTCTTCGCCGCGATATGAAAGCACTTTCTCTTTCACCTCGCCGTCCGCCGGTGATCCATCAAACCCATTGCGTTTGTGCGAGCCGTCACAAAACGGCTTGTTCTGGCTCATGCCACAGCGACACAGGGCCATAACCGGTTTGGTTTCCAGTTCCTCACCATTCGTCCCCGTCAAGGACGTAACATTTGCCACCCGCAAAAAAGCGTTCTCGCGTACATCTATGCGCGGGGTGTCATCCTCATCCATATATCAACTCCTGCTTGGTTTTCAATTCATCCATCGTTTCCACCAGCGCCCGCGTTATCCCCGGTTCTGACATCGCGTGTCCGGCAGTGGCGATCATCTGCAGATTTCCCCCGGGCCAAAGCGCTGCCACCTTGTGGGCCTGCGCCGGCGGGCAGATCATATCGTACCGCCCTTGCACGATGGTGCCGGGAATATCCGCGATCTTGTCCATGTTGTTCAAAATATGCTGGTCAGGCGATAAAAACCCATCGTTGACAAAAAAATGGTTTTCCAGCCGGGCAAAAGCTCGTGCGTATTCCCCCGGCATCTGACCGCCGCCAACGCGACTGACCAGCGACGCCAGCGCACTTTCCCAGCGGCACCAGTGGCGGGCATATTTCACCTGCGTTTGCACATCATCAGAAAACAGCCGCTTGTGGTACGCACCAATCAGATCGCCGCGTTCATCCTTTGGAATGGGATCAGCAAATTCCGCCCAGCGCTCCGGCCAAAACCGCGCGGCACCACCGCCGTAAAACCAATCCAGCTCTTCCTGGGTCATCAGAAAAACGCCGCGCAGGGTTATATGAAAAACGCGGTCACTGTGTTTTTGTGCGTAAATCAGTGCCAGCGTCGCCCCCCAAGAGCCGCCAAATACGGCCCATTTTTCAATGCCAAGGGTGCTGCGAATCTGTTCAATGTCGGCAACCAGATCCCATGTCGTGTTGTCCGTTACACAGGCCGTCGGTTTTGATTTCCCGCACCCGCGCTGATCAAACAGGATAATCCGGTATGCTTCAGGATCAAAAAACCGCCGCATCGCCGGGCTGCAACCGCCACCGGGCCCGCCGTGCAATACAATCACCGGTATGCCCTTTGGATTACCGCATTGCTCCACATAAATGCGGTGCCCGCCGCTGACCGCCATCATCTTGCTGTCAAACGGGCCGATGGGCGGATAAAGCACATCGCTGGCGCTGTTTTGGCTCGCAGTGTCCGACATTATCCGTCTATACCTGCCTTTGAAACCTGTTCATCGGAATAACTTTGGCAGGTTGATTTGGAGAGTGCAATGCCGTCCGTATCAACAATTGATCCCGCCGAGGTGGCCAAGTTCGAGGCCATGGCGGCCCAGTGGTGGGACGTTACCGGAAAATTCAAACCGCTGCACATGATGAATCCCTGTCGACTGGACTATATTGTAGAACAGATCGCCAGCGAATTTGACCGCGACGTGACCAAGCGGCTGCCTTTCAAGGGACTGCGGTTGCTTGATATCGGCTGTGGCGGTGGCCTGTTGTCAGAACCGATGGCCCGGATGGGGGCCAGGGTTGTTGGTGCCGATGCGGCGGCGGGAAATATTCCGGTGGCACAGGTTCACGCCAAACAATCAAACCTGAATATAGACTATCGCCATACCACCGCCGAAGCCCTTGCCAAAGCGGGCGAGGAATTTGACGTTATTTTGAATATGGAGGTGGTGGAACATGTTGCCGATCCCGCCGCCTATTTGAAGGCCTGCCAACAATTGCTGAAACCCGGCGGCCTGATGCTGTGTTCAACCATCAACCGCAACGCCAAAAGCTTTGCCGTGGCCATTGTGGGCGCTGAATACGTGATGCGCTGGCTGCCAAAGGGCACCCATGATTGGGCAAAGTTTATTACACCGGACGAGCTTTATGATCTGATCCGCACCGCGGGTCTGCGCCCGGTGGATCGTAAAGGGTTTGTGTTCAATCCGCTTGGCTGGTCCTGGTCAATATCCGACCGTGACCTCAGCGTTAACTATGTGACAGCCAGCATAAGGCCGACCAAAACCTAGTGTTCCAAAATTGATTTCAACATTGCCAGATCAGCATTGTTTGCCCGCCGCATGGCCATAGCCATGACCGGCGCGAAAATGCGGGAGAACCCTTTGGGCATGCCACGGTTGCGCAGCCGCATCAGGGTTTTACCCTCAGTTTCCTGCGCAAGCTGATACGTCGTTTCCATCGGAAACGGCCCCTCAGCTGTGCGCATGACAAGCTTTTCGTCCTGAATTAACTCTTTGATCTCATAGGTGTAGGCCAGCCGCCTGCCCAAAAACTGCGCCACAAAAGCAATGCGCGATCCCAATACAGCGGGCGGTTTTGTTTCCCAGTCCACCGACCTGATGTTGACATACCACTTGGGCGCATTGTCGGGATTGGCGATAAAACTGAACACCGCCGCCGCGTCGCGTTTGATGACAATCTGCGTTATTACATCGACTTTCACTGCCTATCCTTTTCCCGCAAGCAATTCCCGAAGTTCCCGCAGAACCGGCAGAATAGTTCGAATATTTTCCGCTCCCAACCGTTCGACAATATTGTCAAAAATCGGCGCGATGGCCTTTACCGCAGCTTCTCTGGCGGCCAGTCCTGACGGGCTGACAGAGATAAATTTCCGGCGCCCGTCGTCCCAATCAGGCCGCACGTGGATATACCCGGCTTTTTCCAGTTTGCTAAGGGTGTTGGTCATCGCCCCCTTGGTCACCTGAAATATCCGGGCCAGTTGCGCCGGAGACTTTTCGCCGTTCAGATGGGACAGGTGGTTTAAGACGCTGAAATGCGACACTTCCATACCCTTTGGCAGAACCTTGGACAGCCGTGCATGCGCCAGCTGGTCGGCCATAGCGATTTCGCTGAACAGGGTAATTGCCAGAGGATCGTTTTCGGCCTTCATGCAGGTACCTCAAACGGTTGGTCGTGACTCAGCGATGGTATCCGGCGGCGGGCGTCATCAACCTGTGAAACATCGATGTCAACAACCGTTACACCCGGGGTTTCGCCCCCATCCGCCAGCACCTCTCCCCAGGGCGAGACCGCCAGCGAATGGCCGTAGGTTTGGCGCGACTTTCCGGCGATTGCGTCGTGGGTGCCACATTGGGCCGGGGCCAGAACAAAGCTCCCGGTTTCAATCGCCCGCGCCCGCAGCAACACATGCCAGTGGGCCGCGCCTGTAACAGGTGAAAACGCCGCCGGCACCGTGATTATTTCTGCCCCGGCTTTCGCAAGACCGCGGTACAGTCTCGGAAACCGTAAATCATAACAAATCGTCATTCCGATGTTGCCAATTGCGGCTCTGGCCAGCGCCGCCGCCGCACCGGGACGATACCCGTCGGATTCGCGAAATGTTTCGGCCTTGGTTATCTGAACGTCAAACATGTGAATTTTATCATAGCGCGTTTTTATCGCCCCGTCCGGCCCAATCAAAAAACTGCGATTTGCAAAACGGCCGTCCGGGTCGCCGGTCAGCAACGCCAATGACCCGATCAGCAACCAAATATGCAATTCTGCCGCAAGTTCACACAAGCCAGCCAACGTCAGATCGTCCCCCTCTGGCTGCAGAACCGATTTCTGATGGGCGCGGCTAAGTGACACAATATTTGTCACCTCCGGGGTCAGGATAAAATTGGCCCCCCGCCGGGCCGCCTGCCGGATAAAATCGGCGGTCAACGGCAGGTTTTCTGCGGGCCGGTCGCCGGAGCAAAGCTGGACCAGCGCCGCCCGCACGGCCTACAGGGCCAGCATTTCGTTCAATTTACCGGCCCGTTCCAGTGCAAACAGATCATCGCACCCGCCCACATGAGCGCCGCCGATAAATATCTGCGGCACGGTAAATCCACCCGACGCGCGTTCCGACATTTCAGCACGTTTCTTGGCGTTAAAACTGACGTCCACTTCTTTGAACGCCACCTCTTTTGATTTCAACAGGCGCTTGGCCGCGACGCAAAAGCCGCAAAACCGGGTGGTATAAATTTCGACTTGTTTCATGAGGTAAGTGCCTTGTTTCAATGCGGGTGCCTTACCGGATTTAGGCATCCCTTGCAACGCGCGCCAGTACCAGCACATTCACGCTTGCGGCACCCGCGTGTAAAACCGCCTCTGTGCAGGCGGAAAGCGTGGCGCCTGTGGTCATCACGTCATCGATCAGCAAAATATTCCTGTCCTTTACAATGAACTGTTTGTTTTCAGGCACATCAACCGATTGACGCAGGTTTTCGAACCGTTCTTCGCGCGTCATGCCATCCTGTTTTTTGGTTGCGCGGTGGCGCCGCAGCAAATCAGGCATGCAGTTTACACCGGCAATTTTGGCCACTTCATTGGCCAGCAAAGACGCCTGATTGAATTTTCGTCCCAAAAACCGACGCCAATGCAATGGCACCGGTGCAATCAATGCGTTTTCGTCAATCACAACGCCACCCGCCCGCACCATCCAGCCCGCCAGTGGCCCGGCCAAATCCTGCCTGTCGCCGTGTTTTAGGCCCAATACCAGCCTGCGCCCGGTTCCATCGTATAAAACCGCCGCCCGACCTTTTAACCACGGTTTGGGCGCAATCATGCAGCTGTCGCACAATATATCGTCACGCAAATCTTCTCCGGGCAGGGGTGTTCCGCAAGCGTCACAAACCAGCCCGGACACAAACCGCGTGTCTTTCCAGCACGCCGCGCAAAGCGAAAACTCGTCAGCCGTTTCTGCCCCGCACGCCAGACATTGCGGCGGGTACAGCAGCCGGAATGCAGATTGAACAGCAGCCATTGTTTGCATATGGATTTCAGCATTCGGCAACGGAGCCAGTGATGCAGCCTCCTGTGGTTTTTGATACAAAGGCGTTGGCGCTTAAGCGGCGGCGGGCGCTTGGCCGCGATCCCGCTGCATTCTTTTTGCACCAAAGGGCCGCTGATCAGATTTCAGAAAGGCTTACCGAAGTTAACAAAACGTTTACAAAGGTTGGGGTGATTTCGGGTTTCCCGGCGCTTTGGCAACGGTATGTTCCTGACTCAACAGCGGTTGAAGACAGCGACACGCTGGCCTTTGGCGGGCAAAAATTTGACCTCATAATCGACGCCCTAACCCTACATGTCACAAACGATCCTGTCGGGCGGCTGGTTCAGTGCCGCCGGGCGCTTCGGCCTGACGGATTGTTGCTGGCGGTTTCGTTTGCCGGGCAAACGCTGCACGAACTCCGCGCCGCATTGGCGCAGGCGGAAAGCGAACTGCTGGGGGGACTCAGCCCTCGGGTTTCGCCAATGGCGGAACTGCGTGATCTTGGTGATCTGCTGCTTCGCGCCGGTTTTGCCCTGCCGGTGGCCGACAGTGATACCGTGGTTGTGACCTACCCAAATCCGCTGGCGCTGATGGAAGAGTTGCGCGCTATGGGGGAAACAAATGTCATGGTCGCGCGGGCAAAGTCTTTCACCCGGCGCAGTCTGATCATGAAGGCGGCTGATATTTATATCCGGCACCACGCAGCCGGACCAGACAGAATAAACGCAACATTTGAAATGGCGACGCTAACCGGCTGGGCGCCAAGCGATGACCAGCCAAAACCCCTGCGCCCCGGTTCAGCCACCGCGCGACTGGCGGACGCGCTGGGCACAAAAGAGCAAAACACGTTTTGATGCCTATAACCAATCCCTGATAACGGCGATCAGCGGTGTATCGGCAG
Source organism: uncultured Rhodobacterales bacterium (assembly GCA_964480735.1). GTDB lineage: Bacteria > Pseudomonadota > Alphaproteobacteria > Rhodobacterales > Rhodobacteraceae > UBA5972. The sequence goes on from CAYZQS010000023.1 coordinate 15,541, forward strand.
GCGGCATATCGAAAGTTCGTAAATCCGCAACACGCACCCATTTCATGTCCTGCCCCTCGCGGGCCTGCAACTGCCCCTGCCATTTTCGGCAGACAAATACCGGCATCAAAAGGTGAAATTCCGCATAGCTGTGGCTGGCAAATGTCAGCGGGGCCAGACAGCTTTGCCATGTATCAATCCCCAGTTCCTCGTGCAATTCGCGGATCAGGGCCGCCTCGGGGGTTTCTCCATCCTCGATCTTGCCACCGGGAAACTCCCACAATCCCGCCATTGATTTGCCAGCCGGACGGCGGGTTAGCAACACCCGGCCATCCGCATCAACCAGAACGACGGCCGAAACCAGAACCATTTTCACGAACGGTAATCCGCGTTTATCGAAATATACTGTTTGGTAAGATCACAGGTCCAAACCGTGGCGCTGGCCCGGCCGAGCCCCAGATCGATGGTGATATTCAGCTCTTGCTGTTTCATGTAGGCCACGCTGTCGTCCTCTTCATAATCAGGGGAAACCCAGCCCTGATCCGCCACCAGTATATCGCCAAACCAGATTGATATCAGGTCTCGGTTGACGTTGGCTCCGGACTTGCCGATCGCCATCACCACGCGGCCCCAGTTGGGGTCTTCGCCCGCAACCGCGGTTTTGACCAGCGGAGAATTGGCAATAGCCATCGCCACCTTATGCGCGGTTGGTTTTGTCTTGGCGCCGCGCACGTCGATCTGCAAAAACTTTGTTGCACCCTCTCCGTCGCGCACCACCTGATGCGCCAGTTCGCGCATGACACCGCCCAGCGCGGCAGAAAACGCCCTGCCGGATTTGCCTTGTGGACTTGATATTTCAACATTGGATTTTCCGGTCGCCGCAACGATCAAACTGTCAGATGTCGAGGTATCGCTGTCCACGGTGATACAGTTGAACGTCAGCCGGTTTTTGGCCGATACCATCCGCTGCAGTGTGGGCGCATTGACCTTTGCGTCGGTGAAAATGAACACAAGCATCGTGGCCATATCAGGCGCAATCATGCCGGAACCTTTGGCAATTCCGGCAATTTTGACGGTTTGGCCGTCTATAACCACCTCTGCCGCCGCGCCCTTGGCAAAAGTATCGGTCGTCATGATTGCACCGGCGGCGTCTGCGATGGCATCGCCGGATAACTTTGATTCCAGCGCGTCAATGGAATCAATTATTTTGCGGCTGGGAAGCTTTTCACCAATAACGCCGGTTGACGCGGAAAACACGTTACCATCGGGGATATTCAACGCGGCGGCAACCGCGCCGGTCACTTTCTTGACCGCGTTTCGCCCCTTGTTTCCGGTAAACGCATTGGCGTTGCCGGAATTGACCAGCAGCGCAAAGCCTTTGTTGTTGTTGTCGGAATCCACCAGTGCCGCCAGCTTTTCCTGACAATCCAGCACAGGTGCGGCGCGTGTGGATGATTTGGTAAAAACACCGGCAATCGTACTGCCTGCGGAAAACGACGCCAGCATCACGTCGTTGCGACCTGAATATCTGACGCCGGCCTCGACAGCCGCGAACCTTACGCCATCAATGACCGGCAGGTCCGGAAACCCGCCCCTGGGGGCCAGCGGCGAAATTGCCGGTGGTTCAGCACCGGCCAGTTCCCCGCGCGCAACCCGCAGCTTGCCGCGCAGCTCGGACAGTTTTTGTTTAAGCTCGCGAACCTCATCCGCTTCGCTGTCGCTGTTTTCTTCGCTCAAACTGTCCCCCGGTGATCGCTCTTATTCTTTAAAGAGTGATACATCGCGGATAACCGCAGGATCAATGCCTTCATAACTGCGGGTGATTTCTGCGGCTTCGGTCAGGCGCTGCAATTCGTTTTGCAGTCCGGTTTGCTGCATCTCAGCAATCAGCCTTGGGCGGATTTCATCCAGTGTGGGAACCGGCAAATCCCGCAGGTCATTCAGGCGGATCACATGCCAGCCAAATTGAGTTTGGACCGGCGCGGATATTTCATTTACTGCCAACGCTGTCACCGCTGCCTCAAATTCCGGCACCATTGCACCCTTGCCAAACCAGCCCAGCGAACCGCCGCTTGGGCCGGAGGGGCCGGTTGATTTTTCCCGCGCGGTTTCCGCAAAATCTGCTCCGTCATTCAGGATTGACACCAGCTCCAGCGCCTCTGCCTCTGTTTTCACAAGAATATGCGATGCGTCATATTCCTGCGCAGGGACCACACTGTCGTAACGTTCAGTATAAGCGGCCTGCAGATCCTCTTCTGAGATTACCCGCTCTGACAGCCTTGCCATCATCTCGGACGCCAGGAATGCCCGCATTTCATTTTCAAGCGACAATTCCAGCCGTGTGTCCATTTCGTTTTTGATATTGTCCATCAGAACCACCTGCTGAATCAGTTGGTCAACGATGGCCGGAAAAAGAACGTCGTCCGTCAGTTGCTGATACCGCTCCGGCAATCGCCCGCGCAGCGCGACCACATGGCCCAGCGTCAGGTCTGTGCCGTCAACCGTTGCAACCACAGTGCTTTTGGTCAGCGTATCCTGCGCCGCGGCCCCAAATGCCAGCGTAGTGGCCAGCGCCGCCCCGGCCAATATGTGAAATGATCTGTTCATTAATCTCTCCGTTCTTTTCTGTCGCAGCCCTGTCGCACATTCCATTTCATAAGCCCGCGCAACCGGCGCGACGTTGACACCTGACGGGCAGCCCCTTACATGCCATTTGTCGTTATTCAAAAGGCTGTCAAGGGTTTAGGTTCTGGCCTTCTTTAGGGACAAGGCGAAGACTGGGCAAGAACAGGCTTTACACGAAATAGTAAATTTTTCGCCAGCACAGGCTGGTGACATCAATCGGAGCGTACATGCTGGGCCTGGGAACAATCGCCAAGAAAGTGTTTGGCACACCAAACGACCGCAAGATCAAATCTACCCATCCTCTGGTCGATCAGATCAACGCTTTGGAAGACACATTCAAAGCGCTGTCTGACGACGGAATTGTTGCCAAAACCGAAGAGTTCAAAAAGCGGCTGGAAGCAGGCGAAAGCCTTGACGACCTGCTGCCCGAAGCCTTTGCCAACGCCCGCGAAGCGGCGTTTCGGGCCATTGGCCAGCGGCCTTTTGACGTGCAGTTGATGGGCGGAATATTCCTGCATCAGGGCAATATTTCCGAAATGAAAACCGGCGAGGGCAAAACCCTGATGGCCACCTTGCCGGTCTATCTGAATGCCCTGACCGGCCGCGGCGTGCACGTGGTGACGGTGAATGATTATCTGGCCAGGCGTGATGCGGAATGGATGGGCAATGTCTATACCGCCCTTGGCATGACCACCGGCGTTGTTGTTCCCGGCATGGAAGAGGACGAAAAGCAGGCGGCCTATGCCGCTGACGTAACCTATGCCACCAACAACGAGCTGGGCTTTGACTATCTGCGCGACAACATGAAGTCAGAGCTAAGTCAGATGCACCAGCGCGACCATTATTTCGCCATCGTGGACGAGGTTGATTCGATCCTGATCGATGAGGCACGCACGCCGCTGATCATTTCCGGCCAGTCCGAAGACCGCAGCGAACTTTACACCACCATAGACAAAATAATCCCCGGCGTTTCAGACGACCATTTTACCCTGGACGAGAAAACCCGCAACGTGACGTTCACCGACGAGGGCAATGATTTCATCGAAGCCAAATTGCACGAGGCCGAAATTCTGGATGCAGAGGCCACGCTTTACGACCCCGAAAGCACGTCCCTTGTGCACCACGTGACGCAAGCCCTTCGTGCGCACAAACTTTTTACCAAAGACAAAGACTATATTGTCCGCAACAAAGAGGTCGTGCTGATTGATGTCTTCACCGGGCGGATGATGGCGGGCCGGCGGCTGTCAGACGGCCTGCATCAGGCGATTGAAGCCAAGGAAAACTGCGATATTCAGCCGGAAAACGTAACGCTGGCCTCTGTGACCTTTCAGAATTATTTCCGCCTGTATGAAAAACTGGCGGGGATGACCGGCACGGCCCAGACCGAAGCCGAAGAATTTATGGATATTTACCGCCTTGGTGTTGTCGAGGTGCCAACCAACCTGCCGGTTGCCCGCGATGACGAACACGACAAAGTCTACCGCACGGCCCGGGAAAAATTTGATGCGATTGTTGCAACAGTACAAGAGGCTTACAACCGCCAACAGCCGATTTTGGTTGGCACCACGTCGATTGACAAATCAGAAATGCTGTCTGAACTGCTGAAAAAGGAAAAACTGCCGCATAACGTGCTGAACGCCCGGTATCACGAGGAAGAAGCCGGCATTATCGCCAAAGCGGGTGTTCCCGGTGCCATAACGATTGCCACCAATATGGCCGGACGCGGAACAGACATCCAATTGGGCGGCAACGTTGACATCCAAACCGCCGAAGCATTGGCCGCCGCGGGTGACATATCCGACAAAAAGGCAGCCAAGATAACCGCCGATGTAGAGGCCGACGTAGAGGCCGCAAAGAAAATAGCACTGGACGCCGGTGGTTTGTTCGTTCTGGCGACCGAACGACACGAAAGCCGCCGGATTGACAATCAGCTGCGCGGACGCTCCGGGCGGCAGGGCGATGCCGGACGCTCCAGCTTTTATCTGTCGCTTGAGGACGACCTGATGCGCATTTTCGGATCAGAGCGGCTGGACAAAATTCTGGGCCGCCTTGGTATGGAGGAAGGCGAGGCGATCATCCATCCCTGGGTCAACAAATCGCTGGAAAAGGCCCAGGCCAAGGTTGAGGGCCGCAATTTTGACATGCGCAAACAACTGTTGAAATTTGACGACGTGATGAACGACCAGCGCAAGGCGATCTTTGGTCAGCGCTTGGAAATCATGGAGGCCGAGGATCTTTCGGACGTGGTTCAGGATATGCGTTATCAGGTTATCGACGATCTGATCGACACCCACATCCCGCCTAAATCCTATGCGGATCAATGGGCCATGAACGAATTGCACGACGATTGCCAGCGCCTGCTGGGCATCGACCAGCCGGTGGTGGATTGGGCCGACGAAGAAGGTGTTGACGACGAAGTGGTTCGCGAACGTCTCTACAAGGCCAGCGATGAATACATGGCGCTCAAGGCCGTTGATTTTGGCACCGAGAACATGCGCATGGTTGAAAAATCACTGTTGCTGCAAACCATCGACAAAAAGTGGCGCGAGCATCTGATCACGCTGGAACATCTGCGCAGCGTGGTTGGCTTTCGCGGCTATGCCCAGCGCGATCCGCTGAACGAGTACAAGTCGGAAAGTTTCACGCTGTTTGAAAACCTGCTGGAATCCCTGCGCTCTGATGTTTCCGAACAACTGTCGCAAATCCGGCCAATCACGCCAGAGGAACAACAGGCGATGGTGGCACAAATGCTGGCGCAGCAGGCGGCGGCACAGCCAAACGGCGCAGCCGCGCCTGAACCCGCCACAGCGGCGCTGCCTGAATTTGACGAAAACAACCGCGCCACCTGGGGCAATCCAGGGCGCAACGCCGCCTGTCCCTGTGGTTCCGGCAGGAAGTTTAAACATTGCCACGGGTCGCAGTGAACGCGGCCATAAACCTGGCTGTTGCACCGCCCTGCCACCCGGTGATCGTGCGGTATTCCGCCACCTAAACTCACCCGCAAAAATTGTGTCAGGAATTTGACCGATTTCTTAACGAATATTAACCGAAATTGATCAACATATTGTTAAGCGGCTGGGTAACCATTCCACATTTAGAAGCTGTGATATTTCTGGCGCAGGTCCGTCGGTGATCGTGCGCGCTTGGTATTCTGGCGCGGCCGTCTGGGGCATAATTTGCCGGTGATTGTCACCCCAACCGGAGGAACGCATGCGCGCGCGTAACCGCATGATCGCTTTAAGTACCGGCCTTGTGATCGCTGTCTCTGGTGCGACAGCGGTGCGGGATGGCGATGAAAGTTTGCGTAAATTCGGTTCTGACAGCACCGCAGTTTTGGCGCCATCCACAGCCACCGATCGCCCGGTCACCAACACGATTGCACTTGGTCCGGCAACCGCGATCGCCGGGCTGGACATGCAGCACGACATCAACAACCGCGATCTTGAAATCACCAACGTTCATCTTGGCGGAGTGATCGAGACAAAGCCACAGGCAACGCCGGCAACCGGCAGAAAGCTGGCGCAGATTGCCACTGCCGACCGCCAGGGATTTCTGCGCCCCACGGCTTCGGGCAGACCGGTCCTTGTGGATGGCGTTTTTGATCTGGCAACGCCGGGCACTTTTGGCGGAACGGTCCGGACTGCCGAAACCGTGATCGTCGCATCAAACGAAACCGCATCAATCAAACCAACCACTGATTTTTCGCGCACCAAAGCGCTGCCACGATTTTCTGACGTCACTTTGGTCGCAGCACTGCTGCCGGTAAAAAGCGCTTTACCGATCGCGCAAAGGCTGGCGGCGCTTGACCTTAACCACCACCGGCCAAAAAGCAATGCCAGCCTTGATCAAAGCCCGTTCGGGATGACCTGTGCATCAAAAATGCAGGCGTCCGTGCTGCCCGGCGCCCTTGTGCAACTGGAGCTGACGACGCCGTGCCAGCCCTATGCAAAAGTAACGATCTCGCACGGAAAACTGAATTTCGCCCAACGGACCAGCCACACTGGCCGACTGTCGGTGGTTGTTCCGGTATTAGAGCAATCGGCGGAATTTTCTGCAACGTTTGAAAATGGTTATGCGCTGCAAACAAACGCAACGGTGCCGGAACTGCAATCAATAAAACGTGTGGCGATTGTATGGGAAGGCGCATTTGATCTTGATCTTCACGCCTTTGAATTTGGCGCTGAACATGGATCAATCGGCCATGTTTCAATTCTGAACCCCCGCTCTGTGCCGCTGTCAACCGCCCACGGCGGCGGGTACATAATGCAGCTTGGCGACAGTTCGCTGCCCGGTGCAAAGCAGGCAGAAGTATACTCTGTGCCAACACAGGACCGTCGGGACGACGGAACGGTTCGGCTTGCCGTAACAGCACATGCCACAAAGGATAACTGTGATCAAAGCGCCAGCGTTATCAACTTCAGATCATCCGGCGGCACGTTGATTGCAAGCGGTGGTTTGCGGTTCAAAATGCCGGGATGTGATCAGGGGCCCACAGAAATTACGCTGAAAAACGCGGTCAGGGATCTGAATATCGCACTTGAATAAAAACTGCCGCAGGGGGGCGGATGCGACAACTTTCAACTGCACTGATGTTGGCCGTTATCGGCGTGTTGATGGCGTTTGCGGCCACGGCGCAGGATGTCACGCTGCGCACCTCTGACGGGGCGGTCAAAGTGTCCGGGACACTGCTGACTTATGACGGTGACTATTACAAAATCCGCTCTGCTTTTGGTGATCTGACGCTCAACAGCGCCGGGGTTATCTGCTCTGGCCACGCCTGCCCCAACCCGTCTGAATTTGCGACCACGGTGGCAATTTCCGTGTCACACTCTATCGGCGATGTCCTGCTGCCCGCGCTGATCGAGGATTATGTATTCCAGAACGGGCAGTCTGTGATCCGGCAACAGGACGGCGGGGATCTGTGGGATTTTCACGTCACAGACCCCACGGGGCACCCGGTTTCGACGGTACAGCTGGCGGTGACTGACACGCTTGACGGGTTCACAAACCTGATAGATCAAAAGGCCGATCTGAACGTCTCCTTTCGGCAGGCGGACGGTTCAGAGGTCGCGCGCGCCCGGCAGGCCGGCATCGGCAACCTGACCAATGCAAGCCGCAAACATATTCTGGCGCTGGACGGGCTTATTTTCATCACGTCCCGGCAAAATCCCATTCGGTCGCTGTCCGTGACCCAGATCGCCGATGTATTTTCCGGCGTGATCCAAAACTGGTCAGAAGTTGGCGGCATTGACGCCCCGATCAACCTGTATATCCGCAACCAGTCCGCCGATCTGACCACCCTTTTTCATTCCTATGTCTGGCCCGCAGCGCCTGACACATCGTTTGCAACCGCCACAGAATTTAAGTCAAACAGCAGCCTGTCAGACGCGGTGGCGAATGATCCCTTTGCCATCGGTTTCACCAATTTCTCCGGCATTCGCAACGCCCGCGCACTGGCGCTGGACGGCCCCTGCGGCAATAAAATTACGGCTTCAGCATTCAATCTGAAGGCCGAGGATTACCCCATGACCCAGCATTTGTATCTGTACACACCAAAAAAGCGGCCAACCGGGTTTATCCGCGGGTTCTTTGCCTATCTGGACGGTCCAACCGTACAAAAGACGATTGCCTCGCTGGGGTATGTTGGGCGCGACGTTTCACAATTGCCCCTGACGGCACAGGGCGGGCGTCTGGGAACAGCGATTGCCAATGCCAACAGCCCATTTGCATTTGCGGCCCTGCAGGACATGACGGCAGCCATAAGCGGTGCAAGCCGCCTGTCAACGACCTTTCGGTTCAAACAGTTTTCGTCTGAATTGGATACACGGTCGCTCAACAACGCAACCGTGCTGGCACGGCTGGTTGAACAGGGAGAGTTTGACGGAAAAACCCTGCTGATCGCCGGATTTTCAGACGGTCAGGGCAGTGATGCGGGCAATCAGGAGATTTCAAGACGCCGGGCGCTGCAGGTGGCCGTTGCGATCAAATCTGCCGCCAGCAAGGCGGATTTGTCCAAAGTCACATTTGAAACTGTCGGGTTTGGCGAGGTTTCGCCGCTGGGCTGTGACGAAACCGAATGGGGCCGCCGGATAAACCGGCGGGTCGAGGTCTGGCTGAAATAGCCGCACCGGTTAAATAAGACCCTCACTTTTGAAACTATAATGGCGGGCTTTGCCGATGATCAGATGGTCGTGCAAAACCAACCCCAGCACCTGCAGCGCATCGCGCACCTGCAACGTTACATCAATATCCATCTGCGACGGCGTTGGATCGCCCGACGGATGATTGTGCACAAGTATCAGGGCGGATGCGTTCAACTCCAGCGCCCGCCGCACCACCTCGCGCGGATAAACCGGCACGTGGTCCACCGTGCCTTTCTGTTGCTCTTCATCCGCAATCAGGATGTTTTTCCGATCCAGAAAAAGAATGCGAAACTGTTCGTTTTCACGGTAGGCCATGCTGGTCGTGCAATAGTCAATCAGCGCGTCCCATGAAGACACAACCGGCCGGTTTAAAACCGTGCTGCGGGCCATCCGGTGGGCAACCGCCTCTGTGATTTTCAGTTCTGCGATAACAGCGGGCCCAACGCCTTTGATCTTTGCCAGCCGTCCCGCCGGGGCTGCGAACACGCTGTTCAGCTGGCCAAATTCGGCCAACAGCCGCTTGGCCAGCGGCTTTACATCACCCCGGGGTGCTGCCCGAAACAGCACAAGTTCCAGCAACTCGTAATCCGGTACCGCCGCCGCGCCCCCGTCAAAAAACCGCTGCCGCAACCGCTGTCTGTGCCGAACGCGAAAATTCTCTTCCACTTCGGATATTTTTGTGGGCCCTTCATCCAGCCTAAACCCCTGCTGGGGACCTTCCGCCATAGCGGGAAACATTTCTTTGGTCATAAACCGATGACAAATGATTCCGGTAAAGAAGGCGTTAACAAAAGCGGTGGGATTGCCCGGTTAATTCCAGGTTGGATGAAACCGGTCGGCAGGTGACAGGGTGAATATCTCACAACCTTCTGCCGTTACGCCAATCGAATGCTCAAACTGCGCTGACAAAGATTTATCCTTGGTCACCGCTGTCCAGTCATCGGCCAACACCTTGGTGTCAGCGCGCCCCAAATTGATCATCGGCTCGATGGTAAAAAACATGCCCTCTTCCAGCACCGCGCCTTTGCCCCAAACCCCGTAATGCAGCACATTGGGGGCCGCGTGAAACACCCGGCCCAGCCCGTGCCCGCAAAAATCCCGTACCACAGAACAGCGCTGGGCTTCGGCATATTTCTGGATCGCGGCCCCAATATCGCCAAATGTGTTGCCGGGTCTGACCTGATCAATCCCCAGCATCAGCGCCGTGTGGGTGATGTCAATCAACCGCTCCGCCTTGCGGCTTAGATGCCCGGCCACAAACATCCGCGACGTGTCACCGTACCAGCCGTTCAATATGCAGGTCACATCGATGTTCAGAATATCCCCGTCACGCAACCGTTTTTCCGACGGAATACCGTGGCACACCACATGGTTGATCGAAATGCACGAGGATTTGGTGTAGCCCTTATATCCCAGCGTTGCCGGGATCGAATTGTGATCGACCATAAATTCATGACACAGTTGATCCAGCCGTTCGGTGGTCACACCCGGCACCACATATTCAGCAATCATATCCAGAACCTGCGCCGCCAGATCACCCGCCGCACGCATACCAACAAAATCGCCGGCGTCATGGATCACTATACCGTCCCGGTTAAGGCGGCCCCTTGTTTGGCCTTCCAACGCATTCTCCATCGCGTATAAAAATCACAGACTAGATAGTGAAAACTGTCGCCTGATACCAGTGCGCCTGTTAAATTTGTTTTGCCGCATCGACCGGCAAGGGCCCGGCCAGTGAAATGCCGTCTTTGGAAATGGCCGCGCCATAGCACAGAACCTCAACACCACCAGCCCGCGCCAGATCAAAAGCGGTTGCATAGGCCGGATCAAGGTCTGCTGCCAGTTTAAATCGCGCGCAGTCTGTGCGCTGCACAAAATACAGCATCACCGCCCGGTGCCCCCGGGCCACCATATTGGACAGCTCGTTCAAATGCTTGGTCCCGCGTGCTGTTACGCAGTCCGGAAACTCTGCCAGATCACCGGTCCGCCGAAGGTGCACGTTTTTGACTTCAACATAGACGTTGCGCAGCCCGTTCTGTGACAACAGAAAATCTATCCTGCTGTTCTCGCCATATTTCACCTCTGGCCTGACGCCGGAATACTCTGCCAGTTCCGGTATTTGCCGGTCCCGCAGGGCCGCGCCGATAATCCTGTTGGGCAAATTGGTATCTATCCCGGCCCAGTGCCCACCCGGCAATTCGTTCAGCTTCCACGCATATTTCAGTTTGCGCTTGGGGTCATCGTTGGGTTCAACCCAGATCGTGCTGCCCGGCGTGTTCAGCCCAAGCATGGCGCCTGGATTGCCGCAATGGGCGGTTACCGTGCGACCATCCGCCAAAACCACATCGGCCAGAAACCGTTTGTACCTGCGCACCAAAGTGGCCTTAATAAGCGGAGCCTGAAATTTCATGGCGCAGACCTATCCACGGGTTGCAATGGGAACAAGGATAAAGACATGACCAACCCAACCGCCGCATTTCTGGTGATCGGCGATGAAATTCTGTCCGGGCGAACACAGGACGTCAATGTGCGGTTTCTGGCTGAGCGTCTGGCGGCGGCGGGGATTGGCCTTAAAGAGGTTCGCATTGTTGCGGATGATCCCAAAGCGATTGGCGATGCGGTCAATCGGTTGCGGCAGAAATGGAACAACGTTTTCACCAGCGGCGGCATCGGACCAACCCACGATGATATTACAGCGGACTCCATCGCCGCGGCCATGAACACCCCGATTGACGTGCGGGCGGATGCGCTGGCCCTGCTCAAAAAGCACTACAAAAACTCGGGTACGGAACTGAACCCCGCCCGCCTGCGGATGGCCCGCATACCGGATGGGGCAACGCTGATTGACAATCCGGTTTCAACCGCGCCGGGCTTTTCCCTGCAAAACGTGCATGTAATGGCTGGCGTGCCAGCTATATTTCAGGCGATGGTTACATCCGTTTTGCCAACATTGACCGGCGGCGTTCCGGTTCGGTCCCGCAATATCCGGCTGGACATGCCGGAAGGCGAAATCAGCGGCCCGCTGGGTATTTTGGCCAAGAAATTTCCGACCATTTCCTTTGGTTGCTACCCGTTTATCCAGAACGGCAAATTTGGCGCCAACGTGGTCTTGCGCGGCACCGATACTGACGTGCTGGCAACCGCCACCGATAATTTACTGGCGCAGTTTCCGGTTGGAACAGAGCAATGACCGGGCTGCCTGACGCGAAACGTCTGTTCAAAGCAATGGACGCAACCTGGGCCGCGGCTGAATATCAGATCAGCGGAAGTATCACCCTTCGTCGCGGCCTTGGCGGTGGCAAGCGGGTTTCGGCGGCCACGGTTGATGGCAGCCTGTCAACGGCCGGATTAAAGCACAGCGCAGACGTTATGTCCGACTGGGGGCAGACGCCCATGTTTATGGTGCGTGGTCAACAGGACAAACTGGATGATTTTCTCAATTACAATGGCTATGGCGTGGTTGATCCGGTGGTTATAATGGCCGCACCCTGCGCCACCTTTAGCGCTGACACCCTTCCGCCGCTTGCGGCAATCCCCGGCCAGAAACCCTTGGCCATAATGCGGGAAATCTGGCAGAGCGGCGGTATCGGGGCGGCGCGTCTGGACGTCATGCGCCGAACAGAAGGCCCAAAAGAATACTGGATGGGCCGCCACCGCGACAAACCCGCGGGCTGTGCTTTTGTCGCCTGCGACAAAGAGGTGGCAATGGTGCACGCGCTGGAAGTTGCGCCGGATTTTCGCCGGTTTGGCGTCGGGCGCAATATGTTGATAAAGGCAGCCAACTGGGCCGCAATAAATGGCGCAAAATACATCTCTGTTGTCACCACAAGCGAAAATCAGCCTGCGCAAAACCTGTTCGCTGGCCTTGGTATGACCATTATTGGTAAGTACCATTATCGAGTGAAATGAAAGACTTGTAACCGGAATGGCAGATAAACCGATCATCGCGCTTGATTTACCACCGGTTGACCCGTTGCCGCCGGAAACGCAACGATACTTTGATATTTGCGTGGAAAAGCTGGGTTTCGTGCCCAATGTCCTGTCCGCCTACGCCTTCAACATCGAAAAGCTGAACAGCTTTACCGCCATGTACAATGATCTGATGCTGGGTGACAGCGGGCTGTCAAAGCTGGAACGCGAGATGATTGCCGTGGTGGTTTCGGCCATCAACCACTGTTTTTATTGCCTGACCGCGCATGGTGCGGCAGTGCGCAAACTGTCCGGTGATCCATTGCTGGGCGAAATGCTGGTGATGAATTACCGGGTGGCCGATCTTTCGGCCCGCCAGCGCGCCATGTTGGATTTTGCCGCTCTGGTGACGGAAAACAGCCACACGATTGAAGAGCGCGACAGACAGGCCCTGCGCGATGTCGGTTTTTCAGATCACGATATCTGGGACATCGCTTCGGTTGCCGGGTTTTTCAACATGTCCAACCGTGTATCCTCTGCCGTAGATAAACAACCGAATTTAGAGTATCATTCGCAGAATCGATGAAGAAACAACTGATCATATTCGGCCTGATCGCAGGTCTGGCGCCAGCAAATGCTTTGGCGCAGATGGTCTTGGAATTCCCCAACGGCGCGGCGCAGAAATTTGAAGAGATAAAACAGTCGTCCAGCTATAAGCTGCCGCTTGCGCCATTGATCGACGGGCATATCACAACCAAAGCAACCGAGGGTCAGATGCTGCGGCAGGTTTGGCGAACCGTCGATGGCAAGTCTGAAACCCTTACGCTGCTTGCCCCGCTTCGCGATCAGCTGACCGGTGCGGGATTTGAAATCCTGTTTGAATGTGACAGCGGCGGCTGCGGCGGATTTGATTTCAGGTTCCGGACCGAAGTGGTGGACGAGCCCGACATGCACGTCGATCTGGGCGATTTCAGGTTTCTGTCCGCCACAAACACTGTTGACGGCAAAGCCGAATTTATCAGCCTTCTGGTCAGCCGCAGCGCAGATCAGGGGTATATTCAGGTTACCAACGTCGGTGATTTTCTGGTGGCGGAAACCGGCGCGATTGCGTCCACCAAACAGACGCCGCAACCAACAACCACAACCAGAGACGCGCAGTCACTGGCGGAGTTGCTGACATTGAATGGTGCCGCCGTTCTGGAAGGGCTGGCCTTTGCCAATGGCGCGTCGGGTCTTAGCGGTGGCGCGGCAGATTCACTGCTGGAACTGGTACAGTTTCTAGGCGACAATCCAAAGCGTAGCGCAATATTGGTTGGTCACACCGACGGCTCCGGTTCGCTGGATGGCAACGTGGCATTGTCACGCAAACGGGCCGGCGCGGTAATGCAGGAACTGGTTGAGGTTTACGGCATTGATCCAAAGCGGCTTAGCGCCGAAGGCATCGGGTATCTTTCACCTCGCGCCAGCAATGACACCGCAGACGGGCGCAAACAAAACCGCCGCGTCGAGGTGGTACTGGGGCCAACCGGACAATAAAGCACCGGGATTGCGCCGATCAGGTTCACAATGTCATTTGATGGGCGTGCGGTACGTTCAAAACACCTCCCAAAAGATTTCCCACAACACGCTGAAATAAAAAGATAAACGAGGTCCGGTTTTCCGGCCCACCGGCCCACCGGCCCACCGGTCCACCGACCTTTCAAACTACGGCGTGACAGCCCAGCGCGTATAGCCACAAACGCCGAATGCCCCAAAACAAGCTGAATGTTGTACCGACATCCCAACCATTCGGACGCAACAGGGGCCGCAGGAAAAGAAAACCCCGGAACCGCTTTGCCGCGATTCCGGGATTTCCCTGCACCTTAAGGCCCTCGCCTTAAATCTGTGTCACCACTCTTCCGGTCCCTTGGTTTTGAAATGCTCGACCAGAAAGTCGATGAACGCCCGAAGTTTGGGCTGCGTGTAGCGACCTGGAGGATAGACCGCGTAAATTCCCTTGGCCTCTACCGGCAGTTCCGGCATGGCCTCTTCCAGCAATCCCAGTTCCAGCTTTTCCGCATACAAAAAGCTTGGCAGATAGGCGATGCCCAGCCCGGCCGAGGCTGCTGTCAACAATGACTGCCCGTCATTGACTGTAAGGCAACCCGTTGTCCGCACCTGCCGTTTTTCACCGGTGGGCGATGTCAGCTTCCACACGTTGCCATTGGACTGGTTTGAATAGTGCAAAAGCATGTGATCGTTCAGATCGTCGATCCTGGAGGGATGTCCGTGCTTGGCAAAATACTCCGGTGCCGCCACCATTTTCATGTTTGTTTCCGTTAGCTTTCGCGCCCTAAGCGTGCTGTCTTCCATCTCGCCAATACGAATGGCGATATCAAAGCCTTCGGATATCAGTTCCACATACCGGTTGTTCAGCACCAGATTGACGTTGATCTCCGGATATTTATGCAAGAACGCGCCAAGTGCGTTGGAAATGTGGTTCACACCAAAATCCGTTGCAGCTGACAGGCGCAATGACCCGCTTGGTGCTGACTGCATGGACGTGACCATCGCGTCCGCCTCACCGGCATCATTCAGAACCCGTCGCGCTTTATCATAATACGCCAGGCCAATTTCCGTCGGGCTAACCCGCCGGGTTGTCCGGTTTAACAGCCGTGCGCCAAGGCGTGCTTCCAAGGAAGACACGTGCTTTGAAACCGCCGATTTTGAAATACCCATCTTGCGCGCCGCGTCGGTAAATCCACCTTGATCCACCACACTGGCAAACGCCTCCATCTCTGTCAGTCTATCCATTTTGTTGTTCCCAATCAGTTTAACCTGATGGGCATTAGGCCCGCAGACTTTGTCGGGATTTTGGAAACAACAGGACAATATCGGGACTTTTTCATTAACTGTTGAGGCAATCGAAACATAGTCACCGCGACTGGATTAAATCGTTCACAAATTCCCGGATTTCCCCTATATTATTCACGATTTCTTTAAGGGTGGTCCGAATGAGTGATATGAAAACAACCCAAAATGATGGCGATATTCAGGCTTTTTTGGCGAATGTTGAACACGAACGCCGCCGGTCCGAAACGCAAACCGTGATGGACATGATGGCCCGCGTGACCGGCTTTCCGCCCAAAATGTGGGGCGACAGCATCATCGGTTTTGATCGCTACGAATACAGCCGGGCCGACAAATCAAAACATGCCTACCTGATCACCGGCCTGTCGCCTCGCAAGGCGGCACTGACGGTTTATATCATGAATGGCTTCAAAGATTACGCCGACCAGCTGGCGCGGCTGGGCAAACACAAACACTCGTCTTCCTGCCTGTATATTACCAATCTGGCGAATATTGATTTGGGCGTGCTGGAAGAAATTGTGGTTAAGAGTGTGGATACGATGCGGGAGAGGTATCACTAGAAGCTAAAAACCACAAAAAAGAGTCAATTCAGTGCGTTAGCGGACATGGGACCGGTAAGATGGTTAACCCGTTG
>CAYZQS010000024.1:0-3128 GCA_964480735.1 uncultured Rhodobacterales bacterium
CATCAGCCGCTGCCGGTCCCGTTGCTAAGGCGACTGGAAACAGAAGCGCGCACGAAAGGCGCGCAGCTTGTAACCACTGAAAAAGACGCCGCGCGGCTGCCGCCGGAATTTCGCACGCGCGTGCTTACGCTGCCAGTTCGGCTGGATATTCCAGACTGGACGTTGATTGACCAGAAATTGAACGTGCTGTCGCCTGGTTGATTGCGGCCTAATTGGTGGCCAAACCGTCAAGCACGGCTGCAAAATCTTCATAGTTCATATTCGGATAGGGCTTGCCGTTGATGATGAAGGACGGCGTGTTGCTGATCCCGTCGCGGTCGGCGTTTTCCTGATAGACATCAACCAACGCCTGCGCCATCTCGCCGTCCTGCAGACAGGCGTTCATGTCCTCATCGTTCATGCCTGCCAGACGGCCAACTTTTAAGAGGTTCTGGACAATATCAGCCCCGGTATCGCCATCGGTCCATTCGCGCTGGGTTCGAAACAGAATGTCTGAAACGCCAAAGAATTTGCTGCCATCGCCGCATCGTGCCAGCATCGCCGCCCAAAGACCCAAACGGTCAAAATAGACATCGCGCTGGATAAACCGCACCTTGCCGGTTTCCACATAGTTGGTTTTGATCCCGCCAAACACGTCCTCGTGAAAGCGTTTGCAGTGCGGACAGGTGAACGACGCGTATTCCACAACCGTAATCGGTGCGTTTTCTTCACCGATGGCCATGTCCAGAATTACGGGTTTGTCCTGTGCGAAGGTCACGCCGGGCAGGCCAATTCCGGCAGCGGCAACCGGTAGAGAATACGAAAGAAAATGTCTGCGAAGCATAATATATGCGCCTTTCAGGGATTAGGTGTTGTTGCGTGATATGATGTTTTGACCAAGAGTTTCAAGGGCTTGCTTAAGCGTGTCATCCCGCAAAGGCGCGACGGTCTGCGAAATTTCACCGATCTGTTTTGCCGTGGCCTTGGGTTTTTCTTGCATTTTTGCAGCCGCAAACGGTGTTTGTTCCTCGGCAAAGCCCGTGGCCGCCGTTTGGGTGATCCGAATTTTGTTGATCGCCGCGTACCCATAACAGGCGTTTACCCGGTCTATTATTTTTGGCAGTTCGGCCTGCACCATCGGTGCGTTGGCGCCGTTCGTCAGCAATGTCAGCGTCGCACCCAAACCCTGCCGACCATAGCTGACATTGACGGGTCGGGAAATTTTGGCAGTCGCCAGACCCACGATCTCGGCCCAGTTGGTCAACAGTCGGGTTTCCGAAAACCCCCGTTTTTCGCCCGCCTTGCGAATCCGCCGGTGTAAAAGACCGCTGGTCTTGACAAACCCGCGTGCCAGCCGTTTTGGCGGCGCTGTCTTGCTTGATTTTCGCGGTCTTGCGGTCATGGCTGTCCAAATTATTCTGTGCCGCTATTCTAGCGTCATTAGGCCCGCGTGCCACATATTTAACGCCGCAGGAGGCATAAAGATTGCGTGACCACAACGAAAGCCTAAGTGATCTTTTGCTGGATTGGTACGACGCCAACGCCCGCGTGCTGCCGTGGCGGGTGGCCCCCGCCGATGGTATCGCCGGAAAAAGGGCCGATCCCTATTTTGTCTGGCTGTCTGAAATCATGCTGCAACAGACAACTGTTGCGGCGGTCATTCCATATTTTCTGAAATTTTCCGAAACCTGGCCTTCTGTCCGTCACTTGGCCAGCGCCAAAGACGCGCAGGTGATGGCCGCCTGGGCTGGCCTTGGTTACTATGCGCGGGCGCGAAACCTGTTAAAATGTGCCCGACTGGTTGCGCAACAGCATGACGGGCAGTTCCCGGAAGACGTGAAGCCCCTGCAAAAGCTGCCCGGCATTGGCCCTTATACCGCAGCCGCAATTGCCGCCATCGCCTTTGACCGCCCGGCGGTTGTGGTCGATGGCAATGTAGAGCGGGTGATGGCCCGGTATTATGCGGTGAAGACGGCTTTGCCCGCCGCCAAACCGCAATTGCAAAACCTTGCCGCCGGTCTGACACCGGATATCCGTGCAGGTGACTATGCGCAAGCGATTATGGATCTGGGGGCCACGGTTTGCACACCCAAATCTCCAAACTGTTCCGCCTGTCCGTGGCGCACGGGGTGTCGCGCACTGGCGCTAAAGTCCTGCGCTGATTTCCCGGTCCGAAGGGCAAAACAGGCAAAGCCAACACGCCTTGGCATTGTTTGGGTGGCGCGGCGTCAGGACAACGCCTTTTTGCTGGAGCGCAGGCCAAACAAAGGTTTGCTGGGCGGGATGTTGGGTTGGCCGGGCAAAGGGTGGTGCGAGAATTCTATTAATGCGCCGCCGGTAAAAGCCGACTGGCAGGTGCTGCCGGAAAAAGTTCGTCATACTTTTACCCATTTTCACCTGCATCTGGAGGTGCGTACGGCGGTGGTGCCGGTTGGTGCCACACCCGGTCAGGGCGAATTTATCAAGAGCAACGGTTTTGACGCCAACGAATTGCCGACGGTCATGCGCAAAGTCTATGAAATGGCGTGCAGTAGCGGCCGGTTATAGGTAAAAGCGTGGTATCCGGAGCAAACAACAACAACGGAGCGAAAGATGAGCGCGGTAAATGATGTGGCAAAACTGAACAATGCTTTGCCGTTCTGGCTGTCGTTGACGATTTTACCCATCGTCGCGCTTAGCCTGAATTACGGCGGCTGGACAGTACTGATCATACCGGTGTTTGGCTGGATTCAATATGCGATATTGGACCTGATATTCGGGTTGCAATTGCAAAACAACGATCCGGCCACACCCGATGAAGATTTGTTTTGGTATCGGCTAATTACAATTGCTTGGGCCCCGATCCAGCTGATTGTGGTGCTGTTCAGCATATGGGTTGTCACCCACGCGGGTCATTTCAGCACGCCGGCAAAAATCGGCATGATGTTCGGTGTTGGTGTTGTTTCCGGCTCCATCGGGATCAACTATGCCCATGAATTGATGCACCAAAAAACCCGGCTGGAGCGGCAGATGGCTGATGTGCTGATGGCCATGACACTGTACAGCCACTTCCGTTCTGAGCATTTGCTGGTGCATCACCGCTATGTCGGAACCCCGCGTGATACGGTGACCGCACCCTATAACGAGGGCTTTCACCGGTTTTTCCCGCG
>CAYZQS010000024.1:3228-8634 GCA_964480735.1 uncultured Rhodobacterales bacterium
AAATACGAGCACACCAAACCGCATCACTCCTGGAACTCGGCCCACAAGGTTTCAAACTGGTTGTTGATTAACCTGCAGCGGCATTCCGACCATCACTATAAGCCCGACCGACGGTTTCCGTTGTTGCAGAACTATACAAACGCCGAGGCGCCACAGCTTAGCCACGGTTATCCGGTGATGACAGCGCTGGCCATGATGCCGCCGCTTTGGCGACGGGTGATGAACCCCAAAGTGCGCAAATGGCGGGCGATGTATTATCCGGAAATCGTGGACTGGCAGCCTTACAAGGACGGAACCAATCCGATGCCCGGTTCAACTGCATAAAAAAACCCCGCCACTGGGGCGGGGCAAGTTTTGACAGCCTGACGGCGGACGTCAGACTGTCAGCGGTTCGGTTGCTTAGTTGGTTTTGGAATGCATCTCGGCGCGGATTTGCTGGCGCAACAGATCAATCGGCACGGTTTTACCGTCGCGTTTAAAGGCCCAGAACGTCCAGCCGTTGCAACTGGGCGCACCCTCCAGTGCCGCGCCCACCTGATGGATCGAGCCTTTGGTCTCTCGCGAAATCAGGGTGCCGTCGGCGCGGACCTTGGCACTGTGCCGTCCGTTCAAAGACGTCAGCATTTCGCCCGGCCGCAGCATGCCCCGTTCCACCAACTGACCAAATGCCACCCGAGGCTCGGCGCGTTTTGAAGCTGAAACCTCAAGCGCCGACTGATCAAATTTTCGCGCCCTGTCGATGCGCAGCCGGGCAACATCGCGGTACGCTGCCTCGCGCTCGATCCCGATAAAATCCCGGCCCAGCATTTTGGCCACCGCACCGGTGGTGCCTGTGCCAAAAAACGGATCCAGCACCACATCACCCGGATTGGTGGAGCCCACCAGCACCCGGTGCAGCAAGCTTTCCGGTTTTTGCGTCGGATGCGCCTTGTCGCCGTTTGCGTCCTTCAGGCGCTCATGGCCGTTGCAGATCGGCAGCAACCAGTCACTGCGCATCTGGATGCCCTCGTTCAGGGCTTTCAGGGCTTCATAATTAAACGTGGCCCTAGATTTTTCCGATTTCCCCGCCCAGATCATGGTTTCATGGGCGTTGGTCAGCCGCACGCCGCGAAAATTTGGCATTGGGTTGGATTTTCGCCAAACCACATCGTTCAGTATCCAAAAACCCGCGTCCTGCAATTTGGCTCCGACGCGGAAAATATTGTGGTAACTGCCGATCACCCAGATCGCCCCGTCCGGTTTCAGCAGCCGCCGCGCCGCCTTCAGCCATTCTGTGGTAAACTTGTCATAAACGGCAAATGACGCGAACTGGTCCCAATCATCGTCAACCGCGTCAACCTTCGAATTGTCCGGCCGATGCAGATCGCCCTTTAACTGCAAATTATAAGGTGGATCGGCAAATATCAGATCAACAGAGGCCGCGGGCAGCCCCTTCATGATTTCAATGCAATCGCCGTCAAGTATCTGGTTCAGGGGAAGCGTGCGCTTGCCCTTGGTGGTGGTCTTGGTCGCCATTTCTGCCCCTGCGTTTTTACGCTTATTGGTTGGGCCCAAAATGAGTCAAAGAGGATTCGCCGTCAATTTCTTTTTGAATCAAGGACTTAATTAATTTTCTTGATACAAGATATTGTGGATAGGTTTGAAAGAATGTCTATGATGTGGGGTGACACCAAGGCGGCGCAGCCCCTCAAAATGGGCTTTTGTGCCGTATCCGGCGTTGTGGTCCCACCCATAGCCGGGAAACTGTTGCGCTAAATCCACCATCAACCGGTCACGCGACACTTTTGCCACGATGGACGCCGCAGCGATGCTGAGCGAAAGCGCGTCGCCTTTAACAATTGACCGGGCATCACAGCACAGATTTTCAGGTAGCCGGTTGCCGTCAATCAGTGCGTGCTGTGGCACCTGCTTCAGACCGGCCAGCGCCCGACGCATGGCAAGCAATGCGGCCTGCAATATATTGATGTCGTCAATTTCCGCCACGCTGGCGCTGGCAACAGAAACATCGGCACAGCTCAGGATAACGGGATAAAGGTCTTCGCGACGCGCGCGGCTCAGCCTTTTTGAATCGTCAAGCCCCGGCGGGACATTATTGATGTCCAAAATAACAGCCGCCGCCGTGACCGGCCCGGCAAGTGGTCCGCGGCCTGCTTCATCAACGCCGGCAACCAGTTTGGCGCCGGTGTCCAGAGCAAGGGATTCAAAATGATAATCTGGCAATGCCGCGCCCGATGCTGGTTTGATGCGTGGTTAATCTGCCTTATCTGGCCGCCCGATTGAAGACATAAAAAATGGCGGGGTGGTTTCCCACCCCGCCGGGATTGTCTGCGACTTACCATAGGCTGATTTGCCTCGGGACGACAGGACCGTCGCAGACAGGCCTGTATGATTACCAGTGTCTGTGGTGACCGCGATATCCGTGCTTTTGCAGGCAGCGGTGCGAATAGAATTTCTTCCACCCATAATCGGTGTAGCGCTGACGCAGGCATTTTTTAGGCGGCTTGCGATGGGCCACCCTGTGGTGCCGCTTGTGGCGATGCTGGGTGGATTGGGTCGCTTGTGGTTTGGCAGAGTTTTGTACACCGGAAGCGATGATCGCCAACAATGTGGCCCCGGCGATAAAGTTAAACAGATCGTCGTTAGAGCCGGCCTGAACCGAAGGTGCCGTCATGCCCGTTACAGCGATTGCGCCAGCGGTGACATATGCGATGAATTTGGTTTTCATGATTTATTCCTTTTGGGGTTAACAAGCGGTGCTTCGCTTTTGGTTGAATGGCCTGTGCCGGGATTGGCGTGGTGCCGATAAGCCGACCATGCCCAAACCGCCAAAAGATAGGCAATATCGACCAGATGTTATGGGATAACAGCCGCAGTCAGGGCGCTGATGGTCCTGCTGTTATTGAATAACAGACGCGGTTCCGGCAAACTGGGTGCATGGAAAATCTATCTATACACATTCTGGCCCTTA
Organism: uncultured Rhodobacterales bacterium; assembly: GCA_964480735.1. Taxonomy (GTDB): domain Bacteria; phylum Pseudomonadota; class Alphaproteobacteria; order Rhodobacterales; family Rhodobacteraceae; genus UBA5972. The sequence continues at coordinate 6,197 of CAYZQS010000024.1, forward strand.
CGTTCACGCTGGCTGCAAATTCAGCCGGTGCGGAATGTTATGCTGATTATAAGGCAAGCAAATCAAATCCGCTGAAACTGCACTATGGCGTGATCGAACTGCCAAGCGGCGCGTGTTCCAACAAAAACAAAGCCAAGCGCAATATCCAAAACAGGATTAAGGTTGGCGGTTGGAACCTACTTAATGTTATATCTGTGTTTGACGCCTCAGGGCTTGCACAGAGGAAACAGAGTGCCGGAAAGTTCTACCTCCGATTCTAAAATCCAAACCCGGCGACTGACGGGCAACACAACGGTATTTATCGGCATCGCTGTTATCGTCGCAATTCTAGCCGCCGCCGCGCTGATCCTGTTCATCAATCTTCCCGATGCGAATGCGTTCAACGACCGGGTGGAGCGAATATTTCTTGAAAATGACAACCTGAATTCCGGTGCGGAAATTAAGCTGCTGGAAATTTTGGCCCAGTCCGGCACGTCATTCTCTGAAACGCTGGCCTCCTACCGTTTTGTAATTTTCGTTCTGATGATCTTTTCAACCGCAATATTAATCGCCGCACTGGTGTTTCTGATGAACACGGTGGCCCTGAACCGCCGCATGTCAGAAATCGAACGTGCGGGAATTCAGATCAATTCACTGATTGTTTCGCGTGACGAGCTGATGGTTTTTATCAACAACATGGAATTCACCCTGACCGAAGCGTCGTTCGAAGCGCTGGCGGTGCTGTGCGAGGCCCGCATGGACGACGAATTTATCAGCGGTGTTGAGATCGAGGCGATGATCACCGGCAAGTCCAAGGCCGATTGTGACGAGGCCGCGGGGGCAACCCGTATCAAACGTCTGCGTGATCATTTGGGCAATCAGCTGGTGTCAGAGTTGCTGATCAAGACGATCAGTCGTAAAGGATATATGTTGAGCATCGAAAAAGACGTTATTAAAATAGTCTGAGGGGCACGACCGTGAAACCGGAAAAGATCGAGCAAACGATAACCAGGCTCGGCAGTTCAATAAAAATGGCGGTTTCGCCAAAAGGCAAGGAACAGCATTTAGAATATAATGTTCTGAAGTCCTCCAGGAATTCCGCCGTGTTGAAGATCTCGGTTGGCAGGACCACTGCGGTGGGAAAGCTGTTTTCTGACACCAAGCCGGCGCGAAAGATGTTTCGCCGCGAACGCCGTGCGCTTGACGTTCTTAACGGCGCCCAGATCCCAAAGCTAAAGTTGGTTGCGGAAAAAGACCTTTTCGTGCTGTCAGAGTTTATCGAGGGCAGGCCACTTACGGATGTTCTGTCAGAAAACAGCCTGCCGCGAACGGCAGAGCACGTTGGCCAGTGGCTGGGAAACCTTGAATCAGCGGCACCGCATAAGGATTCAGACGATAACTGGTACGGGTATCTGAAGAATTACGAAAAGGGCCTGAATTTTGAGGCTCTGGACAAGCAAAGAGCGTTGTTAAAGAATTCTCTGGTTGGCCGGTTGACGTTGGCGCATAATGACAATGCCATGTCCAATTATATTCTCGGCACAGACAAACGCCTGTACGGAATCGACTTTGAATCGGCCCAGATGAAACCGGTTGGTTGGGATTTGATCACCGCTACACTGGCCATGATACGCAAGTTTCCCAACGCCATTTCGGATATCATCAACGCCAAAATGCGGGGGTACAATTTGACCGCGCCCAACAGTGTTTTGCCAAAAGATTTTGAGCAGATCATTTCGGTTGTATCGGTGTCTCATTTGGTATCGGACGTCTGATTTTTACCCGAATTTGAACCGAATTCGCCTAAATTTGGTCAAACAATCCTCGCCTTTACCTGCTCAATTCACCTGATCCATGCAACGGTTTCGTCCGGATTCTCAGCAATTTCGAACGGCACGCCGGTTTGACACAATGATTTGAGGTGAGGAAATGCCCAGCAGTCCGATTACGCTTCGTTTTAGCGGCGATCAGGTTGCGACGTTTTCCGGTGTCGACGACGACGGCAGCGGCAATTCCACATTTCACATTGATCAAACGCCGTTTCTTTCAACCGACATCATCGAAATTACCATCGACAAAAACGGCTACAACAATGGCAACGGCGAATTTGATTCCAGCGCAATAGAATTTACCAATGTCCGGGTTTTCCGCGATGGCCAGTGGTACGACCTGTCTTCCGGTTCCGGCGCTCAAATACAAGAAACCGGCGGCAGCCAAATCAAGGAACAGGGCGACGATTTCTTTTCCACCAATGATACCATCGGCCCATCGGCAAGCGGCACACCTTTTGACAGCATTCCGGACGCCCAATATGTTTTTACGTCCGGCACAACATTTACCGCCGGCACCGACGCCACAATGGCACAGGTGGTCGACGGGGACTTCAACAATGATGGCGACACGACCGACGGCGAAGAAACCGGTGACGGCAATTACAACGTCAATTTCGACGCGCTGAA
>CAYZQS010000024.1:8734-30247 GCA_964480735.1 uncultured Rhodobacterales bacterium
CCGACGGCGAAGAAACCGGTGACGGCAATTACAACGTCAATTTCGACGCGCTGAATCCACACTCGTCTGACGCGATTATCATCGAAGTCAGAAGTGGTAATCAAGACATCAGGGGCGGGGACTATGTCAGCGATATCAACGACTCACAATATGTTATTGTTACAGACGACGGCAATATCAACGAAATTGAATTCAAAAATTGGGGCAAAGATACACCCACACAACCTGGCGAAGGCCCGGGCGGAGACGATGAGTTTCATTTTGATTTAAGTGGATTTGACGACGATTTTGAAATTGAAGTGCACAGCCTCGACGCCGGTGACACATTCTATTTTACCATGGTCGACAGTTACACAATAGAGTCAGACCCAGACGATGACGAATTGGTCTATACAATTTACTATACCGGATCAGATGGGCAGCCACATGTTGTTGAAATCGATTTGTATTCCTCAAATACTGACGAGTTTGCCGGGATCAACATCACCTTGGCCTGTTTTGGCAAAGGCACGATGATCGAAACCTACCACGGCCCCTGCGCAGTGGAAGATTTGGATGTGGGTGATCTGGTGCGCTGCGGCGATGGTCAGCACCGGGTAATTCAGTGGATCGCCTCGCGGCATGTGTCACCGGAAGAGCTGCAGGCAAACCCGACGCTCCGCCCGATCCGTATTCGCAAAAGCAGCCTGGGCCATAACATTCCAAGCGGCGATCTTGTGGTTTCGCCACAACACCGGATCATGCTGAACGACTGGCGGGCGGAAATGATGTTTGCGTCAGACCGGGTTTTGATCCCGGCCAAGTTTTTAACCAACGACAGCACCATAACCGCCGATCACCTGATTGATGACGTAACCTACTACCACTTCATGTTCGACTGCCACCAGACCGTGGTGTCAAACGGCATAGAATCAGAAAGCTTCCACCCCGGCGACATGGCACTGACAGGCGTCGAAGCAGCCGCACGCAAAGAGCTGTTCACGCTGTTTCCAACCCTGGAATCTGATCCCGAAAGCTTTGGCTCAACCTGCCTGCCGGTCCTGAAATCATACGAGGCCGCGGCGCTGTTGGTGTAAAAATTGCCGCGATATTTCCGGTTCTGAATCTCCGTGGGGGCCACGTAGACCCAATTTCTGGACGGGCTATCATTTGCGTAGTCCCGTTAGAGTAAGCTGTACGGACCCGTGCGAACGGCCACTTCTCTTTCCCATGATCGTCAAGAACGGCCCATTGCCGCCATCCGTGGAATGGGACAATCAGGCCAGAACCGGTATAGCTTTCGACCAAAATCGATTGCGGATCGGGCAACTCACGCCAAATTAGTCCCCGTCGGCCACTCCCTTGGCCCGATACTTGGCGCGGCGCGCGCGGTAGCTGGGAAGTACAATCAGGATCGCGGCAACTGTCAAAAGCCCCATCGCCATCGGACGCTCCCAGATAAACGCGATACCATCGTAAAGCTGCATTGACCGCGAAAAGTTGTCTTCCATCATACCCCCAAGGATGAACCCAATTAACAGCGGCGCCAAAGGATAGTCAGCGAATTTCAGCGCGGTTGCGCAAATCCCAAACCCAACCAAAATCAACAACTCGGTCGCGTTGTTCTGACCTATGTATGCGCCCATCAGGGTGAAAAACAGGATGAACGGGATCAGGTAATTTCGCGGGATCGTCAGGACTTTGGCGATGTATGGGATCAACGGCAGATTCAGGATCAGCAATACCAGATTGCCGATAAACATTGACATAATGACGGCCCAGAAAATCTGAGGTTCGTCAATCATCAGGCGGGGGCCGGGTGACACATTCAATGCGATAAGCGCGCCCAGCAATATCGCGGTTGTCCCGGAACCGGGAATGCCCAGCGTCAGGAGCGGCACAAACGAACCGGTGCACGCGGCATTATTGGCCGTCTCAGGCGCTGCCAATCCTTTGATGGACCCTTTGCCAAACTCTTCCTGTTCCCCTTTTGGCGCAATATTGCGTTCAACCGCATAACCAAGAAAGCTGGCGATGGTGGCGCCAGCACCGGGCAATACGCCGATGAAAAACCCTTGCAGCGATTGGCGGCCGACCACAGGTGCAATGGCTATCGCTTCCTGTCGGCTTATCCGCATGTCTTTGATTTCACCTCCAGCGCCGCCTTTCATGTCCCTCGGCTTTAGGACCAGGAACAATGCTTCTGGCAACGCGAACATGGCCATTGCAAGGGTGACGAACCCAAACCCGCTTTGCAGGTCCATAATCCCCATAGTGAAACGTGGCAGATTGAATAACGCGCCCTCTCCAACGGTCGCCATGATCAACCCAAGAACGGTCATCAAAATTGCTTTCGTCACCTGACCGGTGCCGGCAAAGGCCGCGATAGCGGACAGGCCAACAACCATCAGCGCGAAATACTCTGCGGAATGAAACAAAAGAGCGACCGATGACAAGGCCGGTGCAAATATCATCAGCAAAAGCGCGCCAATTGTTCCGCCTGCGAAACTTGCAATAGCTGCAATAGTCAGCGCTTTGCCAGCTTTGCCCTGCCGCGCCATTGGGTAACCATCAAAACTGCTGGCGACGGTCCCGGCCACCCCCGGCGCATTAAGCAGGATCGAAGAAGTGGAGCCGCCGAATATCGCCCCATAATACACCCCCGCCAGCAAAATAAGCGCCGCCGAAGGATCGCCTATTGAAATTGCCACCGGAATCATGATCGCAATGATCGACATCGGGCCAAGGCCCGGCAACATGCCAATGAATGTGCCGATCAAACAGCCTGCAACAACCATTGCGAGGTTTTGAAATGACAGGGCGGTTTGTAAACCGATGAGCAGACCTTCAAGCATGTCAGCCTCCTAAAAATCCCGGTAGCGGCCGCATGTAAATGCCCAAAACCTGTTGAACCAGATACCAGACAAGCCCGGTTGCAATCACCGAAACTAATATCATGATCAACCAGCGCCGTTCGCCAAGGATAAAGGATCCCAGCAGCAAAAATCCGGTGGTTGAAATCAAAAAACCCAGCGGGCGCAGCGTCAGCGCATAAACAACCATGAGCGCCAGCAGCAACAGAGCCTGTCCAAGATGGTAATCGCCAAGTCGCCGGTAATCGATTTCGCCGGTTTTCACTTCGGACTTTTCAACACCAAACAGAATGATCAGCGAAGAAATAACCGCGATGACCGACAAAACTTTCGGGAACGTGCTGGGCCAAATCGGGTTTCGTTTCATGAACGGTGCAAGCGAACCATCCATCGTGAACCAGGCCGTGTACCCGTAAACCAAACAGACACCCAAAATCCCAAGCGCGATCCAGCGATCCAGTGCCATTTGCCCCTCCCGAAAAGGCGGGCAGAGCAGTCGCCTGCTCTACCCTGACCAAGCTTAGAGGAAGCCCAGTTTTTTCATCAGGTCGCCAATAACCTGTTCTTGCCCCTCAAGGAAGGTTTTGAAGTCGTCACCCGGATTGTGGATGTTGACCCAACCGTTGCGGGCGCGCACGGCTTCCCACTCGGGCGTTTCGTACATTTTGGCGATTGCATCCTGATACATGGCCAGCTCGTCCGCCGGTAAACCCGGAGCACCAAAGAAACCACGCCAGTTCACAAAAGTTGTGTCGATGCCCTGTTCCTTCATCGTCTTGGCGTCAGGATAGGCGTCAACACGGTCGTCAGACGTCACACCAATGATTTTCACCTCTCCCGCATTCGCAAGGTCAACGGCTTCCGAAAATCCGGTTGAAAGCGCGGTGATTTCCCCTGAAAGAAGCGCCGCCATAGCTTTGCCACCCGCGTCATACGGAATGTACTTTACACCAAGGGCATCTTTGCCTGCAGCTTCCATAACCATGGCGGCAACAAGGTGATCCATCCCACCGGGGACCGAGCCACCGCCGATTGCCGTGCCTGACTGGTCGGCATCATAAGCGGCGATCAGATCGGCCATCGAGTTGATCGGGCTGTCTTTACCCACAACCATAGCAGCGTAATCACCGATTGTGCCCGATACCAATGTCAGATCGCGAAAGTTATGCGGAAAAACACCGGTTAGCGACCGAATAACAATCGGGGTTGAGTTTACCATCAAGGTCCCGTGGTTGCTGTCGGCATTTTCGATCAGGAAACCAATCGCCTTACCGCCTCCGCCACCGGACATATTTTCGTAGGTTGCTGTGCCCACCAGACCAGCACCGGTAAGCGCTTCACCAGTGCCACGGGCGGTGCCGTCCCAGCCGCCACCTGCGCCACCTGGTATCAGAAAGTGGATACTGTCCAAAACCTGATGGCTGCCCGCCAAGACAGGCCCACAAAGACCGACTGCTGCGATCCCCGCAATAAAGGCACGGCGGCCCAACTTGAATGTCATCATTTTATCCTCCCATTTGACAACTGCCCGCAACTGCGGCTCAGATAACGCAAAGAAAGCACACGAACCTGACACCGACCTGTCACCGGATGAAATTGGCGAATTATTCTGATGAAGTTCCTTCTTGTCGAAGATAACCATGACCTCGCTACCGCAATCTGCAGTCGCATGCATCAGGACGGCCATGTCATTGATCACGCAGCGAATTTAGAGGATGCGCGCGCCTTCGCGCAAACAGGCGAGTACGATCTGATTCTTTTGGATATCATGCTTCCTGACGGCGACGGTCGAACGTTCCTAAAGCAACATCGCGCCGGAAAGCTGGATACACCGGTTATCGTTTTGACCGCCCGCAGTCAGGTTTCTGACCGAATCGGTTCGTTGGATTTGGGTGCCGATGATTACGTGACCAAGCCATTTGATCACGCAGAGCTGGACGCGCGTTGTCGTGCGGTTCTGCGTCGGAAATCCGGCAAATCGACAACAATTTTTGAACTGGGCGGGGTTACCTTTGACCCGGTTTCGGGTCATTTAACCGTTCAAAATGAGGTCTTGAATCTGCGAAACCGCGAATTGCGGTTGCTTGAAGTTTTGATCAATGCACCGGGCCAGATATTTTCAAAACAGAAGCTGGCCGACAGGCTGTTTTCTTACGACGACGATCAGTCTGAAAACGCGATAGAAGTGTACATCGGGAGATTGCGCAAACACTTGGACACGTCGGATTTGAGTATCACTACCCTGCGCGGGTTGGGCTATCGGTTGGATCATGCCTGAAAATCTGACACCGTCGGGATCGCTTAGAAATCGTCTTGCGTTAACTCTCATTGGCGGTGCTGCGATTCTGGCACTTTTGGTGTTTTTCATCGTACGCAACTATGCCGCACAAGTTGCACAACAAAGTCAGGACAACATTCTTAACGCTTCCGCAACAGCTATTCTTGACGCCGCATCCATTCGCGATGGCGAGGTTCAAATCGACATTCCATACGCTGCGTTCTCAATGCTAAGCACGCCGGCGGACGATCGGGTTTTTTATGCATTGTACGAAAACGACGAACTCTTAACCGGATACGAGGGCCTTGCTACGCCCCAAAATTCCAACGACCGACAAAACTCTTTTCAAACAATCGAATTTCAAGACGAATTTGTACGAACCGTTGCGGCGACACGCACGCTGATTGGCGCTGACAAGCGCATTCACCTCCAAGTCGTGTTGGCCCAAACACAAAGTGCGCTTTCACAAACTTTGGCACAAATTTCATCGAATGCGGCGATGCTTGGATTGGGATTTTTCGGTCTCGCCGCCGTGCTTTCGTTTCTGGCGACAACATCAACAATCGGTCAATTGAAACGATTAACCACCTCGGTAACACGCCGCGGGCCCCAGGACCTAAGACCGTTTGAAAAACCTGTGCCAACCGAGATGCTGCCGTTGGTTTCGTCGCTAAATTCATTGATGGCGCGGTTGGAGACATCGCTTGCCCAATCCGAGGATTTTATTGCTGAAGCGGCGCACCGGGTTCGAACGCCCCTGGCGACGGTCCGTTCCTATGCCGAAGCAACTTTGCACCGCGTTGAAAAAGAAGAAAACCGGGACGCCATGCGCGCGATGGTTCGCGCGATTGACGAAAGTTCGCGCGCGGCCGGACAGTTACTTGATCACGCCATGATTACCTTTCGCGCTGATAGATTGGAAAAGCAGGACTTTGATCTTCGGGAACTGGTCGAGGATTTGGTCACAAGACTAACTCCGGTCGCCGAGATGAAGCACCTTGAAATCCGTCTTACAAGCGAAGAAGCGGTTTTTTGTGCGGGCGACCCAATTCTTGTCCAAAACGCAGTTCGCAACCTGATCGATAACGCTTTGAAATATTCCAACCCAGAGTCGTTGATAGAGATTTCTGTGACGTCGCAACCAGGAGTGAAAGTTGAGATTTGTGACCGGGGGCCGGGATTTGGCGGCGGCAACTTTGACACCCTGACAAACCGTTTTGAGCGCGGCAAAAATGCTGACAAAACCATCGGTTCCGGACTGGGGCTTACGATCGCAAAAGATGTGGCACTTGCCCACGGCGGCGGCCTGACGTTGACCAACAGAAAAGGGGGCGGATCGTGCGTTATCTTTTCGCTTTAACAATATTACTTTGGCCCTGCGCAAGCTTGGCCCAAGATTGGGAAGATCGACAGGTTTTCAATGCAAATGCTTCTGGAACAGTTCTTCGGGTTATCTCCAGTACCGATACCGCACTGTTTGCGCCGTTTATCGAGGATTTTGTAGCGGCGAACAAAGATATTACGGTGGAATACCTTGTTACAAGTACAGCAGATATTGATCGCCAAATAAGGGCAAAACCCGGTGACTTTGATATCGCCGTATCCAGCGCCATGGACCTGCAGTTAAAATTGACGAACGACGGCTTTGCGCTTCGTCTTGAAGATGTGTCCCATCCATCTTGGGCGCAGTGGCGGCAAAGTCTCTTTGCCTTTACCGCGGAGCCTGCCGCGATTGTGTTTAACCGCGCGGCATTTACCGGGCATTCCATCCCGCGAACCAGGCAAGAGCTGATTGAAGCCCTGCGTGCGCGCCCGGAAGTATTTCGCGGACGTATCGGTACGTATGATGTCAGAAAGTCAGGCCTTGGGTATCTGTTTGCAACACAGGATGCACGCGCTTCTGAAACCTTTTGGCGACTAACCGAGGTTATGGGCGCTTTGGATGTCCGCCTTTACTGCTGTTCGGGTGACATGATTGATGACCTTGCGAACGGGACGCTGGTCGTTGCTTACAACGTTCTGGGCAGCTACGCCGCTGCGCGCGGGCAAAGCCAAAACGCGCTTGAGATTGTTCTGCCATCAGACTTTCCGACAACGATGATGCGGACAGCATTTGTTTCCAGGCGGTCATCTAATCCTGCTGTTGCCGAGGCCTTTATTCGCCACTTGGTTACTTCGCAATCTGTCGCGCCCAAAGGCACGCATTTGTTGCCACCTCTTGACACATTGAACGACAATGTCGAAAGCGCGGCGATTGCTCTTGAACCCGCTCTCATGACATTTCTGGACAAGCTCAAACGAAAGAAATTCCTGACCGAGTGGGAAAACGCGGTAATACAAAAATAGCGGCACTTCCTAACCGGAATACCTGTGCATGCTGCGAAAATTCGCTTTCCGCAATTCGCGTCACCTTGGGCGCGGCGCAGCAAGTGGTCGTATGGTCTCAAAGCCACCACGTGCAGTATGGGCTGGTTTTTCAAATTGCCTTTTGGCGACCCCAAGAGGAATCGAACCTCCGGCCTGTCCCTTAGGCGGGGGAATAAGGAAATTCTAAACCTCTGATACAAAACAATAAAAATTGGCTTCATCAATAACTGCGTAAGCTTCGAAACCATTTCCCCGATAGCAGGGGTTATTGTGGAATATTCTGAGCCTGTCAGGTCACCCGCAGTTTTCGTAATTCGTTTCTTTACAGGTGCGGGCCAGAGCTTTCGCCTCAGATATTTCACCCGGGGTCATTCGGTCGGCAACTCTTTCCCGCCCGCCGATACTGTTAAAATTTCCGTTTGCAACAGATACGTCGTACCACATGTACGCCAATAAATTGCTTTGTGACACGCCCAACCCAATGGCGTAGACATCGCCCAGATATAATTGCGCTGAACCAAGGCCGCGTTCTGCGGCCAGTCGGTACCACATCAACGCCTCTGCATAATCCTGCACGACGCCCCTGCCCCGATCATACATGAACCCCAAAGTCGCCTGGGCGGCAGCATGGCCCTGCACCGCCGCCAAACCAAGCCAGCGCACTGCGTTGACGTCAGACTGCGCCACGCCCTCGCCGCTTTTATACATAAGCCCAAGGTTGTATTGGGCTGAAACATGGCCCTGATTGCCGGCTTCCTGGTACCAATGTGCCGCCGCCAGGTCGTCCAGTCCCACACCCCGCCCAACGTCATAAAGGAACGCCAGATTGAACTGGGCGTTGGCATACCCCTGCTCTGCGGCCTTGCCGTACCAGTGCGCCGCTTCTGAATGGTCCTGCTGCACGCCGAAACCATTTTCGTACATATAGCCAAGCGATGTCTGGGCTTTTGCGTGACCCTGCGTGGCAAGCGGGCGCCACTCGCGAATGGCGGTGGCAAAATCACCACTTTCAGCGGCCCGCATCCCTTGGTCAAAGTTCTGCGCCGCACCTTCACGGGCAAGCGCCATGGACAATGCGAAGGCGGACAAAGCTAATACAGGATGTCTCATCGCCGCTCCAAATTGAATCCTTCGGTCTGTGAATTATTATCACGGAAAAGTCGCTCTCATGGGGATTGTCCCGGTAAAAATTCTGTGACCGGCAGTTCAGCCTGAAATCTAAAGACTGTCTTTGGGTGTTTTCCCGGCAAAGAACATATCCAGATTGTCCAACGCCCGAAACCCCATTGCATCCCGGGTTTCACGGGTGGCGCTGCCGATATGGGGCAGCATGAAAACGTTGTCGTAATTTGCAAACGCCGGATTGCCGCCGGGGTCTGTAACAAAACAGTCAAGACCGGCCGCTGCCACTTTGCCGCTGTCCAGTGCAGCCAGCAGCGCACTTTCGTCTACCAAAGCACCCCGCGCGGTATTCACGAACACCGCACCGTCAGGCAGAAGATCAAACCGCTTGTTGTTCATCAGACCGGTTGTTTCAGGTGTGGCCGGACAATGCAGCGACAGAAATGTCGCAACCGGCAACAGGTCTTCGATGGTATCGTGATAAACAGCGCCCTGCTCTAATTCCGCTGGCAGCCGTTTGCGATTGAAATAATGCACCTGCATATCAAACCCAGCCGCCCGTTTTGCCATCACTTGCCCCACCCGGCCCATGCCAATGATGCCAAGGGTCTGCCCGCTGACCTGTTTGCCAACCATGAACGACGGGCTCCAGAAATCCCAGTTGCCGGACCGCACGATCCTGTCACCTTCAACGGCCCGTCGTGCGGCACCCAGCATCAGCAACATGGCAATTTCGGCAGTGGCGTCTGACAGCACATCCGGCGTATTTGTCACAACAATGCCGCGCGTTCGCAGGGCGGGCAGATCGCAGTGATCCACCCCGACAGAGTGGTTGGCGATGATTTTAAGGCGCGGGTCCAGTTGGCTTACAACTTCAGCCGAAAACACTTCGGAATGACAGGGCACAATGGCGTCCACACAGGCGCTCATCTTGATGATGTCGTCCGCGCTGTGCAATCCATCGGCGGAATTCACAACCAGATCATAAGATCGCGCCGCCCTGTCCAGCGTCGCTTGGCTCAGTTTGCGCGTGATCCAAACGACGGGCCGGTTGGTCATTTTCCTATTTCTTTCGCAGACACTCGTCCCAATAGTCATAGATTGCCAGCGACAACACAAAGGTGATGATCACCCAGAACGGCAGTCCGCCCCAAAAACCGGCAAACCCGGTTGAAATACTGTAGGCAAGCCCGACAATAAAAATGACAAGCAATGACGTGGCGATAAGACCGGCAATCATTTTGACCGGATCAGAAATCATGATCTATTCCTCCTCTTTTCAGGTTACACCTCATTGCAGTTCCTGCAACAGCCAATTTGCCGTTCGCAGCAGGCGGTCGTCTTCCTCGGCAGTGCCAATCAGCTGAACCCCTACCGGTAGGCCATTTTCACCCACCAACAGCGGTAAGTTGACGGTTGCCAGACCACACAACGTCCAGATTGAGCAAAATATCGGATCACCGGTGCCGTCTGCAAATTTTGGCGCTTCGCCTGCGGCACTTGGCGCGATGACGGCGTCGTAATCTTTGAAGAACAATTCAAAATATTCAACACCGGAGGCCATGATTTCGATGGCCTCATTATACTGTGACTTGCTTATCTTGCGCCCGCGCTGAACGGCGGATTGCAGCGTTTCACTCAGCAAATCCCAATGGGTTTTGAACTGTTTGTCCAGATGTTGACACAGCTCGTAGGACTGGATGGTGTTTTGGATGTCCACCAGTCCGATCATGTTGTCCGACACTGGAATTTTTTCAACCCGCGCGCCCAGCGCATTAATTACTTCTTCAAGTCCCTCCAACGCGTCACCGGTCAGCCGATCATTGAATGGCAGATCAAACCATACCAGTTCCGGCGCGACCGGAACCGCAGCCTGACTGCCCACCAACATATTTGGCCTCGGCCTTGAGTAGCTGGCCGCGTCTGAGGCATCAAAACCGCCAATCACGTCAGCCAACAAGGCCACATCCTCCAAAGTGCGGGCAAAAACGCCGACCTGATCCAAGCTCTCTGAAGTCTTCAACACACCCCGGCGCGAAATCACGCCGCGGGTTGGCTTGAAACCATAGGTGCCGCAAAACGACGCCGGACGAATGACCGAACCGTTTGTCTGGGTGCCAATGGCCAAAGGCACGTGAAAACCCGCTACCGCCGCTGCTGATCCACTTGACGAACCACCGGGGGAATAATCCGGGTTGTGCGGGTTGCGGGTGTCAGTGGGGTGCATGAACGCAAACTCTGTGGTTGCGGTTTTTCCCAGAATAACCGCGCCCGCTTCACGCAGGCGCTCAACCAATGCCGCATCTTTTTCAGGCCGGCGGCCGGAATAAATTTTCGTGCCGCGCTCCGTTGCGAAATCATTCGTGTCGATGATGTCCTTAATGCCCACCGGAACGCCGTGCAGCGGCCCGACCGGGCGACCGGCGCGGCGAATCTGGTCCAGTTCTTCGGCTTGTTTCAAAGCATGCGCTGGATCAAGATGCACCCAAGCCTTTAGCTGGCCGTCGGTTTCCTCAATGCGGGCAAGACAGGCCTTGACCAGTTTAACAGAACTCAGCGAGCCTTCTTTTATTTTCCGCACCGCCTCATTTGCCGAAAGCGCGTTAGGCATATGATTGTCCCATTTTAAGCCAATTCACGGGATGTACTCGCCAAACAGATAGTCCGGGAACCACAGCGCAATCGCCGGGAACTGATACATCAGCACCATGCTGGCAATCACAATCCCCAGATAAGGCAGGATGCCCTTGAAAATATCAATCAACTCTATCCGTTTTTTCAGAACGCCTTTTAGGTAATAGGCCGACATCGCCATAGGTGGTGTCAAAAACGAAGTTTGCAGGTTCAGGGCCACAAGCATCGCAAAGAAATATGGGTTTACATCGAATATTCCCAACAAAGGCAGGAATATGGGGACAAAGATGATCAGGATTTCAGACCATTCCAGCGGCCAACCCAGGAAGAAAATAATCAGCTGCGCCAAGACCAGAAACTGCCAGGGTTCAAGGTTCATTCCCAACACCCAGTGCTCGATCACCGTATGACCGCCAAGGATGGAAAACACCGACGCAAATGTCCACGAACCCACAAACAGCCAGCACACCATCGCCGTGGCCTTTGCCGTCAGAAATACGCTTTCTTTCATCTTTTGCCATGTCAACGAGCGATACAGCACCGCCAAAATCAACGCCCCAAAAGCACCCATGGCGGCAGCTTCGGCCGGTGTGGCAAGGCCGCCCAGAATTGATCCCAAAACCAAGGCGATAAGAACCGTCAGCGGCACGAAAGAAACCAGCAGATCCAGATATATTTTTGAAACCGGCGGCACATCTTCCAGTTTTGGTTTTGGCGCAATGGACGGATTCAAATAAACCCGAATAAGCACATAAACAATGTAAAACCCCGCCAGTATCAGGCCGGGAAACACCGCCGCCGCATACAGCCGCAGCGGTGACAACTCGGCAATTGCCGCATAAACGATCAGCATGATCGAGGGCGGGATCAGAATGCCCAATGTCCCCCCGGCGCAAATCACCCCAGAGGCAAAACTTTTGTCGTAATTGGCGTTGGCCATCGCCGGGTAGGCCAGCAGCCCCATCAGCGTCACAACCGCACCCACGATCCCGGTTGCGGTTGAAAACACCGCACAGGTGATCAGGGCCGCAATCGCCATTGAACCGGGCAAATTATGCGCGGCCATCTGCAGCGAAAAAAACAGGCGGTCAACGATGTTGGCACGCGCCACCACATAACCCATGAACAGAAACAGCGGAATCGCCACCAAAGTATCGTTTTCCATCACTGAATAGGTATTCTGGTTCAGCAAATAAAAAATATTATTGCTGAAAATATCCGAAACCGAGTCAATACCACCGGGAAAATAGGCATAATAGCCAAATCCGACGCCCATAGCCAAAAGCGTAAAAGCAATCGGAAATCCAAGCATCACCAGCCCGATAAACAGGAACAGCATAAGAATGGCGACTTGAGGGTCTGTCATAATATTCTTAGTCTTTCGTTTGGAAAATCAGCCGCCTGGCTGGCCCTCTTTTGGGTGTTCGGGTTGATGCAACAACATTTCTTCAGTGTCTTTTACATCTTCAAGGCGTTCCATCCACACGCCGGTTTTCATGGCGTGCCAGCATCGGACAAGCTCGGCGAGGCCTTGCAGCATCAACAGGCCACCGGCCAGCGGGATCAGCGTTTTGAAATAATATATCTGGATCCGCGCCGGGCTGTTCCAGCTTACTTCCTTATAACGCCAGCTGTCGGATGCAATTTCCCAGCCGTACCAGAATAACGCCAGCATGCCCGGAAAGAAGAACAACAGATAAAGAACGAAATCCAGCCGCGCCTGCCACCGAACCGAAAACAACCGGTACAACACGTCTCCGCGCACATGGGAGTCTTGGGCCAGCGCATATGAACCTGCCATCAGGAATATTGCGCCATACATCTGAACCATCATGTCAAACACCCAAACCGTGGGCGCATTCAACACATAGCGCACAAATACTTCGTAAGAGACCGAAAAGGTCAGAATGAGGATGCACCAGCCAAAGGCCCGACCGACCCAGACGCTGAGACTTTCAACTGAGCGAACGAATTTTTCCAAGACTGCCCCCAAAATCACCGCAGCATAGACGCCGGGGGCCTTTCAGCGGCCCCCGGTAATTGATTGGTGATTGTGCCTAACCTAGCCGAAGTAGTGGTTATAGGCCAGTTTGTAATCAGGCGCGTTCAGGTTCAGATAGTTCATCACATCTTTTGCATAGGCTTTCTGCGATTTGATAACCTTTGCAAAGAACGGATCATCCGCTTCAAGCCGTTCCAGCACCACATCCCAGGCATTAAGCTGATCCGACATAACCGAATCCGGTGTCCGGTAAACGTTTACGCCTTGCTCGTCCCGCAGAGTGACAAGATCTTCTGCATAACGCTTGGTGCTGTACCAGTAGAAATTGGCGTTTTCAGCTTCTGAAGCATATTTCAGAATGGCCTGCAGTTCATCCGGTAGAGCGTTGAACTTATCCTTATTGAACGTAACCTCAAAGAATTCCTGAGATTGGTGGAAAGAGGCCAAGTGATAGTGTTTAGACACATCCTGCATACCAAAGTCACGGTCAGACGTCGGATTGTTAAACTCAGCTGCGTCAATCAAACCGGATTTCATCGCCGGTTGAATTTCGCCACCGGGTAACTGAACAACTGACATGCCCATTTCAAGCAGCACGTCGGCGGCCAGACCAACGGTCCGGTACTTAAGACCTTTCATCTGCGAGCTGTCTTTGATCTCTTCTTTGAACCAACCAAGTGGCTGGGCCGGCATCGGGCTGTTGAAGAAGGACACAACATTCAGTTGCAGTTTGTCCATCAGTTCTTCGAACAGTTCCTGTCCACCACCATAGTGAACCCAACCTAGAACTTCCTGGGATGACCAGCCAAAACACGGGCCGGTGCCAAACAACGAGGCAGCTTTGGATTTGGAATACCAATAAGCCGGCACATAGTGGGCAGCGTCCAATACACCGCGGTGAACCGCGTCCTGCATCTGGCTGGTTTTTACCACAGCACCAACGGACAACAGATCAATCTGCAGGGCGCCGCCAGCCATGGCATTTACCCGGTCCACATAGTGCTTGGCGTCTTCAAGAAATATGCCGCCGCCCCAGGCCGCTTGCATTTTCAAAATGACAGGTTGAGCCTGCGCGATTGACGGCGCGGCCAAAGCTCCGGCACCGGCAGCAGCTACGGCACCTCCCCGAAGGAATTTTCTACGATTCAGTTTATCTGACATATTTCATCTCCCTAATCTTATTATTTTGCGAAATCGCAACTTATCCTAGCAAACAGACAAATAAAAACCAATTTGTTTCTCAAAACAAATGGCATTCCACTCGGGTGACACACGGGTTGGCAAATCGGGCAAAAGCTTGTTGTTTACCTGATTTTGGTCATGATTCTGTGGGCCTATGGCGCGATCTGCATCACTTGAAAATACGCCGGTGCGTAATTTCCAGATGCTGAAGCATAAAAATTCTTGCCTGCGCGCTGTCACCGTTGATCAAAGCACCAACGATCCGCCGGTGTTCAAGCAGCGATTCCATTACATGAATTTCCCGTTCGACTGTTGGCAGAACCTTGATCAGATTCATTCCAAACAAAATATACGGCCGGAGCGAATTCATGATCGACTCCAGAAAATTGTTGCCCGAGAGGGTCGCCAGATAAAGATGAAAACTGGTGTCTTCGGCAGTGTGAACGCTTTTCGTTTCAAGAAGTTTTTCAAGGGCGTTCAGATGATTCTTAAAATAAACTATATCGCTACCGGTTCTTCGCTTAGCAGCAATAGCAGCAATTTCCGGTTCAAAAATGATTCGGCATTCGTAGCACTTTTCAAGTTCCGCCAGATTTTCGGCTGACTCCACGGATTCTATTTTTACCGCAACCAAGTTGGCAACAATTGTTCCTGACCCCTGTCTAGAGTTCACAAACCCTTCATTCTTAAGTTGATCAAGCGCCACCCGCACGGTTGTTCTGGATACCCCGTAATCAAGGGCCAAACTGGCTTCGGTTGGCAAGAAACTTTTGGGCGGAAAATCACCTGACAATATTCCGTTCCGCAAATCACCATACAGCCGGTCCGATATTCTTTCGCGACGCTTTACTGTGCCTCCAATCATTTTGCCCCACTTTTAATATATCGGTTGTCTCAAACGAGCGTAACTCCATATTTCAGTTTCATTCTGGTTTCAATCTCTTCAAGCACTGAATTGAGCGCTCTGACATCCATGCGACGCATAACCTGTTCTTGCGTAAGTCATATGCTGTAGGGATCAAATGCACCATTCTTGGTTTATCAAAAGCACCATTTTTGGTTTAGCTGTGCAACAATTCACGCTGTGGCCAATAAAACGACGGGCTACCGTATCCGAAAGAAACCGGGAGATTATGAATAAGGGTGAAGGGCTTGTCTTATGAATAAGCTGGCTCCTGTGCGAAAGTGGAGCTATTGCCCGGAAGGCGCAATTGGTAATTTCATTCCGATCGCTTGCTGCCGCGGGTTAAAAACTTCCTAAAGCGCAATCCGAAAAATGGGCACCGGTTTTCGGAATAAATTGCGCGCAAGATCAAAAGGATAGAGCCGCTCCGCTGATTCAGATAAAAAGGACGCGGCTCTAGTATCGTTGCGGCGAGGCCAATATGCGGTGACTATCCTCGCGATCGTGTTCCATATGCCTTGATTAGAAAGAACAATTCGGGCAAACACTGTTCGGTTCGTACCGAACTTTTTATCAAAACGAGAGATAGAATTGACCGCGAAGCAAGCGCCAGGGCCGAGGGGATTTTCTGTCGTCAGCAGTATTATCGGTATGCGTGGCACGGATCCGCTGACATTTTGGTGCGGCGCCCATGCAAAGTACGGCGACACGATCAAGCTTGGATTGGGGCCAATGGATATCTGGGCATTTGCTTCCCCAAAAGCAATTTACGAGGTTTTAGTCACCCAGAACCGGAATATGCGCAAGGGCCTTGGGTATGCGGGGTTAAAAAAACTGCTGGGCGAGGGGTTAATTACAACCGACAAAGATCACTGGGCAACGCAAAGACATCGTTTGAATCCGTTGTTTGCGCCCACCGCCATCGATGCTTATTCCAGATCAATATATGACGCGGTTGCGGCCGGTCTGGAAGAAATCAATTTTCTCGCTTCTGAAGGTGCGCCGGTGGACATCGGCCACACAATGACTCGCCTCACAATGCGGGTCATCTCTCGCGCGGCCTTTGGTGTTGATCTGACAACCGGACACGACGACATCGTGGACGCGTTTGAATTTGCATTTGCATTTGTCGCTGACATAACTTCTGACCCGTTAAGCGCGCCATTGATTATCCCGACATCAAACAATCGAAAGTTCAAACATTCCCTCCAAAAAATCGATAGCTTCATTGATCTTCTGATAGACCAGTCCAAAGCGCAACCCGACGCAAGCAATATGAACGCAAAGATCTTCACCGCTCTTAAAGGCAATGATCGCAAACAGCTTCGTGACGAGATTATCAGTTTATATTTCGCGGGATTTGAGACCACCGCGCGGACGATGACGTTTTTGATGTACTTATTGCCTCGGTATCCCAATGTTCTGAAAGATCTGCGTTCCGAGGCCGATACTCTGCAAAAGCCAGATAACCGAAATTCAATGATTAATGACCTGCCATTTGCAACAGAGGTTGTGAACGAGGCGTTGCGGCTATTTCCTCCTGTGGCCATGATGGCCCGGCAAGCAAATTCAGACTGCCAAATTGACGGATACGAAATCCGGGCCAACAGTATGCTTATCATCTGCCCGTTCATTGCTCAGCGGGACAAAGAATACTGGCCGGCAGAAGATAAATTTTCGCCATCAGTCGAACGGCCAATGGCAAGACAGCTTTTGCACAGGGGTGCTTTTGCAACATTCGGTGCGGGGCCTCGCGTTTGCCTTGGAAAACACTTTGCGATGGTTGAGATGTCGACCGCAATATCGATGATCGCGCAGGCTTTTGACTGGACGCTGGAAAGCGATGCGCCGGTCGAGCTGGATTTTCATGGCACGCTGCGACCAAGTAAGCCGATCCTGGCACGACTGACAGCACGCAAACATAAGCCAATTTGATTCTTAGGCTTATACAACGCGACGGCAATTGATGCCGAGATCGCTGAGAAACGCACAAAACGCGTCTATATTTTCAAGCATCTGCGGATCGACATACAAGTTTAGGCTAACTCCATTTCGGTAGGGCACGAACACGCACGTATTTACGCCCGGCGTGTACGCGCCGCAAAAAACTGACCTGTCAAAAAACTTGCGAAACACCCCGCCGGTTACGTGCGGCGGCAAAAGCGACAACACAAAATCATATGGGACGTAAGTAAAGAAGCGTTGGCCATACAGAAACGGAAAGATGGGTTCCAAAACTCGATGAATTCCCAGAATGGAGTTATAGAATGCCTGACTGTAAACTTCTGTTGTATCTTCCTTGCTTAGTACTTTGTCGATTTCCTGCAAATGCGCCGAATAGGTTTCGGCGGTGGGAATCCGTCCCGCCTGCATTCGCAGATTAAGTGCCGTGTCTTCCAAGGTGGTTTTGGTGTCAGGATGCGTTGCGTAACTTACAAGTTGCGTCTTTTTGTTGGTCCGATTGGGCAGGGATTTTACCAGGTGAAGCCCAAAAAGTGGTAGCGAAAAAAGAATGCTACGCTGGCGGACACCAAACTGCCGCGCCAATTTTTTAACACTTTTTCGATCAAGATCGACAACAACCCATTTGCCTTCAGTTGCGCCTTTCCAGTTAAAACGAGAGGCGGCAAGATGAAATGGAGCAAGGATCAAACCTGCAAATGCGATAGAGAGTTTCGTTAAAAATCCCAGCCCAGCTGACAACCGGCCGGCGTGATAAACAGTTTGCCTTGTGCGCAATATGCGTGCGCTTTCTGACCCCTCCATCAAAGCGTGAGAGGAACAACAAACATAAATAGACTGCAAAGCGTCGTCCTTAGGTTCAGCGAGATTGAAACACGCCGCCCGGAAATTAGGTAAATCCGGGTCGGAATAGATTGACAGATTATCGTCAATGAAATCCGCCAAAGATTCATACAAATCGTCCGTCGATTCATACTTGCAAATTGTCTTCTGATCGGATTCCACCACCACGTGGCGCTTGCCTCTTTTGTCTGCTTTACAGTTCAACTGTGGAGCCAGTTTCCTGATCAAGATGACAATCTGATGAAAGTCTTCTTTGCTTATTGGTTTACTGCTTTCGGCGGCAAGGTAGACAGTGTTTTTAGCCTTGTTGAGGTACCATTGTAGATGGCTGAATGGCTGTTCCAGCGCGCTACCAATCTCGTCATCGGAATTGTCAGTCAATTATTTACTCCAGTCGATATTGCTCATGATATTCCGCCGCATACCGACCGCTGTAACTAGCGTCGAACCAGCGTGATTTCTGAACTGCTTTTGCCGGTCAACCATTTCCGCTCTGTTGCAAAAAATATCGATCCATCTGCATCGAGTATGAGTTGCATTTTGACACTTTCGTGTCCAGCGGCACCGGTTACAATTAGCTGATCGTCCGTGAATCGCCCGACTAATTCGCCAATTTCAGATGCCGGTTGCAGCGCGTCACCACCAGCGTGAACAACGATCTGACCGTCTTCTTGCCTGACGAAGTCCAGCACCACATTCCCCGCACCCAAGGTGGAGCCGCAGCGTCCGGACATCGTCACCTTCTTGGCATCGCCCAGCATAGTCAGCTTGCATTTCATCTTGGCTTGCGACAGCGCTTCGGAATAAACGCCCGTACCGGCCCAAGCGCCGATCATATCGGAAAGTGCAAAATCGGCCCGCGACACGCTCGGAACTATAAAAATGGCGAGCGCAAGTATACGAATCATTTTGTTGGCGCTCCAATTCCGCCCCAACAAAGGAGACTTGGAAAAAGAAAGATATCCGCGATCAGCGCCAAAGCCATGGCAGCAGCGGTAAGTTGTCCAAAAACTGAAACGCTGGGCAATTGGCTGAACGCCGTCACTGTAAAACCGGCCAGTAATACCAGACTGGTGATCATGATCGGGGCTGTAACCGCACGCAGCGCAAGCTCGATTGCCTTGCGGTCAATAGGGGCACCCCTTTTGCGCTCGAGCCGCAGACGGTTTAGCAAATGAATCGTGTCGTCCACAGCGATGCCAAAAGCGATCGTAAATGCAAGGGCACCGGTGACGGTTAGAGGTCGATCGGTCAGAACCAGCCAAGCCTCAACACCAAGTATTGGAATAAGATTTGGGACAAGAGACAGAAGCGAAATTCGGATAGACCGAAGTAGCACAGCCGCCAACACCGTAACCAGCGTCACAGCGACGTAAAAGGCAACGCGCAGTTCTCGTACGACGATGGGCAGCTCGACGCTGGACATCAGCGAATAACCCGCAATCCTTGCATCATCGATCCCGACCTCAAGCAGCGCATCGCGCATTTGTTCGGCAGTGGCAAGCACTTCTACCCAAGTCCTGTCTAGCGGCCTGATCACCGGTAGCGCAAAGACGCTGCCATCCTCACTTTCAAACCGCCTGTAAATGGCGCTATCGGTCCTGCCTTCATCTTGTGAATAGTAAATACCCGCTTCGGTGCCATACAACGCCTTGCCCGCCCGCGAGAGCATCTCGTGGTCTTCAACGGATGTCCCTGGCAATGGGTCAGCGGCGTTCAAAATAGCAAAATTCACGTCGCTGCCTGGCAGTACGGCGTTCAGATCGGCGAGCGTTTTTTGGAATTCTCCTCCGCGGGGCACATGGTCCATGGGACGGTAGCCGATTACGGTTTGAGTCTGAACGACTAATAATACCCCAAAAGAAATAAACGCGAAGAATGAAACGGCCCGATTTCGGGAAAGCAGAGCCAAAGCTATGGTTGTCAGGGATCGAAATTTCAAAGGTTGTGCTTTTGCCAACGGTTTGCGCCCATAGAGAAGTAATATTGCAGGCGGCATAGCAAAGAACACGGCAAGCGTTGTCAGTGCCATCCCGATTGGCCCAACAAGCGCTAAATCAGTTATTGTAGGCGAGCCGACGAACACCAGGCAAAAGAATGCCAGCGCTGTGGTCAACGCAGCCAGTATCACCGCCGGCATTGTTTCACGCAAGCCAATTGCGACCGCCGATTTTGTGTCAGTTTCTTTTGCATGGTTCATTACAGCGTGGAACACATGAACACTATCTGCAATCCCGAGGATTATAATCAACGTGGGAACGATTGCCATAAATGGCGTGATTGGCAGCCCCAGCGCCGCGATAACGCCCAGCGTCCATCCGAGGCCAAGTATGCTTGGGATTGCGCAAACCAGGGCAGCACGCCAAGACCGGAACAAAAACAGCGCGATGGCAATGCACAACAAGCCTGCTGCGGGGGTGATGATCAATTGGTCGGTGACAAGCGCTGCGCTAATCTCCCGTTGAAGCGCCGCAAGGCCGACAAATTTAACCGTCAAAGCAGGGTCGGCGGCGGCAATCTCGTGTTCCAATTCCAATATTCGATCCTGAGCGGTCGCTGACTGATCCTGGATGACAGTCAAAAGCACAGCACTTCGGTCCGGTGAAATGAGAAACTGGGCAAGCGGCGATACTTCCAGCAACGAGTCAAGCCGCTTGTCAGGCGGAAGCGCGGACATCTCTGTCCCTGCAAGATAACTCAGGCCAACGCCCTCCGTATTCGGGAGCGTAAAGATGCTTAGAACCGCTTTTGTGCTGTCAGCCAACTGAAACCCAAGCACCAAATCTTCAAGTGCGGCAAACGTCTTGGGATCGCCGAAATCCTTTGCCCGCACAAAGAATATTTCGTCCTTGGATGGTGCACCGAATTTTGCTTCAAGTTCACTGTGCGCCAAAAACGCCTTGGAAGTGCCTTTCAATGCCTGCGCGACGTCACCTTCGACCGTCAAAAATACGGTAGCGAAAACTGTCAATAGGGTTGTTACAACCGTTAGACACAAACTCGCCCAGGCGGGTCGCGACAGCAGAAACTTCAACATTCGCACCCTCCCGCACCACACCCAATTCTGCGGGACAAGACTTTAAAGTGCAAGAGCAGACACCTTCGACGTCATCGATCCAAATCTTTAACGCGTCATTCCGAAATGACCGACTTCTCCGCTTCACCAGAGCCCTTCACCTTTATTCAAAAGCTCCCGGATACGGCATCCGTCACGAGGATAATATTTCGAGCGCACGCATCAATTCCAAGGTGGGTCCAGTCAGGACTCAAGACCACCGTGTGCGGTATGCGATCCAATTATCAATTTGGCTTTTGGCGACCCCGAGAGGATTCGAACCTCTGGCCTGCCCCTTAGGAGGGGGCCGCT
>CAYZQS010000025.1:0-6910 GCA_964480735.1 uncultured Rhodobacterales bacterium
ACGCCTGTGACGTCTGCGGCAAAAACGAGTTTGTGCACCGGGCGGATGATAACGAGGCCAGCCTGCGGGTGCGGCTGATGGCGTATTACAAAGAAACGTCACCTTTGATTGGTTATTATTATGCCAGGGGGCAGCTGCAAAGCATCGACGGGCTGGCGGCGATAGAAGCGGTTGCAGGCTATATTGAGGACGCTCTTATAGTAGTTGATTAAGAAATAGTTCAGAAAACTGCAGTACATTCTGAACTCGTAGCTCTTTACCGCCATATAATGACTCACGATAACAAAAATCTAGCAGAGTCTAAGGCGTGGTTGATTTTCTGAACGAGTCTTGCTATGTACTTACTGTTAACGGGTTCCGTGCGCGTTAGGACTCTTTGCCTGCCGGAGATTTGGGCATTGATAAAGTCGCAAAGCGGGGTTTTTCGGCAAAAGCTGGTTTTGGTTCGCTCTGACCTTCCCGTGGCTTCTTCCACACTAACTTTTCGCGTGCGACACGTTTAGGAAGCGCTGTAATAACGCTCCAAGAACCGTGTTCTTTCCTCCATTCAATTATCGCTGTCAATGAGTAACTTTCATAGTTGCAGCAAAGCATAAGGCGCCCATCTTGGCACATTCTGATTTCGGTATATTTTTGACAAACGTGCCAAACAAACTTTTCGATGTTCCTGAATCCCAAGTTGGAAATTTGTTTTGAACGAGATTGTTTTGCGTTGATGTGTTTCAGCCCAAATCCTTTGCCGTGGCGATCGAATCCGTTTAACAAAAAAATGGGAGCAGAAGTAACTGACAGAGCGCTGGCAGCATTTTCAGAAATAAACCCGTATATAGTATTGCCGTCAGGTGCAGTCGTACTTCGTTGTTCAAAAGGTAAGATTTTCAAAAAAAACTTTCCTTTCACGAATATCTTGTGACAAAAATTGGCGAAGACCGGGTTGGCTGAATTGAGAGTATGGATCAGCACAAAGCGAATTTCAAACCAAAGTTAACAACGAACAAAATCTGGATTCGGCAGACTAATCAAACATGCCCTTGACCACACCGCTTTAACCCCCTAAAGCACAGCATCCCGCACGCGGGAATCGCTGGTTTTGTTGTTTTTTTTAAGCGCAATACAGGCATTTTAAGCCCTCTGCATGAGGCACGGCCCAGCCGCCACAAGGGTGCTGGGCTTTTGTTGTGAAAAAAGGTTCCGGAATGACGGAACCGCAATGAAAGAAGTGGAGAAAACGTGGCACGTA
Organism: uncultured Rhodobacterales bacterium; assembly: GCA_964480735.1. Taxonomy (GTDB): domain Bacteria; phylum Pseudomonadota; class Alphaproteobacteria; order Rhodobacterales; family Rhodobacteraceae; genus UBA5972. The sequence continues at coordinate 1,241 of CAYZQS010000025.1, forward strand.
TTGCTGGCGTTAATATTCCAACCCACAAGCGGGTTCATATCGCACTTACCTACATCCACGGCATCGGTGTAACGACCGCCAAATCCATCTGCGAGGCCGTCAAGATTGACGAAAGCCGCCGGGTGAACGAATTGTCAGATGCAGAGGTTCTGGCCGTGCGCGAACACATCGACGCCAACGTGGCGGTCGAGGGTGATCTGCGCCGCGAGAAATCCATGAACATCAAACGCCTGATGGATCTGGGGTGCTATCGCGGCCTGCGCCATCGTCGCGGCCTGCCGGTGCGCGGCCAGCGCACCCACACAAACGCACGCACCCGCAAAGGTCCAGCCCGCGCCATCGCCGGCAAGAAGAAATAGGAGGCGGGATCAATGGCACGTGAAAAAATCCGCGCGAAGAAAAAAGTTAAAAAGAACATCGCCACCGGTGTGGCGCATGTGAACTCTTCCTTCAACAACACCAAAATCCTGATTTCCGACGTTCAGGGCAACGCCATTGCCTGGTCGTCTGCCGGGACGATGGGCTTTAAGGGTTCGCGCAAGTCAACACCTTACGCCGCACAGATGGCGGCCGAGGATGCGGCCAAAAAGGCGCAGGAACACGGGATGAAAACCCTTGAAGTCGAAGTTCAGGGACCGGGTTCGGGGCGCGAAAGTGCCTTGCGCGCACTGGCCGCGGTTGGCTTTAACATCACCGCAATCCGCGATGTAACGCCAATTGCCCACAACGGTTGCCGTCCACCAAAACGCCGTCGCGTCTGATGATTTTTCTACGGGCCGCCACCGATTAAGCGGGCGGCCTGATTTTTGATTTTACTACCCCTCGGGTGTTCCCGGTCAACAGGATCCAGACCGCGAACTTGAATGGAGGAACCACATGATCCACAAGAACTGGCAAGAATTAATCCGTCCAACGCAACTGGACATCAAACCCGGTGCTGACCCCGCACGGCAGGCGGTTGCTACCGCTGAACCGCTGGAGCGCGGTTTCGGCCTGACACTGGGCAACGCCCTGCGCCGGGTGTTGTTGTCCTCGCTTCAGGGTGCGGCCATTACATCGGTCCAGATCGACAACGTGCTGCACGAATTTTCATCCGTTGCCGGTGTGCGCGAAGACGTGACCGACATCGTGCTGAACCTCAAAGGTGTGTCTGTGTTGATGGAAGTTGAAGGCGCCAAGCGGGTTTCAATCTCCGCCAAAGGCCCCGGCATTGTGACCGCCGGTGACATTTCCGAAAGTGCGGGCATTGAAATCCTGAACAAGGATCACGTGATCTGCCATCTGGACGAAGGTGCGAACCTGTTCATGGAAATGACCATTGATACCGGCAAAGGCTATGTTTCTGCTGATAAGATACGTCCAGAGGATGCACCGATCGGCCTGATCCCGATTGATGCGATTTTCTCGCCGATCAGCAAGGTGTCTTACGATGTGCAACCAACCCGCGAGGGGCAGGTTCTGGATTATGACAAGCTGACCATGAAGGTGGAAACTGACGGTTCGATCACGCCCGAAGACGCGATGGCCTTTGCCGCGCGGATTTTGCAGGACCAGCTGTCGGTGTTCGTGAACTTTGACGAACCCGAAGCGGCCAGCCGTGCCGATGAAGAAGACGATCTGGAATTCAACCCGCTGCTGTTAAAGAAAGTGGACGAGTTGGAACTTTCCGTGCGTTCCGCCAACTGTCTGAAAAACGACAACATCGTTTACATCGGCGATCTGATCCAAAAGACCGAGGCCGAGATGCTGCGCACGCCAAACTTTGGCCGCAAGTCTTTGAACGAGATCAAAGAGGTGCTGACGGTGATGGGGCTGCATCTGGGCATGGATATTCTGGACTGGCCGCCGGACAATATCGAGGAACTGGCGAAGAAATACGAGGATCATTTCTAGAGAAATGATCCGAAGTACCCCGCACTTGATGCGGGGTCTCTTGGCCGCGGCTGAGCGATCAGAGGACAAAGACCCCGGATCAAGTCCGGGGCAAGGGCAATCCCGCCCCAAGGAGAGCGGCCTCACGCAAGGGCCAGCCTGACAAAGTATAAAGAAGGACCAGACCCATGCGCCACGCCCGCGGCTACCGCCGCCTGAACCGCACCCACGAACACCGCAAAGCGCTGTTTGCCAATATGGCCGGATCATTGATCGAACACGAACAGATCAAAACCACCCTGCCCAAGGCCAAAGAGCTGAAGCCGATCATCGAAAAGCTGATCACGCTTGGCAAACGCGGAGACCTGCACGCCCGCCGTCAGGCCGCGGCACAGTTGAAACAGGACGCCTGTGTGGCCAAACTGTTTGATGTGCTTGGCCCCCGCTATCAGGAACGTCAGGGTGGTTATGCCCGGGTTTTAAAAGCCGGGTTTCGCTATGGCGACATGGCACCTATGGCGATTATAGAGCTGGTTGACCGAGACGTTGACGCCAAAGGCGCGGCTGATAAGGCCCGCATTGCCGACGGGGATACTGCCGAATAAAGGCGGGTCCAATTTTCAGGTTAAAACAGTTTGCGTTTTTTCTGAGTCGTCAAGTGGACCTTGAATACCCTGTTCGCCCATGCGCCAGCCCGGGTTTTGCACGCCGGGTTGCGTCAGATTAAACGCAAAACGCTCCAGAATTCAAAATCCGCCTGCTCCGGCCGGCGGATCTATTATGCAACCTTTTTTTTTGCGGGTTTGATATACCTTGCCGCCAGGTCATCTAAAATGTCATGCAGCTGCTCCGGTCCAACGGATACAGAATCAACGAACTCCAACACATCGGACCTAACATCCTGAGGTAGAAGCATTATCTTGCAAAACAACTTTGGTTCGATTCCGCTCGTCATTCGAACACCACCTCATCTTATTAGTATTTGTCGATACAAGTTACGGTTGACATAAATTTTTTCAACCTGTCTAAAAAGACATGTCCGAAGAGATAGGTCCCGATCAAATCCTGCGCCAATTGGCGTCTAATGCGCCCGCAGGGTACTCTGTTGGCCTGCATATCCGCTTTGCCGCGCCGCTTATTCAGTACCAGAATTATCCGCAGGCCTGGCTTGATCATTACACCGAGCAAGCCTATGTGATGCGCGATCCTATGGTTGCATGGGGGTTCAGCACCGTAGGTACGATCCGCTGGAGCGAGATCCCCTTTCCGGACACATTTGATATTTTTGGTCAGGCAAAAAACCACGGCCTGAATTTTGGTATGGCGGTGGCGCTGGGCGAAATGCGCTCGCGCACCATCGCCGGGGCTGCGCGCAGCGATCGCGAATTTACCGATGCCGAAATGAAAGACATTGCCGATTTGGTTAACCGTTTGCACGTGGCGACAGAGCCACCGGACCTGACCACCGCTCAAAAAGAGGCCCTGCAACTGATTGCTAACGGACACCGTCACACCGCTGCCGCCGCGAAACTGGGGATTTCCGAAAGCGCATTGAAAGCCCGATTGATTTCAGCACGAACCAGACTTTTGGCCAGAACCACAGCCGAAGCCATACAACGTGCCAAGGATTATCGGCTTCTTTGAAGTGACGATATTGCCGGCGGGGCCTCAGTTTTTTAACTGAGCTGGAGGCTGCCATGCAAACCACAACCCTGTCTTTTAACAATATGCACAACCACGGAGAATTGCTGGCAAACCTGCTGCGTGCGCGAAGGCAAAGTTTTATTGTGCAAAACAACTGGGACCTGCCAGAGGCCGACGGGATGGAGTTTGACCAATATGACACGCCCGCAAGCCGGTGGATTGCGGTGCATGAATTTGGCAAAGTTCTGGCGGGGATCAGGCTGACGCCGACAACCGCGAAATGCGGGATTTACACCTATATGATCCGGGACGCGCAAAAGGGATTGCTGGAGTCAATTCCCAGCGATCTCTTATATTTTGACGCGCCGGTTGCCGCCCATATCTGGGAAAGCTCGCGGGTTTTTGTTGCACGGGATGTGCCCGCAAAACAACGTATGCGGGTGCAGGCCAATATGATGGGAGAGATGATTTCGGCGGCGCGCACGCTGGGGGCCACGCAGATATTGGGGCTGGTGCCTGCGGTGTGGTCGCGCTGGATTGCACGGTTGGGATTGGATGCGGATGAGGCGGGGCCGAAGATGGACATTGACGGAACAGTTTCGCAGGTGGCGAAGATGCATCTGGCGGGGAATTTGCATTGAATTGCAGGTAATGTTGCCGGCGCGCTCATCGGTCCCTTTGGTCCCTCTTCGCTGAAGCGATGAAGGACGGATACGGACTGAGGAGCGCCGACAGAGCGGGCGCATTGCGCCGGATCAAACGCACCCCTAAACTGCTGACATGGCTGATCTGTTTGACCAATCCTTCCGGCCCGATGTTCAGGCCGACGTCCCGCGTCCGCTGGCCGACCGGCTGCGGCCAAAAACTCTGGCCGAGGTTATCGGCCAGCTGCACTTGCTGGCCCCCACCGGCCCGCTGGGCGCGATGATGGCGGCGAACAATCTGTCGTCGTTGATATTTTGGGGACCGCCCGGGGTTGGCAAGACCACAATCGCGCGACTTCTGGCGGATGAAAGCAATCTGGCGTTCGTGCAGATCAGCGCCATATTCACCGGCGTTGCCGACCTGCGTAAAGTGTTTGAGGCAGCAAAACTGCGCCGGACCAATGGCAAAGGCACATTGTTGTTTGTGGACGAAATCCACCGGTTTAACAAAGCCCAACAGGACGGGTTTTTGCCCTATATGGAAGACGGGACCATATTGCTTGTTGGCGCGACCACGGAAAACCCGTCGTTTGAGCTGAACTCCGCGCTGATGAGCCGGTCGCAGGTTATGGTGCTGGAGCGCCTGACGCTGGCCGATCTGGAGCTGTTGGCGCAACGGGCGGAGGCGGACATGGGCAAGCAACTGCCGCTGAATGCCGACGCACGCGATGCGCTGTTGGACATGGCGGATGGTGACGGGCGGGCGCTGCTGAATATTGCGGAACAGTGTTTTGCCTGGAATACCAAGCAGAAAATAGACCGGGAAACGCTGTCAAAGCGCCTGTCCCGCCGGGCACCAAAATATGACAAATCAGGCGACGAGCATTTCAACCTGATTTCCGCCCTGCACAAATCGGTTCGCGGCTCTGATCCTGATGCCTCGCTTTACTGGCTGGCGCGGATGTTAAAGGGCGGCGAGGACCCGCGTTATCTGGCGCGGCGTATCACCCGCATGGCGGTGGAAGACATCGGGTTGGCCGATCCAAACGCTCAGGCCGTGTGTTTGCAGGGCTGGGAAACATACGAACGTCTTGGCAGTCCCGAGGGCGAGTTGGCAATCGCCCAGGCGGTGATCTATCTGGCGCTGGCGCCCAAATCAAACGCCGCCTATGCGGCCTATAAGAACGCCATGCAGGTGGCGGGTGATACGGGGTCAAAACCGCCGCCAAAGCATATTCTGAACGCGCCCACCAAGATGATGAAGGATCAGGGGTTTGGCGCGGACTATGCCTATGACCACGACGCCGAAGAAGGCTTTTCCGGCCAGAATTATTTCCCCGACGGCATGAAACGCGGGGTGTTTTATGCCCCGGTTGAGCGGGGTCACGAACGCGAGTTGAAAAAGCGGCTGGACTATTTTGTGAAGCTGCGTGCCAAACGCCAAAGGGGCTGATCGGCGCTGACTCCCTTGACAATCGCGGCGCTGTCAGGCCTTTGCGTGCCTATGATC
>CAYZQS010000025.1:7010-16876 GCA_964480735.1 uncultured Rhodobacterales bacterium
GGCGCTGACTCCCTTGACAATCGCGGCGCTGTCAGGCCTTTGCGTGCCTATGATCTGGACAATGATTCAAGTGGCCCTTGGCGGGGCAATCGGCGCGGTTGGCCGTTATCTGACCGGGGTTGCGGGCGTGCGCATGTTTGGTGCCGGGTTTCCGGTGGGCACGCTGACGGTTAACGTTGTTGGCTCGTTCTTGATGGGGCTGGCGTTTGTGTTGTTGATGACGCGGGGTGGCGATGCGCCCCGTCTCTCGCCGTTTTTGATGACCGGCGTCCTTGGCGGGTTTACCACGTTTTCAGCCTTTTCGCTTGATCTTTGGACGTTGTTTGACAGGGGCCGGTACGTGGCCGGCGGCCTTTACTTTGGCGGCTCTGTCGGCCTGTCGGTCCTGGCGTTGATCCTTGGGATTTCTCTGGCACGGGTGCTGGTGGGATGAGCCGGGTGCAGGTTGTTGATGTTCTGGCGGAGGACGCGGACCAGCGACTGGACCGTTGGTTTCGGCGGCGTTATCCGCAAGTGGGGCAGGCGCGGCTGGAAAAGATGTGCCGCAAAGGCGAAATTCGGGTGGACGGCGGACGGGTGAAAGCATCCACGCGGCTGGACACCGGGCAGTCTGTGCGGGTGCCGCCTTTGCCGGACGGCGGGGAGCGCAGCACCGATAGTGACCGCCCGACGGCAATTTCAAATGCGGACGCAAAGATGATACAGGGCTCGGTGATTTACCGCGACGAGCATATTATCGCGCTGGACAAACCGCCGGGGCTGGCGGTGCAGGGTGGCTCTGGCCAAAGCCGTCATGTGGACGGATTGGCGGATGCTCTGAGGTTTGATCTGGAGGAAAAGCCGCGACTGGTGCACCGGCTGGACAAAGACACCTCCGGTGTTTTGCTGCTGGCCCGCACCCGCAAGGTTGCCGCCTCCCTGACCAAGGCGTTTCAGTCCAAAAAAGCCCGCAAGATTTACTGGGCCGCAGTGGCGGGCAGCCCGATGCCAAAGATCGGCACCATCCGCTTTGGGCTGGTCAAGGCGGCGGGGCACGGGCCGCACGGGGCGGGCGAAAAAATGATCTGTATTCATCCGGAAGACATTGGCGCCACAGAAGGTGCCAAACGGGCCACCACGGATTATTTCGTGCTGGAGGAGGCCGCCAAGCGTGCCAGTTGGGTGGCGCTGGTGCCGATCACCGGGCGCACGCATCAACTGCGGGCGCATATGGCAGAGATTGGTTATCCGGTGGTGGGTGACGGCAAATACGGCACGAACGCCCAAACCAACGAGGGTGCGGGCTGGGGGGCGCAGCTGGGCGGGGACATCAGCCGCAAACTGCACCTGCACGCGCGGTCCTTGCAGATTGAACACCCGGTGACAGGGGCGCGGTTGATGCTGACGGCACCGCTGCCGGATCACATGAGAAAGACCTGGGGCACGTTGGACTGGTCGGTCAAATGGGCACCGGTTGATCCGTTTGAAACCAATCAGTGAAGCCCAAATGACCCCGTCGCTGAAAAAACGGTTTTGGACAGAGGTTTCGGTTCATTCCCAACCCAACGGATTTGCCGTTCACCTTGACAACCACCCCGTCAGAACCCCGGCGAAAGCGCCGTTTGTGGTGCCAACCAAAGCCTTGGCCAACGCCATCGCTTTGGAGTGGCAGGCGCAGGACAAGAACGTAAATCCTCAAACCATGCCATTTACCAGACGGGCAAACGCGGCGATTGACAAGGTGGTGCACAGACATTCCGAGGTCGCGCAAAATCTGGCGGAATACGGCGGCAGCGATTTACTGTGTTACCGTGCCGATCATCCGGACGAGTTGTGTCGACGGCAGGCGGACCTCTGGGACCCTATTTTGAATTGGGCGGAGACACGATTTTCCGCACCATTGACCACCACGATTGGCGTGATGCCGCACGCCCAGCCTTCAGAATCGCTGGCAAACTTGGCCCGTGCGGTTGCAGAATTTGAACCATTTCCGTTGGCTGGATTTTACGATCTGGTGACCATCAGCGGATCGCTGGTTATCGGGCTTGCGGTGGTCAACAGATTTATGCCGGTTGCCGCGCTGTGGCAGGCTGCGCGGGTCGATGAAATCTGGCAGGAAGAACAATGGGGTAAAGATGAAATCGCCAGCCGGGCAACAGCGCTTAAGTACCAGGATTTCTTGGACGCCGAATCCTTTTTCCACGCCAGCCAAATGCAAGCATAGATTGCAAAGTGAAATTTGAGTTAAAAACGCTGTTTGATAGTTTATCAATAATTTCCTCGGCACAGCCGATAAATCAACCAACAATTGGGGGTGCGCAGCAAGATGGCCCACTATGTAGCTTTACGCAGGGTCATCCACGTAATGCGCCCTTGACGCATCGCCGTTAATCCATACAAAGTCAACTTGTCGCACCGGTCACCGCTGCGGCACAAAATGATTCCGGCCATAACGGCCGGACAGCCGCCCGGCACTCTGGGTGGATTATCAGGAAGAGGTAAACATGAAAAAATCACTATTTTTAGGCGCATTGACAGTGGCAGGTTTTACTGCCGGTCTGGCAACGGCCGGAACACTTGACGACGTCAAAGCGAAGGGTTTCCTTCAGTGCGGCGTTTCAACTGGTCTGGTTGGCTTTGCTGCGCCCGACGCCAATGGCGTTTGGGAAGGCTTTGATGTCACTGTATGTCGCGCCGTTGCTGCTGCGGTATTGGGAGACAGCAACGCTGTTAAATTCACACCAACAACCGGTAAAACACGTTTCACCGCGCTTGCTTCGGGTGAAGTTGACATGCTGGCCCGTAACACCACATGGACATATTCCCGTGATGTGGACCTGAAGTTCACCTTTGTTGGCGTTAACTACTACGACGGTCAGGGCTTCATGGCACCAAAAGCTTTGGGCGTTGCTTCTGCCAAAGATCTGGACGGCGCGACCGTTTGTATCCAAACCGGTACAACAACCGAGCTGAACCTGGCTGACTTTTTCCGCTCCAACGGAATGTCCTATGAGCCAGTGCCAATCGAAACCAACGCTGAAGCACAACAGCAGTACCTGTCCGGTGCCTGTGACGTTCTGACCACCGACGCTTCTGGTCTGGCCGCGACACGCGCAACTTTTGAAAACCCCGACGACCACATTGTTCTTCCGGAAATCATTTCCAAAGAGCCTTTGGGTCCACTTGTACGCCACGGCGACGACCAGTGGGGCGACGTTGTGCGCTGGACTTTGAACGTGCTGATCTCTGCTGAAGAGCTGGGCATTACGTCTGCCAATTTGGCTGAAATGGCCAACGGCACCAACAACCCGGAAATCAACCGCATCATGGGCACCGAAGGTGAATATGGCGCGATGCTTGGTCTGGACAGCGAATGGGCACAGCGTGTTCTGGGTGTAGCCGGAAACTATGGCGAAATCTTTGCTGCGAACATTGGCGAATCAACAGCGATTGGCCTTTCACGTGGTTTGAACGCCCAGTGGACTGACGGTGGCTTGATCTACTCTCCACCATTCCGTTAATCGGAACTTAAAAGGGCGCGGCGAAGGCTGCGCCCTTTTCATATGCAGGCGGATATGCCACGATCCCACACAGCCAACTGACAACAAAGAGCGCGAAAAGACTCTTGGTGCGGCTGCAGGACGGGAACAAAAATGGGGGGGAGCAGCAGATGACTGCAGCATCCGACGTACAACCGCAGTCCTTTCGCATCAGTCAGTTGCTGTACGATACACGCTATCGTTCCATGACCATCCAGACGATTGCGCTGATCCTTTTTATGCTGGGCATCGGCTGGCTGGCCAGCAATGCCGCAACCAATCTGGCGGCGCTTGGCAAGCCGTTAAGCTTCGGTTTTCTGTCCAATCCATCGGGTTATGACATCAGCCAGCGTCTGATCGAATACGATTCAACCTCGACCCACGCCCGCGCCGCGCTGGTTGGCTTGCTGAACACCCTGCTTGTTGCGGTCATGGGTTGTCTGACGGCCACCGTTCTGGGCGTCCTTATCGGGGTTGCCCGTCTAAGCAACAACTGGATCGTCTCGCGACTGATGACGGTTTATATTGAAGGCTTTCGCAACGTTCCGGTTTTGCTGTGGATCGTTCTGGCGATGGCGATTTTTATTGAATCTTTGCCGCAACCGCGCGAATTTCGTGGCGAGAATGCGACAGCATCGATGTTTCTGAACGATTCCGTGGCGTTCACAAACCGCGGGTTTTATATCCCACGACCAGAATATTTTTCCGGTTCGTCCATCGTAATTATTGTGTTCCTGCTTTCCCTCGTCGGAACCTGGTATTTCGGTCGATGGGCCAACAAACGCCAGGAACTGACCGGGGAAATTCTGCCGACGTTCTGGATTAAACTGGGCATTTTCTTGGTGCCGACTTTGCTGATCTTTTTCATCATGGGACAGCCTATAGGGTTACAGTACCCCTCGTTGAAGGGTTTTAATTTTACCGGCGGATTTTACATGCGCAACTCGCTGATTGCGCTGTGGCTGGCATTGTCACTTTATACGGCGGCGTTTATCGCCGAAACTGTTCGGTCCGGCATCATGGCGGTGTCCAAAGGCCAATCTGAGGCGGCGTTTGCCCTTGGCCTGCGCCCGGGGCGCACCATGAGCCTGATCATCCTGCCGCAAGCGCTGCGGGTCATCGTACCGCCGATGATTTCGCAATATTTGAACATCACCAAAAACTCGTCTCTGGCAATTGCTGTGGGGTATATGGACATCACCGGAACGCTGGGTGGGATCACCCTGAACCAGACAGGCCGCGAGATGGAAAGCCTGATGCTGTTGATGGCGGCCTATTTGTCGATCTCGATCACGGTGTCGCTGTTGATGAACTGGTACAACGAATCCATCAAGATGCGGGAGCGATAAGATGTCTGATGTTTCATATGTCCGCACCGAAATGCTGGATGAAAGACTGCCCCCGCGCGGGCAAAGCGGCGCTGTTTTGTGGCTTCGCCAAAACATGTTCTCCAATATTCCCAACTCGATCCTGTCCCTGGCGGCGATCTATTTCCTGTATTATCTTTTGGCCGGACTGCTGCCGTGGATTTTTCAGGGCAGTTGGGGTGTTGGCTCGTTGGGCGAATGCCGCGAGGCCATTTCGGCCATTTACGGCGACGGCACGGATGGTGCCTGTTGGGCGGTGATCCGCGAGCGCTTTCGGCAGTTGATTTTCGGGTTTTACCCAAGCGAATTTTACTGGCGGCCCATCCTGGCATTCGTTTTGATGCTTTTGGCGGTTGCACCGGTGCTGTTTTCATCGGTGCCGCGCCGGTTCCTGTGGTTCTCGGCGTTCTTCCCCTTTGTTGCGTTTCTTTTGTACTGGGGCGGCTCGATCTGGTTTCCGCTGGGTGTCATTGCCGGATTTGCGATTGCCTATCTGGCGGCTGTGTTCTTGCCAAAATATATCGGCTCGTTGCCCAGTATAATTGTGGCGTTCCTGTTGCCGGTCATATGGTGGCTGACGGCGCTGACGCCGATTGATACCGCGTTGAATCAGTGGGTCGGTGATCTGCGCATGCCGCGCCTGATCGCCACGCAGACCTATCTGATAGATGCCGCACCGATCCCGGAAGGAAAAAAGGTGGCGGCAGAGAAATACCTGGCGGCGCTGGAAAACCTGCCAAATCAAAAGGCACAACTGTCAGAGTTGCTGATCAAGGCCCGGGACATGCGTGAGGCTCTGCCAAATGCGCACAGAAAAATGGCCGAACTGGACGAACTGGAAATCGGCGCCACCGCACAGGAGCGCACGGCGCTTGACGACGTGCTTAAGGTGGAATCCACGATTATCACCCTGGATAAAACCATCAACAGTACCTACAAAATTGCCGGTCGCGTGGGTCTGGTTCCGGTGGAAAGCTCGTCCTTTGGCGGGTTTATGCTGTCGATTATAATCGGTGTCACCGGGATTACCCTGTCCCTGCCCATCGGCATTTTGCTGGCTCTTGGGCGGCAATCGCATTTGTTCGTGGTCAAAACCATCTGTGTGGGCTTTATCGAGTTCATCCGCGGTGTGCCGCTGATCACCCTGTTGTTTGTGGCCTCAACCTTGCTGAACTATTTTCTGCCACCGGGCACGACGTTTGATCTGATCTTGCGGGTGATGATCATGGTCACGCTGTTTGCATCGGCCTATATGGCCGAAGTGATCCGTGGCGGTCTGGCGGCCTTGCCCAAGGGGCAATACGAGGCGGCGGATGCCCTGGGGCTTGATTTTTGGAAAGCCACCCGGCTGATCATCATGCCGCAGGCCTTGAAAATTACCATTCCATCCATCGTAAGCACGTTCATCGGGCTGTTCAAAGATACGACGTTGGTATCGATCATCGGCCTGCTGGATCCGATCGGACTGGCGACCGCCATTCGCGCCAATCAGGCCTGGAACGGAATTGTCTGGGAACTTTACGGCTTTATCGCCCTTATGTTCTGGATTTTCTGTTTCTCGATGTCACGCTATTCCATGTATCTTGAGCGCAAGCTCGCCACCGGACACTAACGCAAAACAGAGGAGCAAAATAATGGCTCAGGCAGCAGAAGCAAAAATTGACCGCTCGCAGATGAAAGTGTCCGACGAGGTGGCCATTCAGATCACCGGCATGAACAAATGGTACGGTGCCTTTCACGTTCTGAAAGACATCAATCTGACGGTTCAGCGGGGCGAGAGGATCGTGGTCTGCGGGCCGTCCGGTTCCGGCAAATCCACCCTGATCCGCTGTGTTAACGCGCTGGAAGAGCACCAGGAAGGCACGATCATCGTTGACGGGACCGAGTTATCTTCGGACCTGAAAAACATCGACACGATCCGTTCCGAGGTTGGCATGTGCTTTCAGCACTTCAACCTGTTCCCGCATCTTTCGATTTTGGACAATTGCACGCTGGCACCGATCTGGGTGCGCAAGACGCCCAAGAAAGAGGCCGAGGAAACCGCCATGCATTTCCTTGAGAAGGTGAAAATCCCTGAACAGGCTGATAAATTCCCCGGCCAGCTGTCCGGCGGTCAGCAACAACGGGTGGCGATTGCGCGGTCCCTGTGCATGCAGCCGCGGATCATGCTGTTTGACGAGCCAACGTCGGCGCTGGACCCCGAGATGATCAAAGAAGTGCTGGACACGATGATTGCACTGGCCCAGGACGGTATGACCATGATCGTTGTGACCCACGAGATGGGGTTCGCGCGGCAGGTGGCAAACCGGGTGATCTTTATGGATCAGGGCCAGATTGTGGAACAAAACGAGCCGGAAGAATTCTTTGGCAATCCACAAAGTGACCGGACCAAATTGTTCCTCAGCCAGATTTTGGGGCATTAACGCGTTTTTTGGCGGTGGCCGGAGGGCTTCCGCCAAAAACACGACCTACGGTCGGTTTTTGTTGGACCGGGCCGTCCTCGCGTGACACGCTCGACGGATTCTGAGTATTTTTGCAAAGATGAAGAGCCAGGTGGTCGTGTCGTTTCAGGCCAGCTCTTTTGGGGTCATGTAGCTGACAAAGATACCTGTACCCATCTGCGCCTCGCGCCAGTGCGCGGTTCTGAAATCCAGCACCGTGGCAGCACCGGTGGGGTATTTTTGAAACATTTCATGGGCCGGTGGCGGGTCACGGCGCAGGTCACGGGCGAATTCGCTGATGCCGGGCATATGCCCCAGTATCAAAACTGTATCGCCGGTGGCCGTGCTTAAGATGGCCAGCATTTCGGCAGGGCCGGCCAGATAAAGCCTGTCCTCAAATCGCGGGGTCACTGCCAGATTAGCCGCGTTCGCCAGACCGTCCCACGTTTGGCGGCACCGGGTGGCGGAAGAGGACAGCACCTCGTCCGGCAGCAGGTTTTCGCGGTCCAGCCATTTGCCCATCTGTGCAGACGCCTCGCGGCCGCGGTCGTTCAGGGGCCTGTCTTTGTCCGGCAAACCGCCGTTTGACCAGCTGGATTTTGCGTGGCGGATCAGGATCAGGCGTTTCATATACTACCTTTTGTGAAAGGCGCGCATGTGATGCGCTGATTGTTCCTTTAATCTGCCATAGGATTGGCTGACAGGGCAAGCGCGACGAACCGCACAACCGTTTTGCATGCAGGCCTGACCGGGCGGCGTCCGCAGGAACGTGTGGCAGTTATCAACGTCATAGCCCGCGCCGGTCAGGGCCCGGGGCGGGCAGTCGGTCAGGCAGGGGCGGGTTTCGCAGGTTGTACAGGGGGATTGGGCGGGTGGTTCTGGCAGGTTGAGCGTGGTTTCAAATGCCAGTGCGCCACGAAAGGACAAAAACAGACCGGCGGTATCGTGAACCAGCAGATCCACGGGCGAGGACCAGACGCGGCCTGTTTTGAGGGCCCAACGGACAAAAGGTTGATACGGCGGGCCGCCGAACGGAAACACCGCGGTTGCATGCAAGTCTTGCGCAAGCTGGCCGATCACGCGGGTTGACCAGCGGTCAACGGGGTTGGGCTGGCCGTCTGTATATTCCGGACTGGCGGTCAGGGTGGGCCAGAACCCCGGTTCCTGTGGCCCCAACATCAGGATTGTCTTGCAGTGTTGCGGCGCCATATCAGCGGCGGTTGGATGAAAGCCGCCAAGAACCGCCAGTCCGGCCCCGTTTGCAGCCTGATTGGCGGCGGCGTAGTTCACCGTTTAAAAAACGGCAGCGCCAGCGCCCATGCCACTTTGGCCGGCCTTTCATCCTGCCACTGAAGCCCGATCACCATATCGGCATGACCGTCTTTGGGGCTGTCGTTATAGGTGCCAAACAGCCGGTCCCAAAACGAGATTGAAAACCCGTAATTGCTGTCGTGCTCTTCCCGGTGCACCGAATGGTGGATGCGGTGCATGTCCGGTGTGACCAGAATTTTGCGGATGATATCGTCAGACCGGCCCGGCAGTTTGATGTTGGCGTGGTTGAACATGGCGGTACCGTTCAGGATGATCTCAAACAGGATCACGGCCAGGGCAGACGGGCCAAGCAGATAGACCAGCCCGATTTTCAACAGCATGGAAAAGCCGATTTCCACCGGGTGAAAACGTAATGCGGTGGTGACGTCGATGTCACGGTCCGCATGGTGCACCCGGTGAAACCGCCACAGCAAGGGGATTTTATGGGTGATCAGGTGCTGAAACCAGATGGCCAGATCAAGGATCAGGATGGCCAGCAGAAGTTCCAGCCAGAGAGGGGCGGCGATCACGTTAAACAGGCCCCAGCCTTTGTTTGTGGCGTCAATGGCCGCACCAACGGCGATGAAGGGCAGGATTTTGGCCATCAGGTTAACCGTCAGCGATCCCGTGACCACCAGCAGCCAGTTGGTGATCCAACGCTGCGGTCGCGGCTGCGCGCGGGACTTACGCGGAGCGTAAGCCTCCAGAGCGGCGAACAGGATGAACAGACCAAGAAAGACGGTCAGGCGAATTGTGGCTTCGTTTTGCATGGGTGGGTTTTGCCTTTGCCTGCCAGATAGCGCAAGATATTTTCACGGGAATTTTACGGGCAATCTTTGACAACTGCGCCTAATCGGCCCGGATCAACGTGCCCGCGCCGTGTTCTGTAAACAGTTCCAGCAAACAGGCGTTGGGCGCACGACCGTCCAGAATGACCACGGCCCGCACGCCGCCGGCAATCGCGGCCAGCGCGGTTTCGGTTTTTGGGATCATGCCACCCGCGATCACGCCGGAATTGGTCATTTGCGCCACCGCTTCAGGGGTGATCTGGGTGACCACCTCGCCGGCTGCATCTTTGACTCCGGAAACATCGGTCAACAGCAACAGGCGGTCCGCTTTCAGTGCGGCGGCAATTGCACCGGCGGCGGTGTCGCCGTTCACGTTATAGGTTTCGCCGTTTCGTCCGGTGCCAAGCGGGGCCACCACGGGAATGAAATCATCGGCAAACA
>CAYZQS010000025.1:16976-30108 GCA_964480735.1 uncultured Rhodobacterales bacterium
TGCAGATAGGGCAGCGCTTTGCTTAGGGTGGCGGCGGTGGCAAACCAATCGCTTTTCTTTGGGTTTTGCGTGGTCATCGGGGGCCTTTGAAACGGGTTCAGGGGACTTAGCCCGGAAATGCCGCCATTGCCAAGGCAAAGATGGGTTATTGCATCGTTGCAATGATGCTGCGCAAATCGTCCAGTCCATCGCTCTTGACAGCCGAGGTTAATACGATTTCAGGGAAGGCCGCCGGATATTTGGCAAGCGCTTGCATGACGGCCAGCGTGGTCTTTACCAGTTCCGCAGATTTCAGCTTGTCGGTTTTGGTCAGGACCACCTGAAAGGTAACTGCGGATTTTCCCAGCAGGGTCATAATCTCATCATCAACCGGTTTCACGCCGTGGCGGGCATCAACCAGCAGGAAAACCCGGCGCAATGTGGCGCGGCCCGAAAGGTAAGCTTTAAGCAGCCGCTGCCATTTCTCGACCACGGGGATGGGGGCTTTGGCAAAGCCGTAGCCGGGCAAATCGACCAGATAGTGACTGTCAGCAAGGGTGAAAAAGTTGATCTCCTGCGTGCGGCCGGGGGTGTTTGAGGCCCGCGCAAGTGCTTTGCGACCGGTCAGCGCGTTGATCAGGGTTGATTTGCCCACGTTGGAGCGCCCGGCAAAGCACACCTCCATCCGGTCAGCAGGGGGCAGGCCATCCATCGCCACCACGCCTTTCAGGAAATCGCTTGTACCGGCAAACAGCAAACGGCCGCGTTCCCGGGCGGTCTGGTCAGGCGGTGGGGCAAGGGTAAACCGGAGGGCTGTCACAGCACCGCCGCCTTAGTTTTCCGCGTCTTTGCTTTTGCGAAAGCCCGACAGGATGTTACCAAACACGTCGGGTTTCACGCCCTGACTGCGCATGATCAGGTATTGCTGGGTAAAGGTTATGGTGTTGTTGGCAACCCAGTAAACCACCAGCCCGCTGGCAAACCGCCCCAGCATGAACATGAACACCCACGGCATCCAGGCAAAAATCTGCGCTTGCGTCTTGTCGGTTGGGGCCGGGTTCAGCTTTTGCTGCATCCACATGGTTACCCCCATCAGGATCGGGAACACGCCGATGGACAGAATGCCAATAAAGCTGTCCGTACCGGGCGCGTCCCAGGGCATCAGGCCGAACAGATTCATGAACGATGTGGGATCAGGTGCGGATAGGTCCTGGATCCAGCCAAAGAACGGCGCATGGCGCAGCTCGATGGTGACAAATATAACCTTGTACAGCGAAAAGAAGATCGGGATTTGCAGCAGGATCGGCAGACAACCGGAGGCCGGGTTGACTTTCTTTTCCTTGTAAAGCGCCATCATGTCTTTTTGCAGCTTCTGCTTGTCATCACCGGCGCGTTCTTTCATCGCCTGCATTTCCGGCTGCAATTCCTTCATTTTGGCCATCGAGACGTAGGATTTATAGGCCAGCGGCAGCAGCAGCGCCTTGATCAACAGCGTCAGGCTGATGATTGCGATGCCCATGTTGCCGATCAGACCGTTCATGAAGTGCAGCACCTGAAAGATCGGCTTTGTCAGGAAGGAAAAGATGCCCCAGTCGATCGCGTCGATAAATTTGTCAACGCCAAGGTCGTCCTGATAGTTGCGCAGGGTTTCCCATTCTTTGGCTCCGGCAAACAGCGATGTGGTGATGCTTTGGGTTTCACCGGCGGCAATGGTCATCACCGGCAGGCGGATTTCTGTCTGGTAGGTGTCGTTGGACGGTGTGTATTTGGAAATGGAATCAAATCGCTGCCCGGCGTTGGGGATCAGTGTGGTCATCCAGTATTTGTCGGTAAAGCCGATCCAGCCTTTGTCAGTGACTTCGATCTTGTCCACGGCACCGCCTTCGGCGGGGTCCTGATCGGGCATGTCGTTATAGTCAATTTCCTGCAACTCGCCATCGGACGAGCGCACAACGCCCTCGTGCAGGATGTAAAAGCCGATGGTGTCAGGCTCGCCTTTGCGGGCAACAATGCCATAGGGAAACATGCGCTGGTCAACGCCGGTGGTGTTGGCGACGCTTTGTTTGACCGTGAACATATAGTTTTCGTCAATCGAAATGTCGCGACGAAAGATCATGCCGTTCTGGTTGTCCCAAACCAACGTGATTGGTGCGTTCACCGACAAAACAGTGCCGCTTTCCAGCGTCCAGTCGGTGTTGGCGTTTGGCACCAGATTTGCATCCAGCCCACCAGCGGGTGCCCAACCATAAACGGTGTAATAGGCATCGGGACCACCGGCAGGGGACAGCAGGGTTTCGGTGGCGGACTCCGCTGCAAGCGTCACGCGGTAATCGTTCAGCGACAGATCGTCAATTCGGCCGCCCTGCAACGAGATGGAGCCTGACAACCGGGCAGTGTCGATCACCACACGGTCTGATTCCGCCAGCGCCAATTCGCGGGTTTCGGTCACCTCGTCTGCAAGCACCGGAATTGCCGCGCCGTCGCCGGAAACGGTTGGGGCCACAGCCACGCTGCCGGACGGTTGGGTGGCGACTTCTGTTGATCCGGTTGGCAGCGCAGGCACTGGCTGTTGTGGTGGAAACAGCACCAGCCACACCAGTATCACCAGTGCACTGAGCACCGTTGCCAGAATCAGATTTTTATTCTGTTCGTCCATGTTGGAAGGCCCGCCTGCAGGATTTGTAACTACGGGGTTTCAACAGAAATGGCCCCCCAAGGTCAAGCTGTTTTAACAGGTTAGCGGCGTTCAGACACGCCCAGTTGATACAGCCATGACATGGTGTTCCGATGGGATCAGTTCAACCTGTTTTGCGGGGAAAATGCCGGTTCGGGTCCAATTTGCTGTTGTATGCGGCGATCCATGCGATGGTGTCTTCAAACGGCATGGGGCGGGCAACGCCAAAGCCCTGAATGTTGCGGCATCCCAGTTGGGCCAGCACCGACCTTTCGCCTGTGGTTTCCACCCCTTCGGCCAGCGTCTGTATTCCCAGACCTTCGGCCATATTTATGATGGCGGCGGTGATTTTCTGCTGGCTTTCATCGGTGTCTATGCGGGTCACAAACGACCGGTCTATTTTGATCCTGTTAACAGTAAAGCGCTGGATGTTGCTGATCGAGGCATGGCCGGTGCCAAAATCATCCAGATCAATGGCAAACCCATGCGCGGCCATCGCGCGTATGTTGCGTGCTGTAACGTCTTCGCTGTGATCGCTGACCACATCCTCCAGCACCTCAATGGTGATCCGCGAAGGGTCCAGATCAAACCGGTCCACCTCCCATTTGATTTTCTCCACCAGTTTTGGATTGCGCAGCTCGGTGGCGGAAAAATTTACGCCAACCGTGGGGATGTTCAAGTCTGCCCGGTCCCACGCCTTCAGCGCCGTCAGGGCGTGGTTCAATATGACTTCGCCCAGTCGTTCTGCCTGTCCTGCGGCCTCTATGGCTTTTAAAAACGCGGCGGGCAGGATCACACCGTTTTGCGGATGCTGCCAGCGGGCCAAAGCCTCAAAACCGGTGATCCGTCCGGTGTGGTTGTTGATTTGAGGCTGAAAATAGGGGCGGATCTGGCCGTTGGTCAATGCTGCGTCCAGATCAGCGGAAAGCGTGGACAGCTGCAGCACCTCGCTGCGCATTTTGGGCGAAAAACTGCGGGTGGCGCCCGGGCCCTCGCGTTTTGCCAGATCAAGGGCGATCTGGGCGCTGGCCAGGATCGACTGCGCCGCACGCTTTGGGGCGCGGCCTGACAGGCAAACGCCGATGGAAGCGCTGACGTAGATATTGGACCCGTCAATGGTAAGGGGCAACAGCATCTCTTTGTGCAGACGCGCCGCGATTGACAGGATGATTGAAACGTCTGTCTTATTTTGCGGAAACAGGGCGATAGCAAAGTCATCGCCATCGATCCGCGCCACGACGTCATTGGCGCGGACGCAGGATTTGATACGTCCGCCAACGGCTGTCAGAACCTTGTCACCGACGTTCTGACCAAGCCGGTCATTGATGCGGCGAAACTGGTCTATGTCAACATGCAGCACCGCCGTTTCACGTTTTTGCCCGCTTTCGTCTTGCAAATAACGGCCAACGCGGTCCAGCACATAAGTGCGGTTGTAAAGGCCGGTCAGTTGGTCGTGGGTTTGAGCGTAGTCATCAACGGCAAGATTTGGCATTGGTCTGCTTTGAAACAGCACGATGACCGGAAGCAAAAAACTGATGACAAACAACAGGCTGTGGGCATTGATCCAATAGGTTGCCACGGCCAGCAAAGGTAAAAAACCGAGGGCGCGAAAATTGCCCAACCGCCGACGTAATCCGGCAATAAAGTCCGTTGCTGGGCGTTTCAGGTTCTCTGCTTTCTGTGAACGGGATGACAGCAACCCTGATCTAGCAGCGCAAATTGATGGACCGGTTAATCATGACCACGCAATTCACCGCTAATTTGATTTAATTGCCGCTGCATCCAGCCCGACAAAATCAAACAGCGTGGGATCCAGCAAATGGCTGGGCCGGGCGTTCATCAGGGCGCGGAACATCACCTGGCGGCGGCCGGGGTGGTTTTTCTCCCACATGTCGAGCATGGCTTTGATCTGCTGGCGCTGCAGCCCGTCTTGAGAGCCGCACAGATCACAGGGGATGATCGGATAATTCATGTCTTTGGCGAATTTCTCGCAGTCCTTTTCGGCCACATGGGCCAGGGGGCGGTAAACGAACAAATCCCCCTCCTCGTTCAGCAGTTTTGGCGGCATGGTCGCCAGCCTGCCGCCGTGAAACAGGTTCATCATGAAAGTTTCCAGAATATCATCCCGGTGGTGGCCAAGGACCACGGCGCTGCAGCCTTCTTCCCGCGCGATCCGGTACAGGTTGCCCCGGCGCAGACGGGAACACATGGCGCAATAGGTGCGCCCCGTGGGCACTTTGGATTTCACGATGGAATAGGTGTCCTGATATTCGATCCGGTGCGGGACATTCATGGATTTGAGGAACTCCGGCAGCACGGTTGCCGGAAAATTTGGTTGCCCCTGATCCAGATTGCAGGCGAGCAGGTCCACCGGCAACAACCCGCGCCACTGCAGCTCGTGCAGGATGGCCAGCATGGTGTAGCTGTCCTTGCCACCGGACAGACACACCAGCCATTTGGCACCGCGACTGACCATCCCGTAAGCCGCCACCGCCTCGCGGGTTTGCCGCACGATCCGGCGGCGCAGCTTTTTAAAGGCCGTGGTTGCGGGGGCGTTGTTGAACAGAGGGTGGATGTCGGTGGGGGTGTCGAGCATGAAGAATCAGAAATATCTCTTGAAAAAGGCAGGAATTGTGTTTCAGTCTCGCGCAAACACTAAAGTTATCGGCCTAATAGAATGAATTTTGACGAATTGGAACCTAATGACGTTGAAACTGGAAAATTACTTTTTGCAGAAGCGAAAAAGAATATACCGAGCGTCGATTCAGTTTTTGAGAGCGCGATTACGAAAGTTTTGGGAGAAAAGTCGTCAGATGCAAAGCTTATTAAGGCATCTTTCAGCCAATTGGTAGCTGACTGCCAGGATGAAGCCTACACTCAATATCTGGTATTTGAGAAATCAGCTTGTGGGGCGGCCCTAAAACAGCATGTTCTCAAAGAGCTCGGCGCTAATCTGTCGGGCGAACAGGTGCTGGAATTTGTAGCTAACAATTTTGGCGCGATAGATAGATTTTGTCTCAGCCTTACACAAAGCCGTCGCCCACGGGCCGGAAAAACATTCGAGATGACGGTCTCTGCATTGTTCGAGTCGCTTGGTTATCCTTACACAGAGCAGCCTGAATTAGGTGACAGCAAACCAGACTATGTTTTGCCCAATATAGAATGGTACAAAACTTATGCCAGTGACTGCATTGTATTTACATGTAAGCGCACACTGAGAGAACGCTGGCGGCAGGTCGTAACAGAAGGGCAAAGCGGCCAAAACTTTTATTTGGCGACGATTGATGAAAAGTTGTCTGGTGCGGAGCTAAAAAGAATGCAGGACCGGCATGTAAAAGTTGTCGTTCCGGAAAAAATTAAGACAAAACATTACTCTGACGCGCTGAACGTAATCTCATTTGAGGATTTCTTTCAGCACCATCTTGATCCGGCATTGATTAGATGGAAATCTCAAGATGCAATTTGATTAAAATTCCGAATAACGGAGGTGGATACAATATGTGGTTTCATTATCCGAGCCACTTCTTCAAAAACCGGAACCGCCACTGAGTTTCCAAATTGCCTATAGGCTTGCGTGTCAGAAACTGGAATTTTGAAGTCGTCATCATAACCCATCAAACGCGCACATTCCCTGGGTGTTAATCTTCGCGGATTTGAATCTGGGCCCTGGCAAACCAATATTTCAGAACCATCTTTAAAATATCGCGCGGAAAGAGTTCGCGCAATGTCGTCACCTGTCACTAAGCCAAAACCAAATCCGTTTCCCTTTGCTTTGTGCTTGGCTGCGTATCCCTGTAGATAATTCCACAATTTGTCTGACAACGTGTATTTCAAATTTACATTTGCTTTTTCTCCTTCTGTATATGGCTTTTCCACGTTCTCAACGCCATTTTCTGAATGAAGAATCGAAGAGAGTTTCGTCTCACCTATATTAGGTAAAATTAGATCGTCCCAAGTAAATGGCACATCATCCTTAAAGCCAACGATCACAATGCGTTCGCGGTGCTGAGGTAAAAAATGCTTCGCATCAATCACTTTTATGTGGACGTTATATTCTAATTCTTCTTCCAATTTTCGACGGATAACTTTAAATGTGCGACCCTTGTCGTGACTCTTTAAGTTCTTCACATTTTCAAGCAAGAATGCCTTTGGTTTGTGTTGTTTCAGAATGCGCAACACATCGAAAAACAGCGTTCCTTGCGTTTCGTCGTCAAAACCGTGGCTGCGCCCAAGCGCGTTCTTTTTGGAAACGCCTGCTATTGAAAAAGGCTGGCAGGGAAACCCTGCCACCAAAACATCGTGCGGTGGAATTTCGGCGGCGTCAATTTTTGTGATATCCCCCTGTATCGGTCGGTTATCACGAAAATTCTCATGATAGGTGGTTTGGGCAAATCGATCCCATTCGGAGGTGTAAACACAGGCACCGCCGGAAGCTTCGAATGCTTTTCGCAATCCACCAATCCCGGCAAACAAATCAATAAAGGTAAATTCACCGATGTTCAGATTTGGCGAGTTTGCTGCACCGCGAAGAGCATGTAAAACTGACAACTTCGGTTGTTCTTCGCCTCTTTTGAAACGATAGATACTGCCTTCTTGATATCCAAGATATTTCGCGGCCTCAGCCACGGACAGTCCGGTGCGTTGCAACAGGACTTCAAAATCTGTCATGCTCAATCCTCTGGGTATTTTTTTGACATACTGACAAAAACAGTCCACTAGAACAAGTCATGAACGTTTGGGGTGAATAATTTATTACTCAATTGTAGTTATCGATCATCACATCACGTAGTTATGGATTACCATCTTCAAAAAACATGCTACATAAACGTATTGCAACCGTGGGGGTATTATCGTGAATTATGTTATTTGTGTTCGGCGTGTGAGGAATGGCGAATTTGATCCGGAACCCGCACCCTTGGGGGCGACGCGGTTTTTGGATGTGCCGGACAACGCCCGGGATATTTCGCCAAGCCATGAGGTGACGGCGAAACGGGCCTGGACCGAGAATGTACTGAAAGAGGCGCATGCCGATCATGATCATCACGACGATGACGATGACCATGACGATTGCGGTGGTATTCTGGTATTCGTTCACGGGTTTAACACGCCAACCGCCACAATGCTGGAACGGCACAAGAAGATCAAAAAGAAGCTGGCCAAGGCCGGGTTCAAAGGCGTGGTTGTCAGCTTTGACTGGCCCAGCGACAGTTCGGTCTTGAACTATCTGGAGGACCGCCGCGATGCCAAAGCCAGCGCGTTACGGCTGGTGGATCAGGGGCTGAAACGGTTCGTTAAGTATCAGCAGGAGGACTGTACGGTGAACGTGCATGTGCTGGCCCACTCGATGGGTGCCTACGTGGTGCGCGAGGCTTTTGATGATGCCGATGACAACAGCACAATTGCCAGCGTCAGCTGGTCGGCCTCTCAGGTGATGTTGGTGTCCGGTGATGTCTCTGCCAGTTCGCTTTCCGCAGGCAATTCCAAGAGTTCGTCGCTGTACCGGCATACGGTGCGGGTGACCAACTATGCCAATCCATATGATAGGGCGCTTAAACTGTCCAATATCAAGCGGGTTGGCGTGGCGCCCCGGGCAGGGCGGATTGGGTTGCCGGACGATGCGCCGGGCAAGGCCGTGAATGTGGATTGCGGGGCATATTTTGACAAGAACCGGCATAAGTTCAGAAACCTGGCCAACGCCGGCCACACATGGTATTTTGACGACCAAAAGTTCTTTGATGATGTCATGCACACGTTGCAGGGTGACATCGACCGGAATTCTATTCCGACGCGCAAAAACAAAGGCGGGAAACTGAGCCTTAAAGTTTAGGTTTCGTCGTTTTCTGATTTGGGTTTTTCCGGCACCGGATCATACCCGTCGCTGCCCAGTGGGTGACAGCGCCCAATGCGGCGCAAGGCCAGCCAACTGCCTTTTATTCCGCCGTGAATTTCAAGCGCCTCCATTGCGTAGGCGGAACAGGTGGGCTGATAGCGACAGCTGTTGCCAACCCACGGGCTGCCGAGCAACCGGTAGGCGCGCACCGGCAGGGAGATGACAAAGGCGAGTGGGGTCATGGGATGGCACGTTCAGATTGGTGGCGCTTTGGGCCACCATATAAGCAATGGTACCGCCGATTGCACCGGATTTTTCGTGTTAACTTTTGTTAATCCTCAAAACCGCCGGGCAAAAGATTGCCCGAATGCTGCGGGCAATGACAGCCCGCAATTAATATCCGCCTTTGCGGCGGCTTTCCGGCAGACCGGCGACCAGTCCGCCCTGTTTGCTGGGGTCCCCCGGAAACAGATTGTACAGGTCCTTTTGCGAGATTTTTTCACCCCATTCAGCACTCATTGCTTTCACGATCGTGCGGGTATTGGGCTGGTTCTCGCGGTTGTTGATGTATTCGTCGCGCAAAAAGTTGATGACGTCCCAGTGTTTGTCTGTCAGCTCTATATTTTCAGCCGCTGCAAGGGCTTGCGTTAGGCCTTCGCTCCAGCCGTCGGTGCTGGTCAAATAGCCTTTTTCGTTGGTTTCATAGGTTTGACCGTCAAATTCTATGGGCATGACACACTCCTAATGTCGATGGCTTCGCGGATGAAGCATTCATATATCACGATGTAAATAATCCCGAAATCGGGCATTATGGTCAAGTGTCCAAGATATCGCAGGCAAAACGGTTTGGCGCGTGGATGTCGCAAACCCAACCACAAATACGCAATATGTGCCGCACTGCAGTTGCCGGAACCTTTGGTGTAATACGAAAACCAGTGGTCAACCTGTTGGATTTGGCACTTGAATTACATCAATGTTAATTTGTAGAAAGTCTATTATATTGCGGATAATCAATATCTTACAATCAATGAACAGAACCACTAAACCAGTTTAGTGGTTTAATAATCCGGCCTTGCAGCGGGTGTATCCGGTTTTGTGGGTGGTCCGGCCAATCTGTACCCGGGGGAATGGAAACATTGGTTCAAATTTGTTATGGATTTGCGGTATTTCCGACAGCCGCTCTTTTCCGGCAACCGGAAGAGCATGTTTTTAGCGTTTGTGAATACGGCCAAGCGCCGCGCCCAGATCGGCGCTTAGGTTGTCAAACGCAAGGTATACCGTCGCGCCGGCCCGCCCGATCAACACGTAGTCCCAGCCGGAGCGTCCATGTTTCGGCACTACCAGCCGTGCGATTTCGCGCAATCGCCGTTTGGCGCGGTTGCGCGTTACCGCGTTGCCGACTTTTTTGGAACAGGTATAGCCGACGCGAATGGCTTCGGGATCACATTCGTCCGGTTTGCGCTTGCGGGCCTGAACCAGAAATCCCGGCGTGACCTGCCGCAATCCATGATTGGCGGCCAGAAAATCACGGCGTTTGCGCAGGGTTTCAATGGGATGTGCCGACAGCGCCGCGGCGGCGGAACCGGTTGGATCAGCCTGCAGCACTTTTGGCGGTGTCATGTTTGATTGCCTTGTCAGGCGGCCCTATGCGGACAGGCTTTTGCGGCCCTGCGCACGGCGGCGGTTCAGGATTTTGCGCCCCGCTTTGGTGGCCATGCGGGCGCGAAACCCGTGACGGCGTTTGCGAACCAGATTGCTGGGCTGATAGGTACGTTTCATGTGGTTCACTCCCGCGTGGGTCCGGCCCGTTTTCGCACGATCTGCGGGGCCGATTCATTCAGAAGCCGCTGTTTAGGGCCGCTGTATGGGTAAGTCAATTCGCGCGGGCGCCAAAATGCCGGTCAATTTGCAGTTTTTGCGCGGCAATTTGTAATGTTTGGCGGCAATTTCAGGGATTTCGGTCGATACCTGAAATATTTCCTCACCTGCGATCAAGGGCTTGTGAAACCCCTGTTCCTGCGGGCGGCTTTGATCCACATAGGATCAAATCAACAGTTATCAGCCGAAAAAGAGAATTGAGTGCCTGATCAGCCAAAAGAAACGGGCCTAAGCCTGCGCAAACTTGCACCCATTGCCGGTATTTTTGTTGCTGCGGTGATCGGATTTGTCTTCCTAAAAGACTATTTGTCCTTTGAAACCCTGCGTGACAACCGCGAGGCCTTGATCAGTTGGCGCGAGCGTAATTTCACCGTGGCGGTGATTGTCTTTATGGCGGCTTACATTGCCATTGTATCGTTTTCACTGCCCGGTGCCGCGGTTGCCTCGCTTACGGGGGGATTTTTGTTTGGTGTTTATACCGGGTCGCTGCTGAATATCGGGTCGGCCACAATCGGCGCGACGGTAATTTTTCTGGCGGCGCGGTATGGGCTGGGTGCGCAGTTGTCAAAGAAAATGGATGCGTCAGAAGGCAGTGTCAAAAAGTTCAAGGAGGGGTTGCGGGAGAACGAAATCAGCTATCTGTTTTTGATGCGTCTGGTGCCCGCCGTGCCTTTTTTTGTGGCCAATCTGATCCCCGCACTGGTCGGAGTCAGCCTGCGCAATTTTGTTCTCACCACGTTTTTTGGCATCATTCCCGGTGGTGTGGTTTACACGTGGGTTGGGGCGGGTCTGGGTGAAGTCTTTGCCCGCGGCGAAAGCCCCAATCTGGGGATTATTTTTGAGCCGCAGGTTTTGGGCCCGATCCTTGGATTGGCGGCCCTGGCGGTGCTGCCGATTGTTCTGAAATTCTTTAAAAACAGGGCGGTCTGAACATGCCTGAGAATATCAAAACCGATCTATGCGTTATTGGCGGAGGTTCCGGCGGGCTGTCGGTTGCGGCGGGGGCCGTGCAGATGGGGGCGCGGGTGGTGCTGGTTGAAGGCGGTGCGATGGGCGGGGATTGCCTGAACCACGGCTGCGTGCCCTCAAAATCGCTGATTGCGGCCGGCAAACATGCCTATGCCATGACCACCGGTGCACCGTTTGGGGTGAAGCCGGTCAAACCAACCGTGGATTATGCGAAGGCCAAGGATCATGTGGCTGCTGTGATTGCCGGCATAGCACCGCACGACAGCGTGGAGCGGTTTACAGGGCTTGGCGTTAAGGTTGTTCAGGCTTACGGCAAATTCACCTCGCCAACGGAACTGCAAGCCGGTGACGTGGCCATACGCGCCCGGCGTTTTGTTATCGCCACAGGCTCGTCGCCTTTGGTACCGCCCATTCCGGGGCTGAACAAAACGCCCTATCTGACCAACGAAAACATCTTTGATCAGCGCGAAAAGCCCGGGCATCTGATCATTATTGGCGGCGGGCCGATCGGGATGGAACTGGCGCAGACCTATATCAGGCTGGGCAGCCAAGTGACGGTGCTGGAAGGGATGAAAGCGCTGGGTAAGGATGATCCTGAACACGCCGCCATTACGCTGGCGCAAATACGCAGCGAAGGGGTGGAAATCGTTGAGGGTGCACTGGCCAGCAAGATAACCGGCACGGCGGGCGCAATTACGGTTCAAACCAAGGACGGGCCTGCGTTCAAGGGCACGCATCTTTTGATGGCGGTAGGGCGCAAGCCCAATATTGGCGGGCTGGATCTTGATAAAGCGGGTGTCGCGTTTACGCGCACCGGGATTACCATGAACGCCAGTCTGAAAACCAGCAATCGCCGCATCTACGCCATTGGCGATGTGGCGGGCGGCATGCAGTTTACCCATGTGGCCGGGTATCACGCCGGGGTTGTCATCCGATCCGCACTGTTTGGATTGCCGTCAAAAGCGTCCGAAGCACATATTCCCTGGGCAACATACACTGATCCTGAAATGGCCCATGTGGGCCAGTCAGAGGCGCAGGCGCGGGAAATTTACGGTGACAGGCTGGAGGTTGCGCGTTTTGATTTTGCTGAAAATGACCGGGCGCGGGCGGAGTTGACCACCAACGGATCAATCAAGGTTATGGTTGTCAAAGGGCGGCCGGTGGGGGCTTCGATTGTTGGCCCGCAGGCCGGAGATTTGATCCAGGTCTGGTCTTTGGCCATCGCCAACAATCTTAAAATGGGGGCGGTGGCGGCGATGATTTCGCCTTATCCGACCATCGGAGAGGTCAACAAGCGGGCCGCCGGGGCCTATTTCACGCCGCGGCTTTTTGAAAACGACTGGGTGAAACGGGTGGTTAGGCTGGTTCAACGATTTTAGACGCGCTGATGTCTTCAAACAGCATCCTTGAAGAACCGGTGTTCCCTCAATAGGTTATGGCCAAAGAGGATATGCAATACACATGTTTCTGAACTCACTTTCAGGACGATTTTTGCTTTTGACAATTGTGTTTGTCATGTTGGCGGAGGTGTTGATTTTTGTTCCTTCAGTGGCGCGGTTTCGTGAAGACTATTTGCAGGCCCGGCTGGAGCGGGGCCAGATCGCCTCGTTGGCGATTCTGGCTTCAACCGACGAAATGGTTGACGAGGCGCTGGAACAGGAGCTGCTGAAAAACGCCGGTGTTTTGAACGTGGTTTTGCGCCGGGATGAGGTCAGCGAATTGATCCTTGCCTCGCCCATGCCCGCGCCGATTACCAACTCTTACGATCTGCGCGAAGCCACGCCGTGGCGGTTGATCCGCAA